>JAISUN010000070.1 GCA_031272085.1 Dysgonamonadaceae bacterium | reverse complement strand
TTTTTTGCGATTTCGAACGATTTTACATAGCGGTTTAACTGCTCTGCAAGCGGATTTTCTGCGCTGATGTGCGTTTCGGTAATTTCTCTTTCGGCGTTTCCGAGAATAAATTCCGTTTTTACAATTCCGTTTTTCGCCTCAAAACGGGCGAGCGGATTAAGTCCGACGAACGAAAACGAGTTTTCGTTGCCGTGGAAATCCGAACTTTCCAAAAGTACCGATTCGGGATATACATCTCTGACTTTCAGATAGATACTGACAGGCGTATGCGTGTCTGCCAGCGCTGTTTTACTTTTTGTTGTAATTCTCATAACTATTTTGTTTTAATTTTTAATTTTCAATTAAACGAAAAAAGCCTGTTGTGAGTTACAACAGGCCTTTTTATTCGTCAAAACAAGGACATATCAACGTGAACTCACTCTTTTTGAAAAGAATAAGCGCCACCACCAATATGCGTTGAATTGAATCATTTTACTGTTTTTATTTAAAATTCTGCTGCAAAGATATAGATATTTTTTTTATTTGCAACAATTTTTCTTATTTTTGCATAAATTTTTCTAAAAAAATGATAAGTAAGAACAAAATTAAGTTTATCCGTTCGCTCGAAATGAAAAAATATCGGGACGAAAGCGGCTGTTTTTTGGCCGAAGGCAACAAGTTGGTATCCGATATTATGCCCTATTTCGATTGCGAACTGATGATTGCCAAACCACGATGGACAGCCACAAAAGGCGATATTCGCGCAGCCGAACTGATTGCCGCCGAAGACGGCGATATCGAAAAAGCAAGCCTGCTGAAAACGCCGCAAGACGTGATTGCCGTTTTCAGAAAACCAAAACAGACGCTCGATTTGCCGGAACTGCAAAATCAACTCTCGCTTGTCCTCGACGGAATCCAAGACCCCGGAAATCTGGGAACTATCGCCAGAATCGCCGACTGGTTCGGCGTCCGAACCCTGATTTGCTCGACAGATACGGCCGATATTTACAATCCGAAAACCGTTCAGGCAACTATGGGCGCAATAGCCAGAGTATCAGTATTTTACACAGTATTGCCGGAATTTCTTGCTTCTGCCGGCAATATACCGGTTTACGGAACATTTTTAGAAGGAAAAAACATTTATACAGAGCAACTTACGCCAAACGGACTGATAGTTATGGGCAACGAAGGGAAAGGCGTGAGTCGCGCAGTTGAAAAGTTGATTAACCGCCGCCTGTTTATTCCGCCCTGGCCGGAAGGAGCAGATACCGGCGAATCGCTGAATGTGGCCGCCGCAACCGCTATTGCCTGTTCGGAATTTCGCCGCAGAACGGCTTACCAGGTATAATTAAACCCAAAACTCAACATTTCGCTCAACTGAAAATAGCCGAGTTTTGGGTCCTTTTTTATACCGTTTGAATCGTCGTAGCGCACGTAAACATAAATCATTGTCGAGAAGTACCTGTTTATCGGCATATTGAGCGTATTTTCCCATTCTGCCTGCTGTGCGCTTTCGTAGTTTGTAAAATATTTTACTCGGGAAGTCAGATTGACATTTTTATTGAAATACATAACCAGTTTGGCGTTCAGCGTCGAACCGAAATCGGCCTTATGCCGCTTGCCTTCTGCGATGCCGTAAAGCGCAGGATTGACGTTGCTGCTCGCCACCCATGTGTATTGGATTGACAAAGGCGCAATATCGAGGCTCAAATCAAGGTTTTTGCCCTTTACTTTCGGATACGTTTTCTTCAACTGATATTTCATACCGAGCAAACCGATGTTGGCCATAAAAGGCGACATAAACGAGGTTATAACGTCGGTGTTGTTTTCCTTATAATTGCGGAACAACTGGGTTTTCAACTCCATATTGACCGAATACGACCAGTTTTTGGCGGCTTTCAAACCCAAAGTGCTGTAAGTCCTGACCAAATCTTCGCCGATTCGCAGGTTGCGGAGCGTGTCGTTCGGGCTGTTGAACAGGCTCAATTTCCACTCGGCAAAATTGTTGAACTCTACTTTATTTTTAGAATAATTGAAGGTAAAATTATGGTTGTTTTGCAAATTCAGGTTTCCGGCGCCGCCCTTGTACCAATTCTTGGTAAGGTAATTTTGCGAAAGTTTTACGGAATTGTTGCCGTGAAGCGTCCAGTAGCGGCGTTTTGGCTGAAACCGTTGAGGCGCCCTGTCTTTTTCCACGTCAATATCGAAATCGAGTGCAAACAAATGCTGGAAAATATTGTTCGACATCCCTTCAAGTTTGTCTATTTCAACCGATTTGGGCAATTGCGACTGGGTATATTTAAACAGTTCGGGATGTTTCTTATCGGCATATTCAAGAAAACTCCGATAGAGAAAATCGCGGTTTTTAGTGTTGGAAAAGGGCTTCACGAAAGGAAAAGGCAGTTTTTCGTAAGGCGATTCGGGCGCAAGCGGCTCGACATTCAGTTTCAGGTAACTGAAATCCGCTCCCTCGAACACCAAAGGCAGGCCGAAGCGGTCGAAAATAACCGTATCGGGCATACTCACAGTAATCGGATTAATCGGCAAGACTACCGTTTCGGGTATGCTGTCTTGCGAGTAACCATTTGCTGCTGAAATAATTATGCCTGTTAGTATTAAAAAAAACGTCTTATAAAGTTTATCTCTTATCAACATTAATCCTGTTAAATATTTATGCAAAAGTACAAAAAAATTTTGTAATAACAATAGAAACTTGTAATTTTGCCGACAAATGAGCGTCGAACTATTCATAGCAAGACATATTTACCGCAGCCGCGAGGAGGGCGAAAACATCTCGCCGCCGGCGATTCGGGTTGCTGTCGCGAGTATGGCTCTCGGACTGGCCGTAATGTTGCTGTCTGTGGCTGTCGGCGTGGGCTTCAAGAAAGAAGTGCGAAACAAAGTTATAGGTTTCGGCGGGCATATCCAGATTAGCGCTTTCGATTCCAACCTGTCTTACGAAATGAGGCCTATTGCCGTCAGCGACAGCCTGTTAAATGCTTTGCAAAATTTTCCGAACATAGCGAAAGTAGAAAAATTTGCAATGAAACTCGGTATCATCAAAACCAATGAAGAATCGTTTGAGGCGCTTTTCAAAGGGATTGACGAAAACCGCGACTGGACTTTCATCGGCAGCCAGTTGAAAGAAGGCCGATTGCCGGCGGTAAAAGCCGATTCGACAAGTACGGAAGTCCTTATATCACAATACATTGCAGATAAACTGCTGCTGAAAACAGGGGATTCTTTTTTGAGTTATTTTTTGAGCGGAAACGACGTCCGTGCGCGAAAATTCACCATTTCGGGCATTTATCAAACTAATTTTCAGGAATACGATAAGCAGTTGATTTTCGCAGACATAAATCAGATTCGCCGGCTGAACGGCTGGGACGAAGATATGGTCGGCGGCCTCGAACTGACGCTCAAAAATTTTGACTATTTAGACGCGACGACCGACGCTCTGTATTTCGACCTCCAAAGTACCGCCGACCGCCTTGGAAACGTGATGTTTACCCGTTCCGTTACGCAGATGAATCCGATGATTTTCGACTGGCTTTCGGTGCTTGATACCAACGTCTGGGTAATTCTTGCGCTGATGCTACTTGTAGCAGGCTTTTCGATGATTTCGGGACTGATGATTATCATCCTCGAAAGGGCAAATATGATTGGCATTTTGAAGGCTATGGGGCAGGATAATTCCAGCATCCGCAAAATTTTCCTCTACGTTTCCGGCTTTATCATTGTTCGCGGGCTGGTTTGGGGAAATGTCATCGGGCTTGGGATATGCGTTTTGCAAAGGACAACCGGCCTGTTCCGTATGAATCCCGAAATTTATTATCTGAAAGAAGTTCCGGTGGACATAAACGTCTGGGCTATTCTGGCGCTTAATGTCGGAACGCTCGTAATCACGCTGCTTATGCTGATTATCCCATCGTATTTGGTATCAAAAATTTCGCCTGCAAAAACAATCAGGTTTGAATAAAACGGTTAGAAACCGTAATCAGAGCCTTCCTCGCTGCTTCTGCTTCTGCGGGTTCCGGACGAGCCGCTTCCCCGACTGCTGCTGCCACCAATCTGGTTGAACCGGTAAGAAAACGAGAGCAGAAAATAACTCGAAAGCGCGGTAAATTCGCTGTCCTGAATGTAATCGCCACCGACCTGACGGCTGATATTGAGGCGTTGATGAAGAATATCGGTAAATTGCAGGCGCAAAGTTCCGCGGTTCTGCTTCAAAAACTGCTTGCTTATTTCAGCATTCCAAAGCGTTTCATTTTTATTGTAACCGGCTGACATTCCGCGGTTTCCCGTCCAATTAACATCAGTGGCGAAAACAAAACTTTTCGGCAAAGTCAGTTGCATATTGTAAGCAAAAGTGAAATTATAATTGTTGATTCCTGTCAGCCCTTCGAGCGAATATTTGGTGTTCTGATTGCCTGCGTTGGCGCGGATTTGGCCGTAATACCAGTTGTTGCTGTAACTCAACGTGATTTCTTCTTTCAGATTCAAAGTATTTGAAATATAGCGGTTGCTTTCCTGCGTCGCTCCGGCGCGTGAATACTGGATATTGTTGTTGTAACTCGCGTTGGTGCGGGTAGTGAATTTCAGTTTCTTTTTGCGGTCGAAAGGCGTCGAGTACATCAGGTTTGCCGCAGTATTCCAAGTTCCGTTTTCGTTGATTGGACGTGTATATTGAACTCCGGTTTCGCTGTCGTAGGAGGTGAAATTGACTATTTCGTTCTGCACGAAAGTATGCTGCAAACCGGCTGTGAATGAGCGTTGCGTTTCGCGGTTGCTGAAACTGTATTCCAATCGCGTATTGTTGTTGAACGAAGGCAGCAAATCGGGATTTCCGCTGCGGATATTGAGCGGATTGGTGTTGTTTTCCGAAGGGTCGAGTTGAGTTACTGACGGTTGTCGCGACTGGCCGTTGTAGCGCAATTTCAGGTTCTTGCGGATAATGCGGTCGGAACTCATACGGTATGTAAATTCGAGGAAGGGAGCATAATTTATCGTATTCCGTCCGTTTTGCAGATTCACGACCGAATCGAGGCCTTCGCCGTACCAGTCTTCTATATAATTCCGGCTTTTGTTGAACACCGGCGAGAGGCTAACTCCCGCATTATAAGCGTAATTAGTTTTATTGGAATTGAAATTGGCGCGGATATTCTGGGTTATCGAGCGCGTTTCGGAACTCTTGCTGTAATCGGGATTAAGAATTGAGTAAGTACCTGATAATGAATCATAATCGAGCGTAGTTTTGCGGTTGCGGGTATCGTTATTCTGGATTTGATACGAAAAATTCAGGAAATTTCCTTTTCCGAGCGGCTCGACGTAAGTTGCCCGCAGGTTCCACGAGTTGCGGTTGCTTTCGGTGTGAGCCTGCTGATTCAGGATTTTGTCGCGGCTGTGGTTGCGGTAGAAAATATTTTCCGATGTGTTTTCGCCGTCGCCGCTGCTGTTGTTGATGCTGTACCAGCCGCTGATGCTGGCTTTGCGTCCGGCAGCCGAAAGTTTGCGCGAAACGTCGAGTTGCATCCGCATCTGAAAACCGTTGGAATTTAGGACGTTAGACGCATTGCTGCTGTTGATTTGCGAGCCGTCGCCGTCTTCGGTCGCCTGGCTTGATTCCGTCCGCGAAGTCGAAAAGTTGTACGATGCCGTTGGAGTGAAGATTACAGTAGTCGAACTGTCGGGCTGGAACTCCAATTTCCCGTTGAAAACGATATTGTTTGTATAATCGCGGTCGATAGAATTTGCGGAGCGTAGGTTCAGGCTGTCATTTTCAAAGAAAGTCTGGCGTAAACTGTTGTTTTTCACATAGTTATCGCTGTAATTATATTGAATGTTGCTGCCGAATTTCAGTTTTTCGTTGATAATATTGTTGGTATTGAGGCCGAAAGTATTTGAACTGATAATTCCGTTTCCGGCCGCTCCCCCGCCCCGCCCCGAACGGACATTGTTGCCGCGGTCGGTAGAGCCACGCTGGTTGATATTGTTGGCGTTAGCGATGAAAGTGAACTGGTCTTTGTCGGTAAAGCGGTTGATGTTCATATTCGTCGAATAGCGGAGGTCTTCATCCATTTTGTTATCGAGCAGAGCGCCTGCTCCGCCGGTAAGATTGCCCATCCAGCCCTGTTTCATACCTTTTTTTATTGTAATGTTGATGACCGTTTCAGGGTCGTCGTCTTCAACGCCGGTAAGAATGGCGAGGTCGGATTTTTTCTCTACAACCTGCACCTTATCGACCATATTTGCGGTGAGATTTCGGGTAGCAAGTTTGGGGTCGCTCCCGAAGAACTCTTTTCCATCGACGAAAACGCGGGTAATTTCCTTGCCTGTCGAACTTGTGATTTTCCCGTCGGCATCGACTTCTACGCCGGGCAGCCGTTTCAGCAGGTCTTCAACTACTGCTCCGTCGGTCAGGCGGAAAGCGTCGGCATTGTATTCTATTGTATCTTCCTTGATTATCATTTCCGGAATTTCGGCGATTACCTCTATCACGGCAAGGATTTGGTCAATCGGCTGCAAATACAGTTTCCCGATATTGAGGGGCGATTTTGTAAAGCGGGATTGGGCGACATTTACAGATTTTGTTTCGTAACCGAGATAGGAAACGCTGACAATATAAGAGTCCGCTTTCACATTTTTCAACGAAAAGCGGCCGTTTTTATCGGTATAGGCGCCCTGTACGAAAACGCTGTCGCGAAGACGGCGAAGGTCAACATTAGCCATTTCGAGCGGCTCCTGATACAAGGAATCAAAACAGAGGCCTTCAACAGTAAAGACCTCTGTATCAGTATTTTGTTGCGAGTATAAACCTGTGAAACAGGCAAACAGCAACACGAAAAACAGAAAAGAGCGATTCATAAATAGAAATTTTACTTACTTCTATTTAGAATTCATAATCCGGAAAAAGTTTAAACATATCTACTTCAATTCCTGTTTCATCGCTGATAAACTGCGTGATAAATTCGTAATCGTCGGCGTGAAACCAGGTGATGCTTTGGTCGCGTTTGAACCACGAAATTTGTTTCCGAGAATAGATTCGGGTGTGCTGTTTGATTTTTTCTATCGCAAAATCGAGGCTGCATTCACCTTCAAAATGCTTGAAAAGTTCTTTATAACCAACTGTATTCAAAGAGTTTATCTCGAAAACTCGTTTTCCGTATTGGTCGTAGATTGCGCGGGCTTCGTCAACGAGGCCTTTTGAAATCATATTGTCCACCCTCTCGTTTATAAACTCGTAAAGTTCCTGCCGGTCGCGTTCCAACCCGATTTTCAGGATATTGAAGGGACGTTTTTTAGGCTGGTTTTTACGGAGTGAAGAGTATGGTTTTCCGCTCATAATGCAGATTTCGAGGGCGTGAATTACCCGTTTGTGGTTTTTCAAATCCACCTGGTTGTAATAGGCGGGGTCGAGCAGTTTCAACTGCCTCAAAATCGGCTCAATGCCTTTCTGTTGATAGAGTTCTTTCAAGTCGCGGCGCAGAACGTCGTCGATGGTCGGAATGTCATCAATTCCGTTGCATACTGCATCGACGTAGAGCATCGAACCTCCGCACAGCAGGGCAGCCTGCTTTTCGAGGAAAATTGATTCTGTCAGCAGTTTCATTACGTCGGTTTCAAACTGGCTGGCGCTGTAATAGTCTTCGAGGTCGAGAAATCCCACAAAAGAGTGCATTGCAAGCCGCATTTCCTCGTCTGTCGGAGCGGCTGTTCCTATGCGCAAATCGCCGTAGAACTGCCGCGAATCGGCCGAGATTATCGGAGCCTTAAATATTTCCGACAATTCGAGGCACAGGGCCGTTTTGCCAACTCCCGTCGGCCCTACAATAACAATTAAAGTATTTTTCATATATCAATTATTTCAATTAATAATCGTCAAATGGATTTCCTTCGCTTAAATTTCCGAAGTCTTCTTCGTCGTATTCATCAAGGTTGAGTTCGTCGTCGTCGAAATAACTTTCTTCTTCGCGAGCGGCGATTTTTGCCGACACTTGCCGGTCAAACTCGTCGAAATCAACCATTTGCACAGGCGGTTTGCCTTCCGCCCTGATACATTCGGGTTTTTTCTGGACTTTTCCGGTAATAATTTCGCGGAGTTCCATAAAAAAGGCGCGGTCGGTCATATAATCGAAGACGAAGAGCAGTTTTTGCCGTTCTTCTTCGAGCAGGCTGCTCAAATGCGTCTTTTCCATTATATAACTGTCCTCTTCCGAGGTGGTGTCCATCTCGACGAGGGTGATTTCGGTCTTTTTTCCCCAGTCCTCGTCGCAGATAAAGAACGAAGTCATCTGGTCTTTGGCATATCCTACGGAATCCAGAATCGCTTCTTGCAGGTCGTAGAACGTGGCGTCCGAATCTATCAGGACGTCCCTTCTGAATCCTTCTACTTCATCCGATAAAATGATAAAATGATAAACCATAATAATTTATGCAGTTAAAATTTAGTCAAAATCAGTCGAGATAACCTCGTACAATTCCTCTTGCGGAGGCGTTAATAAATGAGATTACACATTCCTTTTCTTCCGAATTGGGAACGTTTTCCTCTATGCACTTTACGGCTTCTTTATTGTTCATCCCCGATTGATAGAGGATTCGGTAAATTTCCTGAATTGAGGCTATACGGTCGTTGTCGAATCCGCGGCGGCGGAGGCCTACAATATTTACGCCCGAATAGGTAATCGGTTCGCGGCCTACGACGATGTAAGGCGGAATATCTTTGTTGATGCGCGAGCCGCCCTGAATCATAGCGTGTTTGCCGATTCGGGTAAACTGGTGGACGAGCGTTCCGCCGCTCAAAATGGCGTAATCGTCGGCTTCAACTTCGCCGGCCAACTGCGTGGCATTGCCCAGAATCACGTTGTCGTGCAGAATGCAGTCGTGCGCGGTATGCGAATAAGCCATCAGCAGGCAGTTGTTTCCGACTATTGTTTGACCCTTCGAGGCAGTTCCGCGGTTTACCGTTGCACACTCGCGAATCGTGGTGTTGTCGCCGATTACGGCAATTGTTTCTTCGCCCGCGAATTTCAAATCCTGCGGTATTCCGGCAATGACTGCTCCGGGAAAAATCTTGCAATTTTTACCTATCCTTGCGCCGCTCATAATTACGGCATTGGGGTAAATAAAAGTCCCGTCGCCTATAACCACGTTCTTATCTATTGTAACAAAAGGACTTACGGTTACATCTTTGCCAATTATAGCCTCGGGATGAATTGAGTTTAACATATTTCTATTTTTATTGTAATTTACTTATTTTTAATAACTTGCGCCATAAATTCCGCTTCGCAGACAACTTTTTCGCCCACAAAGCAATAGCCTTTCATTTCGGCAATTCCGCGCCGGACTTCTGACATAAATTCGAGCCGCAGAACAAGAGTGTCGCCCGGAACCACCTTTTGGCGGAACTTCACGTTGTCGATTTTCATAAAATACGTGGAATAGCGGTGCGGTTCGCTAACGTCGTTCAGCACCAGCAATCCGGCTGTTTGAGCCATCGCCTCGACGATGAGGACGCCCGGCATAATCGGCTCTTCGGGAAAATGCCCCTGAAAATACGGCTCATCGACGGTTACGTTTTTCACGCCCACGATATGTTTCATTCCTATTTCTATGACTTTATCGACCAGCAAAAATGGGAAACGGTGCGGAAGGAGTTCCTTAATCCGGTTGATGTCCATCAGCGGAACGAGATTCTGGTTGTAAACCGGCGCCTGCACTTCGTTTAGCCGAATGTCTTTGCGAATCATTCGGGCGAAGCGGTTGTTTATCTTATGGCCGGGGCAGGTGGCTATAATGCGGCCTACAAGCGGCTTTCCTATCAGGGCGATGTCGCCCAGAATGTCTAAAAGTTTATGGCGTGCCGGCTCGTTGGGGAACATCAGGGGTTTGTTCATAATGTAGCCGAGTTCGTCGGCGTTTTTGTGGGCGACGCCCATTTTGTCGGCCAGCCAATCGAAGCGTTCCTGACTGATTTTCCGCTCGTAGATTACGATTGCGTTATCGAGGTCGCCACCCTTAATCAGGTTGTTTTGCAGGAGCGGCTCTATTTCGCGGACAAAGACAAAGGTGCGGCAGGAGGCGATTTCGGATTTAAATTCGCTTAAATCATTCAGTATAGCATACTGATTATCAAGAAAATACGAATCGAAAGCGATATGCGCAATCACTCCGAATTTGTCGTCGGGGAGGACGACTAAGGAGGAGCCGGTTTCTTCGTCTTTAACTTCTATCTTGTTTTTTACAATGTAAAATTCTCTTTCTTTGTTCTGCTCGACAGTGCCAACCCGTTCTATTTCATTGGCATAGATGATTGCGCTGCCGTCGAGAATGGGAAATTCCGGGGCGTTCACGTCTATCAGGCAGTTGTCTATTTCGTAGGCGTAAAGCGCTGCTAATGCGTGTTCTACGGTCGAAACCTGAACCTCGTTTTTGGAAAGCACTGTTCCGCGCTGGGTACCCTTCACATTTTCGGCCAAAGCCTCTATTTCGGGCTGCCCTTCGAGGTCGATGCGGCGGATTTTATAGCCGTGATTCACTGGCGCCGGCCGGAAAGTTATTTCGATTTCAAGGCCGGTGTGCAATCCTTTGCCTTTCAGCGTAAAACTATCTTTCAAAGTGTGCTGTTTCGTATTCATTATAAATCTTTTAATGTTCTTTTTTCATTTGCTCGACTTCTTTTTGAAGTTTTGCGAGCGATTTGTAAATATCGGGAAGTTTCGGGAAAAGCACTCCCGCCCGCAGGAAATTTTTCACGTCTGCCGCGGGGCTTCCCATAACGTTCCGGTCGCTATCTATATTGCTGATAATCCCCGACTGTGCGCCGATTCCAACATTGTCGCCGATTCGGATGTGTCCGCCAAGGCCGACCTGTCCGCCTATCGTACAGTGCGAACCTACGCGAGTTGAGCCTGCAATGCCGGTTTGAGCGGCAATTACCGTATTTTCGCCGACTTCCACGTTGTGCGCAACCTGAATCAGGTTGTCGAGTTTCACTCCGCTGCGGATATGCGTCGAATCCATCACTGCGCGGTCGATTGTGGTGTTTGCGCCGATTTCTACATTGTCGTCGATTACCACGTTCCCAAGTTGGGGAATTTTGTCGTAAACTTCGCCGTTGGGTGCGAACCCGAATCCGTCGGCGCCGATAACCGCTCCCGAATGGATGATGCAATTTTTGCCAATTACGCAGCCTTCGTAAATTTTCACTCCGGCATAAATCGTTGTGTTATCGCCGATTACAACATTATCACCCACGTAAGCCTGCGGATAAATGGAAACATTTTGTCCGAGAACGGCATTTTCGCCAATGTACGCAAAAGCGCCTATATAGACCGATTCGGGAAAATATTTCGCCGAATCGGCAATATGCGACGGCGTTTCTACGCCTTGCTTGCGCTTTTTCGATTTATCGACCATCGTGAGCAATGTTGCCAAAGAAGCATAAGCATCTTTTACCCGAATTAGCGTAAGCGATTCAGGCAGAGGCTTTTCCGCCGTAAAATCGCTGTTTACCAGAGCGATGCTCGCTTTGGTTTCATATATATAATGAGTATATTTCGGATTAGCCAAAAAGGTAAGCGAACCACGTTTCCCTTCCTCTATTTTGGCGAAGTTGTTAACTGTAACCGCCTCATTCCCTTCGACTTTTCCTTGTAGAATTTCGGCAATTTGTTTAGCATTAAACTCCATTATTTTTCAAATACGTTTATTAATTTTAATGCAAATATACTACTTTTTTTTCTATTTTCATTTTTTTGGTTAATAATTTTACTTCTACGCCCCCAAATGCGGTTTTTATACAGTTTTTTTCAGCCTGAACAGTTAATTATTGTTAAATCTTTAAAATAATCTACGTAAAATTTGGAAGTTCTACGTAAATTACGTAGTTTTGTCGCGAAATAATGAACAATTTATGAGAAAAACACCGGAAAATGTTCTTAAATCAAGATATTACGGATTCCGGAAGCAGATTGAGGATTTAAAAAAATTTTATATAAAACAATGATATGGAACAACTTACACCACAAGAAGAACAACTGATGCGCTACGTCTGGGCGCGTGGAAAAGGCTTTATCAAGGACTATCGCGAAATGTATCCCGACAGCCCCAAACCGCCCTACACCACCGTCGCCACGATAATGAAGAAACTCGAAAACAAGGGCTACGTCGCGTCCCGGCTCTACGGAAACACCTACGAATACCGCCCGAAAATCCGCGCCGACCGCTACAAAAGCGAATATGTCGATAACGCGGTTACGAATTTCTTCCAAAACTCCTACAAGGAACTCGTGAGTTTCTTTGCACGCGAGGAAAAACTGACCGAAAAAGACCTCGCCGAAATTATCCAACTAATTAAAAAAGAAAAACGATGAATCCATTAGTCTATCTCATCAAAATCAATGCCGCAATCGCGGTTTGCTATCTGGCTTACGTCCTGTTTTTCAGGAACGACACGTTTTTGCGCGGAAAAAGGATTTTGCTGCTCTCGATGTCGGCTTTTTCGCTGATATACCCGTTCTTTACGATGTTTCAGAGCATATTCAATCCTCCGCTTGCCGGCGAAATATCGCAAAACATCAATGCCTTCGGCGAATATTTCCTCGGCGAAATAGTGATAACGGCAAATGCAGGCGGACAGGCCGAAAAAGCCGCACTGCTGCAATATTTGCCGACATTGGTGGCAGGAATTTATTTTGCCGGAGTTACGGTAATGCTAATCCGTATTTTATTACAATCATTAAGTATTGGTTATCAGATATTTACATCAAAAACCGGACTTGTCGGCGGCAGGAAAATTTACGTAAAAAGCGGACTTGAAACCCCGTTTTCATTTTTCGGATTTATCGTGATTGACCCCGCCCGATACGACGCCAACGAACTTTCGGAAATTATGCAGCACGAAGAAACCCACGTCAGACAGCGGCATACAATAGATTTGCTCGCTGCGGAACTCGTCTGCGCCTTTTGCTGGTTCAACCCCTTTGCGTGGCTGCTGAACCGCGAAACAAGGCTCAATTTAGAATACCTTGCCGACCGCTCGGTGCTGGATTCGGGATGCAACAGCGAACATTATCAGTTTCACCTGCTGCGGCTTACGTACAACAAGGCTTTTGCAACAATTACAAATAATTTCAATGTTTCACAACTTAAAAAACGTATCATTATGATTAACAAAAGAAAAACATCCAACAAAATCGGGGCGAAATATCTGCTTGTTTTGCCCGTAGCGGCTTTATTGCTTTGCCTGAACTGCACAGGAAGCGGTAATAAAGAGGAAAAATTGCCTCTTAATGATGCAGCAAATTCTGCCGTTATCGAAGAATTGCCCACTTCCGCAACTTCGGAACCGGTTGCAACAACGGAAAGTGAAAATGAACAGCAAAATGCTGATTCAAAAACTATTCCGCCCCCGCCGCCTCTGTCTGAAAACACTGTTTATCAGCACGTTGAAGTAATGCCTTCTTTTCCGGGCGGCGACGAAGCATTAATGAAATGGCTTTCTACCAACCTTGTTTATCCTGTTAAAGCACAGGAAAACGGCATTGAGGGTACAGTTACAGTTCGTTTCATTATAAAATCGGATGGAACAGTCAGCGACGCACAAGTAGTAAAATCTTTAAGCGACGAATGTGATGCTGAATCATTGCGGGTCTTCGATAAAATGCCTAAATGGATTCCGGGAAAGCAAAGTGGAAAAGCGGTTAATGTTTACTACAATCTGCCAATCCGTTACCGGCTTCAAAATGCGAAGTAACAGCGCAACCTCCCAAAAAAGCCGATTAATTCAAGGAATCCGGTAATTTTTCAGTTCTTGCCGCAAGGCTTTTGCCCTTCCAGAAACGCAACGGTCGAGCAGGCTCCAAAAAGCGGGACTGTGGTTTGGCTGGACAGTATGGCAGAGTTCGTGAAGCAGAACGTACTCAATCAGGTGTTCCGGCAAAATCATCAGAAAAAGCGACAGCGAAATAAGCCCGCGAGACGAGCAGGACCCCCAGCGGGTTCTGCTCTTTCTTACGGTCAGTTTCGTATAGGTAAAGCCGTGATTTTTAGCCAACTGCGCAAGTTTTTCCGGCAGCAGGGCATTGGCTTTCGCCCTCAATTCGGCCTCATTGAAATGCGGAAGTTCCTGTTCCGCAGCCTTTTTCAACTGGCGGGCAACAACTTCCCTTTTCTCGTTCAAAAAAGATTCTGCCTGCGAAAACGAGCCGCGGTAAGGCAAAGTAACCCTGACCTGTCCTTTTGCAACTCTGATAATGTAATGTTTTGCCCTGCAATTCTTTACATACAGAACCGCGCCAAGGTCAGGGTAGGAAATTTCCTTTTTAGCCGAAGTCATTCAGCGGTTTCGCGGTATTTGCAACATCCGGGCAAGGCGGCGTAAACGTCTTCGGGAGCCTTGTCTAATTCGGTGTCGTAACCGATGGCGGCAATCGCTTTACTGACGGCGCCTACCGAAGTTTTGGACTTGTCGAAAGTCAGGTCAAGTTGCTTGGTTTCGGCGTTCCAGTCGGCAGAATCAACCCCGTTGATGGCCAAGGCCGCTTTTTCGATTTTTGTTTTGCACATCCCGCATTTGCCCTCTACTTCAAGCGAGGCTTTGCTTACATCTGTCTGTGCAACAGCGGCTTGTGATTCAGGATTTGATTTTTGTCCCGAACAGGCGGTCGAAAAAATAAATGCGGCCGCAATGAATAAATAAAAAATCTGTTTCATACGTAAATTATTATATATTAATAAATTAGTTTACCAAAAGGAGTGAGCGCAAGGCCGGCTAATTTGAAATGCTGTTTTCCAAATGGGATACAAATAATTGTAATACAGAATATTATCCCCAAAACAAGGTGCGACAGGCAAATTTCCAATCCGCCGAAAACGAGCCAGATGATGTTCATTATTATTGACAGACATCCGCCTGCCGAGCCGCTTTCGACAACTTTCCGACCGAAAGGCCAGAGAGCCAGAACCCCAAGTTTTACGGTCTGCAATCCGAAAGGAATACCTATAATCGTGATTATCAGCGGAATACTTGCAAGAAAATAGCCCAGCGAAACAAAAATCCCCCCGAAAACCAACCAGATGATATTTCCTAAAAACTTCATTATCAAATGTTTATCTATATTTACAGCAAGGCGGCAAGGCCTCGTAAACCTTGTCCGGCGCCCGGTAGCGCCCGTTATCGTGTCCGACCTCGGCCAAAGCCTTTGCCACAGCGTCGAGCGAGGTTTTTCCCGAATCGAACTGCAAATTTAACTGTTTTGTTTCAATATTCCAAATCGCGGACGATACTCCGGCCAAAGATTTTGCCATTTTTTCAATCCTTTCCTTGCACATTTCGCAAACGCCCTGAACCTGCAAATTTGCGGCAGTTGCTTTCAAATCGGCTGCCGATGATGTTTCCGAAGCGTTCATCATACTCGGTTTGCCTTCCAACTGGGCGCTTGCATCAATCGCGAAAGCGCCGTTGCTGACAACCGTTTCGCCCTCCGCAAGGCCTGAAAGCACGACGTATTCATCGCCCAAAGATTCGCCCAGCGTGATTTCCCTCATCTTGAAAGTCGGAATTTCGGAATCAGGTTGCCTGACGTAAACCACCGAACGCCTCCCTGTCCACAAAACGGCCGATTTTGGCACGACAAGCGCATCGGCAGCGCGTTTCAGAACAGATTTTATTGTAGCCGAAGCGTACATTTCGGGTTTCAGTTCAAGATTGGGATTTGCCGCTTCCACACGGACTTTTGCGGTGCGGGTTTGAGAATCGAGCAAGGGACTGATAAACGAGATTCTGCCCGTAAATGTCTTGTCAGCAATGGTTTGCAACGAGAAATCGACGCGGTCGCCCATTTTCAGGTAGGGCAAATCCTGTTCGTAAGCGTCGAACTCCGCCCAAACAGACGACAAATCGGCCAAATCGAACAGTACCCCGCCCTGCCCAATATAATCGCCCTGTTCGACGCGTTTTGTTACCACAATGCCGGAAGCGTCGGCCACAAGCGGCATTACCGCCGAAGCACGTCCGCTGCGCTCGATTTCGTCAATCTGGCTGTCGCTCAATTTCCAGAGGCGGAGTTTTTCCCTTGCAGCCGCCAGCAAAGCCGGTTGCGAAGCCATTTTTCGGGCTTCAAGAAGTTCATTTTGGGCGTTCAGCAGGTCGGGCGAATAAATCGCGGCCACCGTTTGCCCTTTCCGCACCGTTTCGCCGGCGTAATTTACGGCAAGCGACTCAATCCGGCCTCCGGTCTGCGAAACGAGCGAGTGCAAACGCCGCTCGTTGGGCTTGATAATTCCGTAAAGCCGGATTTCCTTAACCGGATTTCCGCGCCCCGCCACAGTCGTCTGAATATTGGCTATGGCTATGGCTTCGTCCGACATCGAAATTACGTCGGGGTCGGCATTTTCGAGGCTGCTGTGAGGTTTCAGGGGAATCAAATCCATTGCGCAAATCGGGCATTTTCCGGGTTTGTCTTGCCTGATTTGCGGGTGCATCGAGCAGGTCCAGATTGTGGCAACCGCGTTTTCTGCCGTTCCCTCGGCGTGATTATGGCCTCCGAAAATTATCTTTCCGAGAAATATTCCTGTGGCGAAAATTATCAGGAACAGGCTGTATTTTAATATTTTATCTTTGTTCATAACTTGAAATTTTACTCGTATCAGTTCAGTTGAAACCTGCAATCAATTTCTGCACCTCGCCGGCCAAAATGTTGTAATCGGCTGTGGCTTCGGCAGTTTTCAATTCGTAATCAAACAGTTGGCGTTGAACTTGAAGAACCTCGCTCAACCCCGATTTTCCGGAGGAAAACTCGCTGACAAGCAGATTGTAAGCCGTTTCCGAAAGTTCTTTCTGGCGGCGGTAGAGGCCGATTTTCCGCGATGCTTCTTCGAGACGCTGTTTTGCGCTGTAAAGTTCGGCAACAAGCAGATTCAGAGTATTTTGCCGACGTTCGCGAGCCGCCGTTTCGAGCAGGGACGATTCCTTTTGTTGAGCGCGGTATTTTCCCCGCCAAATCGGCAAAGTTATCGAAATCATCGGCATCAGCATATCTTTTCCGTTCATCGAACTCATCTGATTTCCGCTGCTCATCGCGTCGGACGACGTGGTCGATTTCGGATTTATCAGCATATAATCCAGCCCTATACCGAACATCGGGTAACTCATTTTCCTGTCCATCACGGCTTTTGCCCGGTACATCCGCTCCTCCTCGTCGAGCATCGCAAGCATAGGATTTTGAGCCTCAATCTGATGTAAAGCGGCCTCAAAATCGAACAAAAACGGGAGCGCCGCAAGACTGTCAGGGAGCGCGATTTCCGCCGCAGCCTGACGGTTGAGCAAGGCATTGAAACGCGATTTTTCGGCCGCTATTTTTGATTTCAGATTTTCTATATTATTCTCTGTTTCAGCCCTTTCCAACTGAATTTGCAACACTTCCGCCAAGCCTGTCGAGGCTCCGCCGCTCATCGAACTCATCCCGCCCATAGAACCGGAGTTGGATGCCGCAGATTGCGTTCCGGAAACCGGTTGAGCGGACCCCATCGACATTCCGGACATTGAACCGCCTGCTCCTGCCGGGTTCGTTTGCGCTGCCCCCAAGCCCCCTTTGGGGGCTTGGGCGGCATTTCCCGCAATTTGTGCGCTTCCGCCCGAAAACCGCTTGACGGCAAGTTCTTCGAGTTGCGCCAGCAAAACGCTGTTTTTCTGCGAGTTGGACAGTTGCTCGTTCAGCCGGCAAAGCGTAAACCATTGAGTATAAACGTCCAAGAAAAGTTGGTCGCGAGTTTCGCGAAACTGTTCAAAAGCCATTTGCGCCGAGTGTTGGGCTTCTGTTCGGGCGGCTTTTCGCGTTCCAAACCAGGGAAACATCTGCATCAGCCGAATATCGGCAACCTGCCGGCCTTCGACAAGTTCCATCGGTTTCAGGAAAAAACCGAGGTCAAGCGTAGGGTCTTGCAGCGCTCCGACCTGCGGAATTTTCTGCAAAGCCGCTTCGTAAGCGTGAAAGGCCGATGTTACGCCCGGATTGTTTTCCGCCGCCGTTTGCAGATAGGCAGCAAGCGAATCCTGCTGCGCCCTCGCCTCATACGCATTGAATATCAACCATATAGCCGCAAAAAACAGATACAGTCTTTTTTTCCCCATAAACTCAAAATTGAAAAACAGGGCAAATTTACGGGAAATAATTTTAATAACAAATAGAAATTGGAATAATTTTTAGAATTTAAGCGAAACAATTTCATCAAAAAAATGAAAAATTTTTAATATTTTATTTGGATAACAAAAAAAATTATTACTTTTGCGCCGTTGTTATAAAGCAAAATTTTAAGAATGAACCGTTTTTATTTTACATATTCGTTTTATTACTTTTACTTTTGGAAAAGAGTAAGACAGGATTTTGTATGAATAAAGCGGACTAAAAATGAGTGTTTTTAATTATGAAATCCTGTCGGAAACGGCGGGATTTTTTTTTTGAACGTAAAACAAATAAAAATAAAACATTATGGAAATGGAACTTGAATCAATCTTGCTGCCCGGCGTCAGCGAACAGCGGCCGCTCGTAATCGCAGGCCCTTGCAGCGCCGAATCGGAAGAGCAGGTAATGGAAACCGCCCGCAGCCTCGCCTCAAAGGGCGTCCAGATTTTCCGCGCCGGAATTTGGAAACCCCGCACCAAACCGGGCGGATTCGAGGGCGCAGGCGTTGCAGGCCTCCCCTGGTTGCAGCGCGTGAAGCGGGAAACGGGGATGTACACCTCCACCGAAATCGCCACTAAACAGCACGTCCTCGACGCTGTAAAACACGGAATCGACCTCCTCTGGATAGGAGCGCGGACTACGGCAAACCCTTTTGCAGTACAGGAAATAGCCGATACCCTGCTTATTTCGGGCTTTCAAGGGCCGGTGCTTATCAAAAATCCGGTCAATCCCGACCTCGAACTCTGGATTGGCGCAATAGAACGGATTTACAATGCCGGTATCCGAAAAATCGGCGTAATCCACCGAGGATTCAGCAGTTACGAGAAAAAACTCTACCGCAACCTCCCGCAGTGGCATATCCCAATCGAATTGAAACGCCGAATCCCGAAAATGCCGCTAATCTGCGACCCAAGCCACATAGGAGGCAAACGCGAACTGATTGCCCCGCTTTGCCAGCAGGCTATGGATTTGAATTACGACGGCCTGATTATCGAATCGCACTGCAATCCCGACTGCGCTTTGAGCGACAAGGAACAGCAGGTTACGCCCGACGTCCTCGAATACATCATAAGTATGCTCGTGGTGCGCGAAACCAAGCAGACTACCGAAAATCTGACAAACCTGCGCCGGCAGATTGACGAAATCGACGGCGAACTGCTCTCTATCCTGTCGAAACGGATGCGCATTTCCCGTGAAATAGGCCAGTACAAAAAGGAACACAATATGCCGGTGCTTCAAACCCTGCGTTACGACGAGATTTTGGAAAACCGCAGTTCGCAGGCCGATAAAATGGGAATCGGAGTGCCGTTTATGAAAACCGTTCTGGAAGCGATTCACGAAGAATCTATCCGCCAACAGATTGAAGTGCTGAACCGATGAAAATACAGATTCTGGGCGCAGGAAAAATGGGGTCTTTCTTCGCCGACGTTTTGAGTTTCGACCACGAGGTTGCGATTTACGACCCCAATCCGGAGCGTATGCGTTTTACATACAATTGCATACGTATGACGCAAGCATCTGAAATTGCGGATTTTAAGCCCGAAATCCTGCTCAATGCGGCCACGGTAAAATACACGCTCGACGCATTCCGAAACGCCCTGCCTTACCTGCCCGAAACTTGCATTATTTCTGATATTGCATCGGTAAAAACCGGATTAAAGGAGTTTTACGAAGCCGAAGGCCGGCCTTTTGTTTCGACCCATCCTATGTTTGGGCCTACTTTTGCCAATCTCGGCAGCCTGTCGTCCGAAAATGCGATTATCATTTCCGAATCTTCGTATATGGGGAAAATATTTTTCCGCGACCTGTATAACCGGCTCAAACTCAATATTTTTGAATATTCTTTCGACGAACACGACGAAACGATTGCCTATTCGCTGTCGATTCCGTTTTCCTCAACTCTGGTTTTTGCTTCGGTAATGAAGCCGCAGGAAGCGCCCGGGACGACGTTTAAGAAACATTTAGACATCGCCCGCGGCCTGCTGTCGGAAGACGATTATCTGCTGACCGAAATACTGTTCAATCCCCGCACGCCGCGGCAGTTGGAACAAATCCGTTCCGAACTTGCCCGCCTGCTGACAATTATCGAGGTCAAAGATACGGAAGGGATGAAAGAATTTTTAAAAGAGGTTCGGAAAAGAGTGTAAAATCAAACAATTTTCGCAAAAATTTAACCTTTTTCTGTCAAAATCAAAAAATTAGGTTAACTTTGCGCCCGTTTTTAATAGTTGCATAAATGCCTGAAATTTCAATCAGGGGCATAGAAATGCCCGCATCCCCAATCAGAAAATTAGCCCCGCTCTCGGATTCGGCCAAGGCGCGAGGGCTGAAAGTTTATCATCTCAACATCGGCCAGCCCGACATTCCTACTCCCGAAGCGGGAATAGAGGCGATGCGCCGGCTGAACCGCGAAGTGCTGGAATACAGCCCCAGCGACGGTTTCCGCTCGTATCGCGAGAAATTGGTAAATTACTACTCCAAATTCAAAATAAATGTCAGCGCCGACGATATAATCATCACTACCGGCGGTTCGGAAGCGGTTTTGTTCGCGCTTATGGCCTGCCTCAATCCGGGCGACGAAATCATCATCCCCGAACCGGCTTACGCCAATTATATGGCTTTCGCAATTTCGGCCGGAGCGGTTATCCAAACCGTTGCATCCAGCATCGACAAAGGCTTTGCGCTGCCTCCGATATCGGAATTTGAGAAGTTGATAAACAAGAAAACAAAGGCTATCCTGATTTGCAACCCCAACAATCCGACCGGCTACCTTTACAGCCGCGCCGAGATGAACAAAATACGCGATTTGGTCAAAAAATACGACCTTTACCTGCTTTCCGACGAAGTTTACCGCGAATTTATCTATACAGGTTCGCCATACATCAGCGCGATGCACCTTGTGGGAATAGAAGAAAATGTGGTGCTTATTGATTCTGTATCAAAGCGTTACAGTGAGTGCGGAATCCGCGAAGGGATGTTGATTACACGCAACAAGCAACTTCGGAAAACAGTTATGAAATTCTGTCAGGCGCGGTTAAGTCCGCCTTTGCTTGGCCAGATTGTGGCCGAGGCTTCGCTTTCCGTTTCGGACGAATATATGCTCGACGTTTACGAAGAATATCTCGAACGCCGCAATTTTGTGGTCGATACGCTGAATAAGATTCACGGCGTTTATTCGCCAATCCCGATGGGAGCGTTTTACACCATTGCGCGGCTGCCTGTCGATGATGCCGACAAGTTTTGCGAGTGGTGCCTCTCGGATTTCGAGTACGAAGGCCAAACTATTTTTATGGCTCCGGCGTCGGGTTTTTACACCAATCCCAACCTTGGGAAAAACGAGGTCAGAATCGCTTACGTCCTGAAAAAGGAAGAACTTGCCCGCGCAATGGTCGTACTTGAAAAAGCGCTTGAAGAGTACAACCGGCAGCAATAATTTTGTATTTTGAATTAATAAATTCTCAATTCTCAATTTCCAATTTCTTCTGCATTTCTGCCGCAGCCTTGCGTCCGTCGCCCATTGCAAGAATTACGGTTGCGCCGCCGCGGATTATGTCGCCGCCTGCAAAAACGTCGGGCAGGTCGGTTTCCAAAGTTTCCTGATTGACGATAATTGTTCCCCACTTGCTGACTTGCAGGCCATCAAATGCGCTAGGAATCAGCGGATTAGGCGAAACGCCGATTGCAACTACAACCAAATCGACATCGACAGTTTCCGTTGCGCCCGGAATTTCCACCGGACGACGGCGGCCTGAGGCGTCAGGTTCGCCGAGTTCCATTTTTTGCAGAACCATCTGTTTTACCCGGCCTTTTTCGTCGCCGATATATTTTATAGGATTATTGAGATTCATAAAGATTACCCCCTCTTCCTTCGCGTGCTTGATTTCTTCTACGCGGGCGGGCATTTCCTCTTCGGAACGGCGATAGACAATCATTGCGCGTTCGGCTCCCAGACGGCGGGCGGTGCGGACGGAATCCATAGCCGTATTTCCTCCTCCGATAATTGCCACATTCTTGCCGAAATAAACGGGAGTATCTGTATCAGAGCGGTTTGCGCCCATCAGATTGATGCGAGTAAGGTATTCGTTGGACGAAAGAACGCCCGACAAATTTTCGCCCGGAATATTCATAAAATTAGGCAATCCTGCTCCGGTAGCGATGAAAATCCCTCGAAATCCCTGTTCGAGAAGTTCGTTGTATGAGATGGTTTTGCCTATTATACAGTTAGTTATGAATTTTACGCCCAAATTTTTCAAACTTTCGATTTCACGGTCAACAATATTGTTCGGCAAACGAAATTCTGGAATCCCGTACTTCAAAACCCCGCCAATCTCGTGCAGAGCCTCAAAAACAGTAACATCGTAACCGGATTTTATCATATCGCCGGCAAACGACAGCCCGGCCGGACCGGAGCCTATTACGGCGATTTTAAGGCCGTTGCAATCCTGCACAGTCCTTCTCTCTTTCGCGCTTTCTTCCCCTGCATTATCCGCCGCAAACCGCTCCAAATAGCCGATAGCAACGGCTTCGCCGCTCATTTTCAAGTGTATGCAAAGGCCTTCGCACTGCTTTTCCTGCGGGCAAACGCGACCGCAAACGGCTGGCAGCGCCGAAGTTTCTTTCAGAGTTGCGGCTGCCTCAGCGATATTGTTCCGCTCGATATTTTTAATGAATTTTGGAATATTTATGCCCACCGGACAGCCTTTCATACAAGCCGGGTCGGGACAGTCGAGGCAGCGTTTTGCCTCTGTCAGAGCCTGTTCCAAAGATAATCCGCAATTCACTTCATCGTAACTGCGGCTGCGGTATCCGGGGTCGAGTTCCGGCATTTTTACGCGGGGAATTGCCGCACGCTCTTTATTTTTCATACTTTTGCGCAATTCTTCGCGCCAAGCCTCATTGCGTTCCGCCTTTATTTTGTCGTTTATTTCCATTAATTATTAATTTTGACTGATTGAATTTTGAATTTTCAATTTTCAATTCTCAATTTTCAATTATTTCTCGTAATCTTTATATGCGTTCAAGCGCATCATCATCTCGTCGAAATCTACTTCGTGGGCGTTAAATTCGGGGCCGTCAACGCAGACAAAACGGGTTCGTCCGCCGACAGTTACGCGGCAGGCTCCGCACATTCCGGTTCCGTCAACCATAATGGTATTGAGCGAGGCGACCGTAGGAATATCGTATTTTTTGGTCAGCAAAGCCACAAATTTCATCATAATTGCAGGGCCGATAGTAACGCACAAATCAACTTTTTCGCGTTTGATAACGTCTTCTACTCCGTTGGTTACCAAGCCTTTATTGCCATACGAACCGTCGTCGGTCATAATCACAACCTCGTCCGACACTTCGCGCATTTCTTTTTCGAGGATAATCAGTTCCTTTGTCCGTGCCGCAAGAACGGTAATTACCCGATTTCCGGCCTTTTTCATCGCCTGTGCGATTGGCAGCATAGGAGCCGTTCCCACTCCGCCACAAGCGCATACGACCGTACCGAAACGCTCAATATGAGTGGCTTTGCCAAGCGGCCCCACGAGGTCGGTAATAAACTCGCCTTCGTTGAGGCTGCAAATCTTGTGCGAAGATTTTCCAACCTGTTGGATAATTAAAGTGATAGTTCCGTTTGCAAGGTCTGACTCTGCGATAGTCAAGGGGATACGTTCGCCGTACTTGCCTACTCTGACGATTACAAAATGTCCGGGTTTGCGGGATTTTGCTATCAGCGGCGCTTCAACGACAAGTTTTACAACGTTTTCCGACAAAAATTCCTTTTTTACAATTTTGTTCATTTGAGGATGCCAATTTTTATTTTGCCCGCAAAAGTAATAAAAAAAAACTAATATTCAAAACAAATTTATGCCAATTTGGCAAAAAAATTTACAAATCGACAAGGCCTTCCGGCAAATTTACTCTTATTTCCCGGTTTTCGCGGTCAATTTCGCTGATAAATTCGGGGACGGCGGGCAGCAAAACTTCGCGGGAGCCGGATTTCACGACGAACAGCATATTGGTCGAATACTGCTCTACGCCCGCTATTTCGCCCGAAAAATCCGAATCTTCGTCAATAAGTTTATAACCAATGAAAAAATCGGCTGAAACGCTTTCTGTATCGGCTTCTACGGCATATTTTTGGGGGATATGCACTTCGAGGTTCGATAAAAAGCGGACGCTGTCGGAAGAATCGAGGTTTTTCAACTTGACAATGGCCGAGCTGTCGGATGTGAAGCGGGTTTCCTCGATGCGGAAGGGAACAAAAATTCCTTCGGTTTCGCAGACAAGAAAGGGGCTGCCGCCCGCCTCGAAACAGTCGGATTCGACGATAAGTCCGATTTCCCCGCAGATGCCGTGGGGCTTGCGAAAACGGCCTATTTTCAGGAGTTCGCTGCGGTTTATCATTTTCTGATAATATTTGCGCCAATCGCGTTCAGCCGTTCGTCGATTTTTTGGTAGCCGCGGTCAATCTGGTCGATGTTGTCAATCCGGCTCGTACCGTCGGCGCTCATTGCGGCAATCAGCATTGCTATTCCGGCGCGGATGTCGGGCGAAACCATATCGGCAGCCCGCAGGCGGTAACGGCGGTTAGCGCCGATAACCGTGGCGCGGTGCGGGTCGCAGAGGATAATCTGGGCGCCCATATCTATCAGTTTATCAACGAAAAACAGGCGGCTTTCAAACATTTTCTGATGTATCAGAACGCTGCCGTTGGCTTGCGTCGCCACAACGAGGAAAACGCTCAACAGGTCGGGCGTCAATCCGGGCCATGGCGCGTCGGCAATGGTCAGAATCGAGCCGTCGATAAACGTTTCTATCGTATAGGAATCCTGCTCAGGCACTACAATATCGTCGCCGTCACGGTTCAGCGTAACGCCGAGTTTGCGGAAAGCGTCGGGAATCATTCCGAGGTCGTCGTAGGCCACATTTTTTATTCTAATCGAGGACTGCGTCATTGCCGCCATTCCAATAAAACTGCCCACCTCAATCATATCGGGCAATATGGTGTGTTCGCAGCCGTGAAGCGACTCTACGCCTTCGATACGCAGCAGGTTTGAAGCCAGACCGTCGATTTTTGCGCCCATAGCAATCAGCATTTTTGTAAGTTGCTGTAAATAAGGCTCGCAGGCGGCATTGTAAATCGTTGTTTTTCCTTCGGCAAGCGTCGAAGCCATCAGAATATTGGCGGTTCCGGTTACGGAAGCCTCTTCGAGCAGCATATAGCAGCCTTTCAGCCCGTTGGATTTTACTTCGTAAATGCGGTTTTTGGAATTATAGTTGAAATCCGCTCCCAGAGCCTGAATGCCGATAAAATGGGTATCGAGGCGGCGGCGGCCTATTTTGTCGCCTCCGGGTTTGGGGACAATCGCTTTTCCAAAGCGGGCTACGAGCGGGCCTACCAGCATTATTGAGCCGCGCATTGCGGTCGAGCGTTTCAGGTAGGATTCCGAATTAAGGCAATCGAGATTAACCTCGTCGGCGCGGAAAATATAGGTTCCGGGCTTGGGATTTTCAACTTTTACGCCGAGTTCGGCTAAAAGCATAATCAGGTTGTTCACGTCCAAAATATCGGGAACATTGTGAACAGTAACCGGTTCCGAGGTTAGCAGACAGGCGCTGATAATCTGCAATGCCTCGTTTTTCGCCCCTTGGGGAATAATTTCGCCGTTCAACCGGCGTCCGCCTTCAACTATAAATTTTGACATCAAATTTTATTAAATTATAGGTTACAAATAATTGAAAACTGTAAAATATTTCAGTTTTTCTGTCTTTTTGTCAGTTTTTTATTTTTTGTGGAAAGAATTTCTTTCGATTCTGTCAGTTTATGAGTTTCTTCGTTCATCAAAATTCTGCCGCCCGAAAGTTGCGCCATATCTTTGAAGATTTTTTGGTCGTCCACAACTTCCTTATTCCATGTCAGGAACGAGCGTTTCATCTGGTTTGCGAGCATGCCGGCGAGTTGTTCTTTCATTTCGCCGTCTTCGAGTTCGTTGGCTTTCCGAATCATCTGTTCCATAATTTTGCCGTAATGCTTGTAGTGCATTTTTCCCTGTGTGTAAGGGAGTTTCGGCGGTTTTACGTGCAGATTTTCGGGTTTTATTACCTCGTAAGGATAATCGATGTCGAGCGCAAAATCCGACATTATCGCGAGGTGGTCCCAAAGGATGTGCTTGAAATCGTTCACGTCGCGCAGATGAGGGAACATATTTCCCATAATGTTGATGATTGCGTCGGCGCAACGCGAGCGTTCGGCCCGGTCGGGGATTGAAACGCAGTAATCGACCATATTCTGGATGTTCCGGCCGTATTCCGGCAAGGCCAGACGCTTTTCCTGTGTATTGTATCTCATTCTTTTATTGTTTGTTATATTTATTTTTCAGTTTTTCGGCCGTTGCGTGGACGGCAGCGGTTACTTCGTCGCACCATTGGTCGAATTTCGGGTCTTCCGTCTGTTCTTCGGGATGTGCGAGGATGTAATTTATTGTTTCCTTTATTCCGGCGTCAAAACGCTTTACAGCAACGAAATCCGGCACAAGGCGTTTCAGTTTCGAGTTGTCGAAAACGACCGACGAAGCCTTATCGCCGAGCAGACCGCCGTAATAGTCGTAAGGCGCTGTTTCAGCCAGAAAATCGGAAGCGATATGAACCGCTTTCAGCGGACGGTTCACCGCGCGGGCGATAGCCTCGTAAATCTGGTTCCACGAAAGCGTTTCGTCAGAAGTTATCTGAACAGCCTCGCCGATTGCATGGATATTGCCGATTAATCCGGCAAATCCTTTTGCAAAATCGCTGTTGTGAGTCATTGTCCAAAGCGCTGTACCGTCGCCGTGGATAATTACCGGCTTTCCGTCGATAATCCGCTTCACGACAGGCCATGTGCCGCTTTCGCCGTGAACTGCAAGCGGGACTTTCCGCTCGTCGTAAGTATATGATGGGCGGACGATTGTAACGGGAAAACCTTCTTCGCGGTAAAGTTTCATAAGATATTCTTCGCAGGCAATCTTGTCGCGCGAATATTGCCAGAACGGATTTGCCAAGGGCGTGGATTCAGAAACAAGATAATTGTTCAGCGGCTTTTGGTAAGCCGAAGCCGAACTGATGAAGATAAACTGCCGCGTTTTGCCCTTGAACAGCCGGTAATCGCGTTCCAACTGTCCGGGAACGAAAGCAATGAAATCGGCTACGCAATCGAACTCCAAGCCGCGGATTAATTCAGCGGCTTTCGCCTCGTCGTTCACGTCGCATTGCAGTATTTTAGCGCCTTTCGGCAACTTTTCGTTGCGATTTCCCCGATTGAGCAGGTAAAGTTCCTGTCCTTCGGCGAGCAGCAATCGCGAAATTGCCGCGCTGATAGTACCGGTTCCGCCAATAAAAAGAATTTTCATATTAAACTTTAATCTGCAAAGTTAATCATTTTTTTGCCAAATAACGAAAAAGTTACGCTTTTTTGATAAAATTCAGCGCTTAGCATTGCCGATAACCTTATTTTTGGCTTTCGTAGCCATAAACTCTTTCAGGTAAAACGGCTCGAAATAAGCGGTAGAAACAAAATCGCCGCGCTCGAAAGCGTCAGCAGCCAAACTCGCCATTGCCCGCGCCGAGGGATTTATGCCGTCCAAAAATATTGCGTTCGGCGACTTTATTACTTCGCTGCACTTGTCGGAACCGTCGCCGAAGAAAACCGCTTTCTGCCTGTCTAACAAGTCTTTATACGAATTTTCATCTATTATTTCCGCTTCGGTTGCGCGGATTTCGTTCAGGGCGGCATCGTAAACAGCCGAATAGACCTCCATCCGCCGCGCGTCGAGCATTGGAACCAGCAAGGCCTCGCCGGATATTAAATTTTGCTCCAAAACGCTGTTAGCCATTATTTTAAGCGTTGGAACGGCAATCAGGGGAATATCAAGCCCGTAGCACAGCCCCTTGGCAAAAGAGGCGCCAATCCGCAGGCCGGTATATGAACCCGGACCCGAACTCAAAGCGACGGCGTCGAGGCGTATTTTTTCAGATTTTAAGAAATTTAACGCCTCCTGTGCAAAAATTCCGAGAAAAGACGAATGAGATTCTCCTTTTCGGGAAATTTTTTCGTAAAAAAACTCATTATCGCCAAAAACCGCTACTGAACAAGTTTTGGAAGCAGTTTCGATATGTAAAATTACCGACATTTGATAAAAAAAATTAAAATTTCGGGCGCAAAGTTACTTTATTTTAAGAATAAAAAACTAATTTTGCAGAAAATTTGTTTCGAATATGATTCAATCAATGACCGGATTTGGAAAGTCGGAAGCGGAATTTTGCAACAAAAAGGTTACTGTTGAAATCAAATCCTTAAACAGTAAACAAATGGACATTACCACCCGGATTCCGACAACGTACAGGGACAAGGAAATGGAAATAAGGAACCTCCTCTTTCAGACGCTTGAAAGGGGTAAGGTAGATTTTACCATTAATATCGACTTTGCGGGAAAATCGTCGCCTAACCGCCTGAATGCAAGTATTATAGAAAGTTACTGCAACGACGTGCGCGATATTTCCGAAAAACTCGGCATACCCTTGCCCGCCGACTGGTTTTCCACCATCCTGCTGCTTCCGGAAGCAATAAAAACCGAAATCTCGGAAACCGACGAAGAAGAGTGGAATTACCTGAAAGCGGCCGTAGAAAGCGCAGTCGGTAATTTGCTCGCTTTCCGCACGCAGGAAGGCAAAATGCTCGAAAAACTGTTTATCGAAAAAATAAACGCGATAAAAAACCTGTCGAAACAGATAGAAACGCTCGAACAGGAGCGGATTGAGATAATAAGCCGCAATATCGTAACCTCGCTGCAAACGCTTGATATTCAATACGATAAAAACCGCTTTGAACAGGAACTGATTTATTACATCGACCGCCTTGACGTGAACGAAGAGAAAAATCGGCTGGCCAACCACCTGAAATATTTTCTCGAAACATTGAGCAGCGAAAAAAGCCAGGGACGAAAATTAGGATTCATAGCGCAGGAAATAGGCCGGGAAATAAACACCCTCGGCTCGAAATCGAACCACGCCGGAATGCAAAAGATTGTGGTTCAGATGAAAGACGAACTTGAACAGATAAAAGAACAAATACTGAACGTATTGTGAAAGGAAAATTAGTCATATTGTCAGCCCCCTCCGGTTCGGGAAAAACAACTATCATTAAACACGTTCTCGAACAGGGATTGCCGCTCGAATTTTCGGTTTCGGCAACCAGTCGCCCGCCCCGCGGAAACGAACAAAACGGGGTAGATTACTGGTTTCTGACGCCCGAAGAATTTAAAGAGCGAATCAGCGCAGGCGACTTCCTCGAATGGGAAGAAGTCTATGCAAACCGCTTTTACGGAACGCTGAAATCGGAAGTCGAACAGAAACTTGCCGCAGGCCGCAACGTCATCCTCGACGTGGACGTGGCAGGCGGAATTTCGATAAAAAAGATTTTCGGAGCAGAGGCCCTGCTGATTTTC
Organism: Dysgonamonadaceae bacterium; assembly: GCA_031272085.1. Lineage (GTDB taxonomy): Bacteria > Bacteroidota > Bacteroidia > Bacteroidales > Azobacteroidaceae > Azobacteroides. The sequence continues at coordinate 31,414 of JAISUN010000070.1, read as the reverse complement.
ATCAAGCCGCCTTCGGTCGCAGAATTGCGGAAAAGGTTGGAAAAACGCGGCTCCGATTCGCCGGAAATAATAGCAGACCGTATTTCCAAAGCGGAATACGAACTGGGTCTTGCGTCTAAATACGACTGCGTTGTCATCAACGACGACTTGAAAAAAGCGCAAAGAGAAACTATTTCGATTATTAACAAATTTATTACACACTCATGAAAATTGGAATTTTTCCGGGGTCATTCAACCCCGTACACATCGGCCACTTGGCCTTGGCAAACTACATTGCAGAGTTTAACGACTTTGACGAAATCTGGTTTTTAATCACGCCGCAAAATCCCACAAAAGGGAAAAACGACCTTATGGAAAAGGAACTCCGCCTTTCGCTGCTCGAAAAGGCTATCGGGGACTATCCAAAGTTCAAGGCCTGCACTATCGAATGGGAAATGCCCCAGCCGACTTACACGGTCAATACGCTGCAAAAGTTGAGAATTATGCATCCCGAAGACACGTTTGAACTGATTATCGGTTCCGACAACTGGGAAACTTTCCACCGCTGGAAAGACTATCAGACAATCCTCAAAAACTTTAAAACCATCATCTATCCGCGCCTCGGCACAGGGAAAGTTATCTATAACCACCCCAACGTCAAGGTATTGCGCAACGCGCCGAAGATTGAAATTTCTTCGTCTTCAATACGCCGCGCATTCAAAACCGGAAAAGACGTGAGGTTTTATATGCCGACGGGAACTTATGAAGAAATTATCGCAAACAACTGTTTTGAGGTAGAAGTTCCGGAACCGCAACAGCCGGAAACGACAGATGAAAAACCGGCAGAAGTTGAAGTAAACAACAATTCTGCTGAAATTTTATCGGAATAAACGCGAAAAAAAATAAATTTTCGTATATTTGTAGTTTGGTTAAGCCTCAAAATATTATTTGATGAATACAATGGAATTAAGCGAACAGGAAGTGTTTCGACGCAAAAGTCTGGAAGAACTGCGTAATCTGGGGATAAACCCCTACCCCGCCGACGAATATCCGGTATCGGACTTCTCGACCGGCATAAGGGAAAAATTCAGCGACGAAGCCCCGCGACGGCAAGTTACCGTTGCAGGACGAATAATGAGCCGCCGGATAATGGGAAAAGCCTCGTTTATCGAACTGCAAGACTCGAAAGGCAGAATCCAGATTTACATTACCCGCGACGACATTTGCCCCGGCGAAGACAAGGAACTTTACAACACGGTTTTCAAAAAATTGCTTGACATCGGCGATTTCATCGGCATTAAAGGATTCGTTTTCCGCACCCAAATGGGAACAATCTCGATTCACGCCGAAGAAATGACGGTGCTTTCAAAATCGCTGCGCCCGCTGCCAATCGTGAAATACAAAGACGGAACGGCCTACGACGCTTTTGACGACCCCGAAATGCGGTACCGCCAACGCTACGTTGACCTCGTTGTAAATGAAGGGATTAAAGACATTTTCGTAAAACGGACGCAAATTTTCAACTCTATGCGCAATTTCTTCAACGAACGCGGATACATAGAAGTCGAAACGCCTGTGCTTCAATCCATTCCCGGAGGAGCGGCCGCAAGGCCTTTCATTACCCATCACAATGCTTTGGATATACCCCTGTATCTGCGCATTGCAGATGAACTTTATCTTAAACGCCTCATTGTCGGCGGTTTTGAAGGAGTTTACGAATTTTCCAAAAACTTCCGTAACGAAGGTATGGACCGCACTCACAATCCCGAATTTACCTGTATGGAAATTTACGTTTCATACAAGGATTACAACTGGATGATGCAGTTTACCGAACAGATGCTCGAAAAAATCTGCCTCGACGTGCTTGGAACAACACAGATTAAAAACGGCGACGCAATTATCGACTTCAAAGCGCCTTTCCGACGGGTAACAATGACCGAAGCAATCCTCGAAAATACCGGAATGGACATTACCGGAATGGACGAGGAACAACTGCGCGAAACCTGCCGGAAACTTGGCGTGGACGAAGACAAAACTATGGGCAAAGGTAAACTGATAGACGAGATTTTCGGCGAAAAATGCGAGGGAAAATACATTCAACCAACGTTCATTACCGACTATCCAAAAGAAATGTCGCCCCTCTGCAAACGCCACCGCAACAATCCCGAACTCACAGAACGCTTCGAATTGATGGTCAACGGCAAGGAACTGGCTAACGCCTATTCCGAACTGAACGACCCCATCGACCAGCGCGAACGCTTTGAAGAACAGTTGCGCCTCTCGGAAAAAGGCGACGACGAAGCAATGTTTATCGACCAGGATTTCCTGCGCTCCCTCGAATACGGAATGCCGCCCACATCGGGAATGGGCATCGGTATGGACCGCCTGGTAATGCTGCTGACCGGTCAGGCCTCGATTCAGGAAGTCTTGCTCTTCCCGCAAATGCGGCCTGAAAAATAAATAACTAATTTTGCTTTAAGTATGCAATCGACTAAAAGAATAGCCATAATGGGCGGCGGCAGTTGGGCTACGGCCATAGCGAAAATAATCTCTATGACGCAAACCAACTTCAACTGGTATATGCGCCGCCCCAGCCAAATCGAAGAATTTAAAAATTTCGGGCATAACCCTTCGTATCTTACCGGAGTTAAATTTAATACCGATAAAATAAAGTTTTACAGCAATATAAATCAGTTAGTCAAAAACAGCGACATCCTGATTTTTGCCATACCTTCGCCGTTTCTGAAACAACACCTTCAAAAACTGCGCACCCCCTTGAAGGATAAATACCTGATTTCGGCCATCAAAGGCATTGTCCCCGACGAAAATATGCTGATTTCGGAATATTTTTCAAAATTCTACGAAGTCCCCGCCAAACAGATAGCAGTGCTTGGAGGCCCCTGCCACGCCGAAGAAGTTGCGCTCGAACGACTTTCGTACCTGACAATCGGCAGCGTTGACAGCGAATACGCCAAATGCGCCGCCGGCCTGTTTAAGACGCACTTTATCAGAACTTCGGTTAGCAGCGACGTTACCGGCATCGAATACGCATCGGTACTGAAAAACGTTTACGCAATCGTGTCCGGTATTTGCCACGGCTTGAAATACGGCGACAATTTTCAGTCGATATTCATTTCAAACTCGATAATGGAAATGTCGCGTTTCGTGGATAAAGTGGCTCCTGTAGAACGAAACATCTGCGGCTCGGCCTACCTCGGCGACCTGCTCGTAACGGCCTATTCGCGCTTCTCGCGCAACCGCATTTTCGGCTCGATGATTGGAAAAGGCTACTCGGTAAAAACAGCCCAGTTGGAAATGGAAATGATTGCCGAAGGCTATTTCGGAGCCAAGTGCATAAAAGAAATCAACGACAGTTACAATGTAAATATGCCTATCCTCGACGCCGTTTATTCTATACTTTACGAGCGCAAATCGGCAGTCCCCACAATCAGAAAACTTACCGAAACATTTACATAAAAAGTTATTACAATGAAAATAATTAACTTAAATACAATAAACGCCGTCGCTCCAGACAGAATCGCCGCAGGCGAAGAAGCGGCGCAAAAAGCGCATCAACTGTTGGCAAGCGGAAATGGCAAAGGAGCCGATTTTCTCGGCTGGCTGCACCTGCCCTCGTCCATTACGGCCGATTTCCTGAAAGATATCCGCAATACCGCCGCAGCCTTGCGCTCGTCCTGCGAAGTGGTCGTCGTTATCGGAATAGGCGGTTCTTACCTTGGCGCAAAAGCCATATTGGAAGCGCTTTCAGGCTCTTTCGACCAGATTTCCGGCGTAAAACCGCTCGTCCTTTTTGCCGGCCATAATATCAGCGAAGATTATCTTTCGGAACTCTCGAATTTCCTTTCCGGCAAACAGTTCGGCCTCATAAATATCTCAAAATCAGGCACAACTACCGAGCCAGCCCTCGCGTTCAGGATTCTGAAAAAACAACTCGAAGCCGCCACAGGAAAAACCGAAGCCGCAAAACGGATAGTAGCCGTAACCGACGCTGCGCGGGGCGCACTGCGCACGCTGGCCGACAAGGAAGGTTACAAAACATACGTCATTCCCGATAATGTGGGCGGACGCTTTTCCGTTCTCACGCCGGTCGGCCTTTTGCCGCTGGCAGTGGCAGGAATCGACATAGAGAAACTCGTTGCCGGAGCAGCCGATATGGAGCGGATTACCGACGTTTCGGCCAATTATCTCGACAATCCTGCAATCATTTATGCCGTTGCTCGAAACGAACTTTACCGTCAGGGCAAAAAAATAGAAATACTTGCAAACTTCAATCCCAAACTGCATTACATTGCCGAATGGTGGAAACAACTTTACGGCGAAAGCGAAGGCAAGGAACACAAGGGGCTTTTCACCGCTTCGGTCGATTTTACTACCGACCTCCATTCTATGGGACAATGGATTCAGCAGGGCGAACGCAGCATTTTCGAGACCGTGATTTCCGTAGAATCGCCAAAATATCATCTCGAAGTTCCCGCCGACGCCGAAGACCTCGACGGCCTGAATTACCTTGCCGGAAAGCGCGTCGATTTTGTCAATAAAATGGCTGAAAAAGGCACGCAAATGGCGCACGTGGACGGCGGAGTTCCCAATATCCGCATCGAAATTCCCGAATTGAGCGAATATTATCTCGGCGGCCTGTTTTACTTCTTTGAACGCGCCTGCGGAATAAGCGGCTACATTCTGGGCGTAAATCCTTTCGACCAGCCGGGCGTTGAGGCTTACAAAAAAAATATGTTTGCTTTGCTGGGGAAACCGGCTAAATAGTTAGTAGTTAGTAGATATAAGTTAGTAGTTTTTAGTGAAAAAAGCGGTTTTATTTGATATGGACGGAGTTTTGTACGATTCAATGCCCGGCCACGTCCGTGCTTGGCGCGATGTGATGGCGGAAGCGGGCATAAACTCCGACCTCGAAGATTTTTACCTTCTGGAAGGGCGCACCGGCAGTTCGACTATCGACCTGATGTTTAACCGGCAATTCGGACACGGCGCGACCGACGAAGAGAAAAAGCGCATCTACGCCCGCAAAACTCAACGTTTTCAGGAACTAAAATCATACGACCGTCCAATGCCCGGCGCCCTCGAAACGCTGGAAAAAGTGAAAAATGCCGGACTGATGAGGGTTATCGTAACAGGTTCGGGGCAACGGTCGCTTTACGATAATCTCGACGCGCATTTCCCCGGTATTTTTTCCCGCGACCTGATGGTTACGGCTTACGACGTTAAGCACGGCAAACCCGCTCCCGAACCGTATCTGCTCGGCCTGAAAAAAGCAAATATCACCGCCGAAGAAGCAATCGTGGTCGAAAACGCTCCCCTTGGAGTAGAGGCCGCCAAAGCCGCCGGAATATTCACAATAGGAGTGAATACCGGCCCGCTCGCCCCCAATGTCTTGACAGACGCCGGCGCCGACGTGGTTTTCGACACTATGACGGAACTTGCCGCTAATATTGAGAATTTTTTTTGAAATAGCGTTCGGAATAAAATAATATAAAAAATTACGCCGCAACCAGCCTGTTTTGCCCTCATTTTCCTCATTTTTTGTAAATTTTCCGCAATAATTATTGTGCTTTCAAAAAAAAATTGTATTTTTGATTGTCAGTATTAGAAACTAAAATACAACTTATGGGATATTTAAAATTCGATAAAACGCTCGTAATCAACCTTGAAGAATCTTTACCAAGGGAAATGCTCCGTACTAACAGAGGCGGCGCCTATCATTGCAGCACCATAGTTAACTGTAATACCAGAAAATACCACGGACTGCTCGTGATGCCGGTTCCCGCGCTCGACGAGGACAATCACGTCATCCTCTCGACGCTCGACGAAACAGTCATCCAGCACGGCGCCGAGTTCAACCTCGGACTGCACCAGTACGACAACAACCATTTCAGCCCCAACGGACATAAATACATCCGCGAATACAACGTGGAAAGCAATGCCCGTACCATTTACCGCGTAGGCGGCGTAATCCTCGCAAAAGAAAAACTTTTTACGGCTTACGGAAATCGCATCCTGATAAAATACACTTTGCTCGACGCACATTCGCCTACTACCCTGCAATTTCGACCCTTTATGGCTTTCCGAAACGTGAACGAACTGACCTACGAAAACGACAGGGTAAACAAAAATTATTCGGAAACGGTAAACGGCATAAAAACCTGTATGTACGCCGGTTATCCCGAACTGTTCATGCAATTCTCGAAACCTGTGAAATTCGTGTTCAACCCCGTCTGGTACAAGAACATAGAATATTACAAGGAACGCGAACGCGGTTTTCCTTATCAGGAAGACCTTTACGTGCCGGGGTATTTCGAACTTGACATCGAAAAAGGCGAAACAATCTATTTTTCAGGCGGCGACGCCGAAATAGAGCCTTCGCAAATGGAAGTCAAATTCGAGGAAGAAATCAAGACGCGCACGCCGAGAAACAGTTTTTACAACTGCCTGAAAAATTCGGCTCAACAGTTTTATTACCGGCCTACCGAAAACGACGCCTACCTGCTGGCGGGCTATCCGTGGTTCAAAGTACGCGCCCGCGACCTGTTCATCGCGTTGCCGGGATGCACGCTTTCCATCGACGACCCGGTCAGGTTTGAAAAAATCGCCACTACGGCCATTCCCGCCGTTCAAAATTTTATGGAAAACGAAACTCCGGACAAGGTAATAAAAGAAATCGAACATCCCGACGTTTTCCTGTGGTTTATCTGGGCAATACAGCAATACGCCAAATCGCAGGGAATGGAAAAATGCAACGAACTATACGGCGGACTTGTGCAGTCGCTGCTCGACTACATAATGGAAGACCGCCATCCGAACTTGAAAACCGATAAAAACGGCCTGCTCTATTCCGAAGGAAAAGAAAAAGCCGTAACCTGGATGAATTCCACTATCGACGGAAAACCTGCCGTTCCCCGCTCCGGTTTTATTGTAGAATTTAATGCCTTGTGGTACAATGCCTTACGCTTCGGAGCCGAACTTGCTTCCACAGCCGGGGACGAAGACCGCAAAGAATTTCTCGCCAAGAAAGCCGAAAAAACGGGAGTTTCATTTGTCGAAACATTCGTAAACGGCTACGGATACCTGTTTGACTATATCGACGGCAACTTCATTGATTGGAGCGTCCGCCCGAATATGCTGTTCGCAATCGCCCTCGACTATTCGCCTCTCGACAGGCAGCAGCGGCGGGCAGTGCTGAATATCGTTACCCGCGAACTGCTGACGCCCAAGGGAATACGCACATTAAGCCCGAAAAGCGAAGGCTACCGTCCCTACTACACCGGCCCGCAGCGCGAGCGCGATTTGGCATACCACAGCGGAACTGCCTGGCCCTGGCTGCTCGGATTTTACCTCGAAGCATACCTGAAATTATACCAGATGAGCGGTATCTCTTTCATTGAGCGCACTTTAATCGGATTGGACGATGAAATGAACCAGCATTGCATCGGAACCCTGTCGGAACTGTACGACGGAAACCCGCCTTTCCAGAGCGGAGGCGCAATATCTTTCGCGATGAATGTGGCTTCAATACTGCGAATATTAAAATTACTCGAAAATTTCAACTGAATCTATGAAAGCATTAATGTTTGGATGGGAATTTCCACCGCATATTCTGGGCGGCCTCGGAACGGCAAGTTACGGCCTCACAAAAGGAATGTCGCTTCAACCCGATATGGATATAACATTTGTAATCCCCAAGCCATGGGGCGACGAAGACCGGAGTTTTCTGCGAATCATCGGGGCGGGAAATACGCCTGTTGCGTGGCGCGACGTGTCGTGGGAATACGTTTCGCAGCGTATCGGAAAAGTTATGGACCCGCAACTTTATTTCGATTTGAGGAACAATATCTACGCCGATTTCAACAATTACCACGTCAATGACCTTGGATGCATCGAATTTTCGGGACGTTACCCCGAAAATTTGCTCGAAGAAATAAATAATTATTCAATCGTGGCCGGAGTGATAGCAAAAACCGTTCAGGCCGATATAATCCATTCGCACGACTGGCTGACCTATCCCGCCGGAATCCACGCCAAGACGAAAACCGGCCGACCGCTGGTAATCCACGTTCACGCAACCGATTTCGACCGCAGCCGCGGCAATGTAAATCCGCAGGTTTACGGTATCGAAAAAGACGGAATGGACCACGCCGACCACATAATTACGGTCAGCAACCTGACGCGGAACACCGTTATCGAAAAATATCATCAGGACCCGCGTAAAGTAACGACAGTGCATAACGCCGTTGAGCCGTTAAGCGCTGAAATAGAATCAATTAAATCGAAAAAAGGCACCAAGGACAAGGTTGTAACTTTTTTAGGCCGCATAACGATGCAAAAAGGCCCCGAATATTTCGTGGAAGCCGCCGCCCGCGTCCTGAAAAAGGCCGATAACGTGCGTTTTGTGATGGCCGGAAGCGGCGATATGATGGACAAAATGATTCGCCTTGCCGCCCAACGCAATATTTCCGACAAATTTCATTTTACCGGATTTATGAAAGGCGCACAGGTTTACGAAGTGCTGAAATCGAGCGATGTTTACGTGATGCCCTCGGTTTCGGAGCCGTTCGGAATTTCGCCGCTCGAAGCGATGCAGTGCGGGGTTCCGTCCATTATTTCCAAGCAGTCGGGCTGCGCCGAAATACTGAACCGCGCCATCAAGGTCGATTACTGGGATATCGAGGCTATGGCCGACGCAATGTACTCCATCGTTTCGTATCCTGCAATGTATGAGTACCTTAAAGTGGAAGGCAAAAAAGAAGTTGACGCGATAACATGGGAAATCGCAGGCCAGAAAGTCCGCGACATCTACAACCGCGTTTTAGGCTGGTAATTTTATAAAAATGAAAAAATACAGAATCGGTTTATTTATACCGTGTTACATCGACGTTTTTTATCCGCAGGTGGGAGTGGCGACGCTCCGCCTGCTGGAAAAACTCGGACAGGAAATAGTTTACCCCGAACAGCAAACCTGTTGCGGACAGCCGCTCGCAAACAGCGGTTCGGAACGACAAGCGGCGAAATGCTACGAAAATTTTGTTAAAAATTTCAGCGAATACGATTACATCGTAACTCCTTCTGGCAGTTGCGCTTACCACGTCAAGAAGCATTTCGACGTCATTCCGCAAACCGATGAAGTCCGGCACGTCCGCGAAACGGTTTACGAACTCTGTGAGTTCCTGACCGATATTTTGCAGGTCGAAGATTTGAATATTAAATTTCCGCACCGCGTCGGAATCCATCAAAGTTGCCACGGCTTGCGCGGGCTGAAATTAGCCTCGGCTTCGGAACTTATCGAAACGCGCTATTCCAAAGTCCGACGCCTGCTCGAAAAAGCGGAAGGAATCGAAATTATCGACCTCGACCGCACAGATGAATGTTGCGGTTTCGGCGGCACATTTTCCATTTTTGAACCCGACATTTCAGTCAAGATGGGGCGCGACCGCATTGCCGACCACGAGCGGCACGGAGCGGAATACATCACCTCCTACGATATGTCGTGCCTGATGCACATGGAAGGCATTATCCGCCGGCAAGGAAAAGGAATAAAGGTAATTCACGTTGCGGAAATACTGAACTCAAATTAACCGACCGGATGAACCATTTTACTATCATTCGAGTTCGTGGCTGCACTCGCTTCCTGAACAAACGTTGCCGCACACGAAACACGACGAATTGGTCGGAGAGTTTTTGCAACTCGCCGAGCGCCACTTCAAATCGGAGCGGCAAGTCGGTTTTTATGCCGAGAAACTGTGTCTGACGCCCGAATATCTCTCGCAAATCATTAAGACCGCTACCGGCAAATCGGCAAATGAGTGGATAGACGACTACGTCATCCTCGAAGCAAAAGCGCTGTTAAAGTCCTCAAAATTAAGCATCCAGCAGATCGCCGACGAACTCCATTTTGCCGACCAGTCGGTTTTCGGGAAATATTTCAAGCGGATGGAGGGAGTGAGTCCAAAGGAATATCGGGGAAAGTAGGAGGTGTCTGAACCATGATTTACAAGAATTTCAAATCAAGTTAATCATATAAATCTTATGAAAATCGTGGTTGAGACAATTATTTCCCGATGCAAAACCGTTCGAAAATAGTTTTCAGGACTTCGTCGTTGGTGATTTCACCACCGAGGATAGAAGCCAAATGCAGGTTGCAATCGCGGATATCCCGGCAAAGCAGGTCGTTCGACAAGCCTCGCTTCAAACCTGCAATGACCCTGTCGATAGCTTCCAGCGCCAGTTTTAGTGCTTCGTAGTGACGCAGATTAGTCACAACGACGTCATTCTCTTTCATCTTAGGCAGATTGGCGGCATCCAGCAATGCTTTTTCCAGTTTTTCGGTATTCTGTTTGAATTTTGCGGAAAGGTAGATTCTTGTCGTTTTAACGTCCGGAAGAAATTCTTCTTCCAGCACGCTCTGTTCTTCCGTGTTGATTTTATCTACCTTATTGAATACAATGATCAGTTTTTTATCTTTTGTTCGGGAAACGATCTGTTCTGCAATTTTATCGATTTTCTCGGTGAATTGGGTAGAATCGATCATCCAGATAACGATGGAAGCTTGTTCGATCTTCTCGTACGTGCGCTCAATGCCGATGATTTCCAACTCATCGTCCGTCTCACGCAGTCCGGCCGTATCGATAAAACGGAATACAATCCCATGGATATTGACCACATCTTCGATGGCATCGCGCGTCGTGCCGTGAATATCGGAAACGATAGCCCTGTCTTCATTGAGCAAATGATTCAATAAAGTAGATTTACCCGCATTCGTCTCTCCCACAATCACAACCGGAATCCCGTTTTTAATGGCATTTCCAAGACTGAAGGAGTTAATCAATCGGGATACGACTTTACGGATGTCTTTCGCCAATAAAGACAATTGTTTTCGATCGGCAAACGCCACATTTTCCTCACTGAAATCCAGTTCCAATTCCAGCAATGCAAGGAAATTCAATAATTGCGCTCTCAATTCCTGGAGTTTACGGCTAAATCCGCCGCGCATCTGGTTAACAGCCAAACGGTGCGAAGCTTCCGACGATGACGTGATCAAATCGGCTACAGCTTCGGCTTGCGAAAGATCCATCTTGTTATTTAAGAAAGCGCGAAGCGTGAACTCGCCTGCGGTAGCCAATCGACAACCCTGATCTACCAGCAATTTAAGTAACTCTTGTTGAATATATGCCGAGCCATGGCAAGCCAATTCGACGATGTCTTCTCCGGTATAGGAATGTGGCGACCGGAAGACGGAGGCCAATACTTCGTCCAAAACCTCATTTCCCCGATAAATTTTCCCTAAATGAATGGTATAAGGCTGTTGGTTGGCAAGTTTTTCTTTGTTGGCAGCAACAAAAACGGCATCACAAACAGGGATCGCCGAGGTCCCCGACACGCGGACAACAGCAATTCCCCCTTGACCTGGAGGTGTCGAAACGGCACAAATCGTATCTTTATCCATTATTCCTTCAACTATTATTGCAAGTACGGATCGCGAACCGACTATCTGTTGGAAATCAGTAATCAGATCCGATCCAATACTTTGGTTATCAATTCATCGAAAGATCCCTTATAATTCGTATTCATATCGCCCGAATAACGCCCTGCAATAATCAGACAAACCGTCATTGCATGATGCCCCATCATCGAGGAGAAACCGGCAAGGGCAGAACTTTCCATTTCGTAATTGGTGATTTTAAGGCCATTGTATGAAAATGATTCCATCTTGGCATTTTGTTGCGGATCACTCAAACCCAATCGGACATAACGTCCTTGCGGTCCATAGAATCCACTGGCTGAACAGGTGATTCCCTTCACCATGTCGAACCCAATCCGGTCGACCAGCTGCTGATCGGCATATACAAAATACGGCTTGGCCAGCGACGGATTCCAGGAAGTATGTTTGACAAAGGCATCGCTCATGTCGTTATCGCAAATGGCGGCTCCCTGATCGTAAAAATAGATCAGGCCGTCCATCCCCATCGAAATCTGGGAAACGACATAAGAGCCGACCGGACAATACTGCTGCAAACCTCCGGAAGTGCCGATACGCACCATCGTCAGTTGACGGAAATCCGTATTTACCGTCCTGGTAGCCAAGTTGATATTTGCCAACGCATCCAACTCTGTAATGACAATGTCCAGATTGTCACAGCCGATGCCATGGGAAACCACAGAGATTCGTTTTCCTTTATAGGAGCCGGTGATCGTCCGGAACTCCCTGCTTTGGATGTCAAATTCTTTGGAATCGAAATACGCTGCAATGACAGGAACGCGATCCGGGTCGCCTACCAGGATGACCAAATCCGCCAAGTGTTCCGGCCTCAGATGCAAATGGAACACCGAACCATCGTCGTTGATGGGAAATTCATCGGGAGGAATGACTCTCATTAGACTGTTAATCTTTAATGGGTTTACTGGTTGATGCAGACGGTTTTGCAATCGCTTCCCGCATTTCGGTGTCCGACTGTATATTTCTCATCTTATAATAATCCATGATCCCCAGGTTGCCGCTGCGGAATGCTTCCGCCATGGCTTTGGGAATTTCCGCTTCCGCCTCGATAACCCGTGCACGGGCTTCCTGCGCCTTTGCTTTCATTTCCTGTTCGAGCGCCACAGCCATTGCACGACGTTCTTCGGCTTTTGCCTGGGCGATATTTTTATCCGCCTGCGCCTGGTCCATTTGAAGCACAGCGCCGATATTTTTACCGATATCTATATCGGCAATGTCAATCGAAAGAATCTCAAAAGCGGTACCTGCATCCAGTCCTTTCCGCAGTACAAGTTTGGAAATGGAATCCGGATTCTCCAATACCGTTTTATGGCTTTCGGACGAACCGATGGAAGAGACAATCCCTTCGCCGACGCGCGCCAGGACGGTTTCTTCTCCTGCCCCACCAACCAACTGCTTGATGTTTGCCCGAACGGTGACACGTGCTTTGGCAATCAATTGGATACCGTCTTTGGAAACGGCAGCTACGGGAGGTGTATCAATCACTTTTGGATTGACGGACATCTGTACAGCCTGGAACACATCGCGTCCGGCCAGGTCAATGGCGGTCGCCATCTGAAATGTCAGGTCGATGTTGGCTTTTTCTGCCGAAACCAGCGCATGCACCACGCGTTCTACATGCCCGCCGGCCAGATAGTGCGCTTCCAACTGGTCGCGTGTGATATTTTTCAACCCTGCTTTGTGCGCTTCGATCATGGCATTCACGATGACGGGAGGCGGCACTTTTCTTAAGCGCATCAAGAAGAGCTGGATCAGCGAGACACTCACTCCGGCAGCTTTTGCATTGATCCACAGCACAAAAGGAACATAATAGAAGAAGATTGACAATACAATCACTGCTGCGACGAGCAACACAATCCAGATAAATACATTTTCCATATTCTTAATTTTTAATTAATGATTTTACGATAAGTTGCACGGGAGACACTTTCACCACTTGTATTTCTGTGTTTTCGTCCATAAACTCCCCCAGTGTCTTCGCTTCCATCGTGATGTTGTTGACTTTCACTTTGCCGATTGGATTCAAACGCGACACGGAAATGCCCGTATCACCTTCTTTGATATTGATTGACGCGGAAGAGGCAACGGTAGAATCTATATCCGTCTTCAAAGCCAATCTGTCTAATGCTTTGGATTTGATCAAACCGATAAAAGTGACTCCAAAAGCAAGCAGCATCAAGACGAGGGCGATGGTTCCTCCGACTATGCCCAGTCTGGAATAGGCGTAAAATATGCCGCCAACGCCGAATAAGATCCCTGCGATGAGTGCGAAACTGACTCCGGGAATCAAGAAAATTTCCACCAACACAAGCAGTATACCGACGAGGCATAAAACGATGACGATAAAAATATCCATTTTATATTGTATTCATTTGTTGCAAAGATAGTGAAAGTTGAACGCAAAACAAATTTATTTGTTTTTGCAGAAACACATCCTATCTTATGCAAAGTTAGAAAAAAATATGATTGTTTCACCGATTTTATTAGAAAACGTAAATAAAATACAGATCTTTCACTAGTCATGGCTGTATGATCTGCCTGATCTCTGTATTACGCACCTTAATGACAGTCGCACGGTATTCTTCTTTCAGCTCGTTCAGTTTCGCTTCGTACGAAAGGATGGTTTGCGCTTTCGATTTGTTTCCCCGGACATAATCCTGCCGCATGTCGTCCAGCTGTCTCTCCAGTTCATCAATCGATTGCCGCAGTTTTTCCGACTGAACAAACAACTGTTTGGCGGATTCATTCTTAAAATCGTGGATAGTATAATATATGGTATTGTCATTGACGACAAACTCAAATTCCTTGTCGCTGCTTTTCTTCTCGTTTCCGGCTCCCGCTTTCATTTTCGCCAGCATCTCCCCGTAATCCACGCCGCTCTTCCAAGTATCTCGGATGGATGTGATTTTAGCCCGATTTGCCAGGGTTGTCTGGTTTTTTTCGTCCAGGGTTTGAATCTCGTCATTGAGAATATAGGTGTATACAGTAATTTTGTCCGGCTGTTGAAAACGGTCGGTAGCGAAATAGCCGATACCATTTGATTCGTCGACCACCAGCATGTAATCGTTATACAACGAATTAAACGGCATTCCCAACTGTTCGGGATTCAGGTAAGTATCGCTATTCATGTTATATCGAGTAACAAACAGGTCGTATCCGCCGATGGAGCCGTATCCAGTGGAGGCGAAATAGACGGTCACCCCGTCCGACAAAACATAAGGATAGTTGTCGTCTGATATTGTATCGATTGGGAGTTCCAGCAGTTTCTCGTCCGACCAGTTGCCCATCAGTTTGGTCTGCATGCACAATTTGAATTTCCCGTTCTTGTCTGTTTTAGCATAATAGCGCCTGTTATTCAGTTGGTTTTCATACAGAATGGTGCCGGGGAGTTCGGGCATTGTACGTATCGATCCCATTTCTTCGTTCAGCAGATAACCGGCGGCGAGATCATCCTTGTCAATTACCACGCTGTCGATAATCTGGACTGCCTCACATCGCGACATCATCCTGGCGGCGCGTTTCGACAGGTCGAGTAATTCCTGCGAATGGGCTATGCCTTTCGCATCGGGCTTTTTGTTGTCTTTCAACAACTCCAGATAGGATTCGTATGCTTCCGCCGATTCTTCAAACCGATATTGCAGGAAATACAGTTTACCCAACGAGTGAAAAGCTTCCTGTATGCTTTTTGATGCGGCAAACCGGAGGTATTTCTCCGATTCTTCCAATCGTCCGGTTTCGAGCAAGCAATTCCCGTACCACTGATTGTAAGAGGCATTTTTCGCATTTTTTGCAGACGATTCGATTGCCTTCTCAAAAGCCGGCAATGCCTTTTGGAATTGTCCTTCCAGATACAGTTTTCTGGCTTCTTCTAATGTTTGCGCTTGACCTGCAACGACATACAAGTACAAGGTCAAGACGGTTATCATCCATTTCATACGTAAATAATTATCTATGCTGTTTTTCTGATTCAAAGGTAGTAAATATTTATTAAAAACGAATCAGCATGTTGTATTTTATATTATTTTTGCCTCCTCAAAATTGGATAAATAAACGACAACCTATGAATTTTCTGGATGAGATTGATCTCAAAAACATCTCCTGGCTCGAATTGTGGAATCAATTCCTGCTCACTGTTTTTCATTTTGGAGCGAAACTGATTTTATGTATTATCCTCTATATTGTTGGAAAGAAACTCATTAAATATGTGGATGAGTTGTGTGAGAAAATGATGACTCGAAGCGAGGTGGATCCTACAGTAAAGTCATTCTTGAAAAACCTGATCAACATCGCGCTCATGGCTGTGTTGATCATCTTGATAGTCAATATATTCGGGATCAACAACACATCGTTCGTTGCACTGTTTGCTTCGATTGGCGTCGCAATCGGCATGGCGCTGAGCGGAACGCTTCAAAATTTCGCCGGGGGAGTCATTATTCTGCTGCTGAAACCCTATCGTGTAGGAGACTATATTGAAGCTCAAAATCAGGCCGGTACGGTAAAAGAGATCCAGATCTTCAATACCGTATTGACTACTCCGGACAACCGCACGATCTTTATCCCCAACGGAAGCTTGTCGACAGGAATCGTCATGAATTATTCCCATCAGGTCAACCGTCGGGTAGAACTGATTGTCGGCATCAGCTATGGGCAAGATTTCGACAAAGCGAAGCAAGTGATTTCAGGCATCTTGATTCAAGACAGCCGGATATTGAAAGATCCGGAACAGTTTATTGCGATCAACAAGCTGAATGACAGTTCGGTGGATATTATCATCCGAGTATGGACACCCAAAGAGGAATTTTGGAATGTATATTTCGACTTGAATGAAAAAATCTACAAGACGTTCTCCGAAGAAGGAATTGACATCCCATTCCCGCAACTTACAGTACATCTAGATCGTAACAACGATTGATCAGGTAATGGTCCAACAGGGTCATCGAAGCCATTGCTTCCACCACCGGCACCGCACGCGGCAACACACAAGGGTCGTGCCGCCCTTTCATCGTGAGTGATGATTCATTCCCTTCGATGTCCAGGGTCTTCTGCTCCCTCAGCAAGGTAGGCACCGGCTTGAACGCCACCCTGAAATAAATCGGTTCGCCGTTGGAGATACCGCCCTGGATTCCTCCGGAATGATTGGTGCGGGTAGCGATGCGTTTTTGTCTTTCGTCATAAAAGAACGGGTCGTTCATTTCCGATCCGCGGTACTGGACGCCTTCGAACCCCATCCCATATTCAAACCCTTTGACGGCATTGATGCTTAGCATGGCATTTCCCAGGGCGGCATGCAGTTTCCCGAACACAGGTTCACCCAAACCGGCGGGCACGCCCAAACAGACGCAGGTGATTACCCCGCCGACAGTATCGCCTTGGGATTTCACTTCTTCAATCAGGCGGATCATCTTTTCAGCCACCTCCAAATCCGGACAGCGGACGGGGGTGGATTCTATCAGCTTCAAGTTCAGTTCGTGGTAGGGTGTCGCCAGTTTGATTGAGCCGACTTGTGAAGTATAGGCGACCACCTTGATTGAGAGAGATTGCAATATCAATTTGGCCACAGCACCGGCGACACAGCGCGTAGCTGTCTCCCGCGCGGAGGCGCGTCCCCCACCCCGATGATCACAATTGCGGTACTTCAGAAAATAGGTTAAATCGGCATGAGAAGGACGGAAATGTTTTCTCAGAATCTCATAATCGGACGAATGATGGTTGTCGTTGGGGATGATAAATCCGATCGGCGCACCGGTGGTCACTCCTTCATAAATTCCGGAAACGAATGTCACGCGGTCGGATTCGCGTCGCTGTGTAGTGATTGCCGACTGACCAGGCTTGCGTCTGTCCAGTTCTTTTTGTATCAATTTCAAATCAATTGGTATTCCGGAAGGGCATCCATCAATGATGCCGCCAATCATTTCACCATGCGATTCGCCAAAGGACGTCAACCTGAAAATATTCCCGAAAGTATTCATTTATCAATTATTGCAACATGCTCCCGTTCCGCAATCATATCCGCAATCACAATCACAATCACCTTCGCAATTACATCCACCGCTGATGGCAGCGATTTCTTCAACTGTCGGCTCGTGAACATCCAGGACTCGTCCCTTAAAATGCAAGGTCTCGCCTGCCAGAGGATGATTGAAATCCATCAATACCAAATCGTCCTTGACTTCTGACACGGCTCCCAGCATTTTATTGCCATTGGAATCAACCATTGGCAATAAATTGCCTATCACCAGCAATTCAGGATCTATTTTTCCATCGATCATAAACGCCTTTTTCGGCAATTCCACCTCACGTTGTTCATCGCGATCGCCGTAGGCTTTTTCCGGCGGGAGGGTAAAGGCAAATGTATCGCCTTCGCTCAATCCGAAGATGTTTTTCTCAAATTCGTCGAGCATCATCCCCGTTCCATAAATAAATTTTAATGGTTCAGTTTCAGGGACACTCTCCATCAATTCCAGTTCGTCCTCTTCAATGCTTCCAACATTCAAGTCGTAAATCAGGGACACCATTTTGTTATTAGAAATTTTCATACGTCAATTATTTATTTATTATTGCAACTTTCAACTTATTTAGCGCTTTTTCAAGGATTGCACGCGGACAGCCGATATTCATCCGCATAAAGCCTACTCCTTCTTTCCCGAAGATGGCGCCGTCGTTGAGCGCCAGACCGGCTTTGTCGACAAACAGCGAGACCAGTTCGCTTTGCGTCAAATGCAATGCACGACAATCCAGCCAGACTAAAAAAGACGCTTCCGGAATTGCCGGCTTTATCAACGGGATGTGCTCGGAGAAAAACTGTGCCGTAAAACGGATGTTTCCCTCCAGGTATTCCAACATCTGCGACAGCCATTCCGCACCCTGCGTATAAGCGGCGTGGGTGGCGATGTATGCGAAAAGATTCGCCTCGTCCAGTTCGCTGGCATGCAGGTATTCGAAAAAAGCATCTCGAATGTTTTTGTCCGGAATAATCGCAAAAGAGCTGACAATTCCGGCTATGTTAAACGTTTTACTTGGCGCCATCAGTGTGATACTGTTATATTTTGCTTTGTCGGAAACTGTGGCAAAGGGCACATGTTTATGCCCGAAAAGCGTCATATCGGCATGGATTTCATCGGAGACGACCAGTACATTGTTTTCATAACAGATCTCCGCCAACTCCGAGAGGACCTCCCTGCTCCAGGCGATCCCAATCGGATTGTGGGGATTACACAAAATCAAAAATCGGCAGGATTCTTTTTTCAGGATGTTGCGCAATCCGTCCAGGTTCATCGTATATTGTCCATCGCGTTCGACCAAGGGGTTATTGACCACGACCCGTTTGTTTGCTTCCGGCACAATGCGGAAAGGATGATATACCGGCGGTTGAATGATGATTTTATCTCCTGGTTTGGAAAAACACATGGTAATGAACCCAATGGCTTTTACGATTCCCGGCACATAACTGATCCAGTCTGCTTCGATGCGCCATTGATGTTTGTTGTCGATCCACCGGATGATGGACGGAATATAATCTTCAGGCATGACCGGATAACCGAAAATGCCATGTTCACACCTTTTTTCCAGTGCTTCAATGATGAAATCCCCTGTACGGAAATCCATATCCGCCACCCACAACGGTATCAGATCCGTCTTCCCGTAACGCTCTCGCAACGCGTCCGTCTTGAGCGCTCCGCTTCCTCGACGGTCAATCACTTCATCAAAATTATATTTTTTCAAAGATAATCGAATTAATAAATTTCGACAAAGATACGGAATAAAGTTTCATTTCCACCATAAAAAATTGTCCGAAATAATAAGTTCCGCTTTTTTATAGTACCTTTGCCGTCGTTTAATAAAAATTTATTTTAAGAACACTGGAACTATTCAATGCAATGAGACAAGCATGATTATACAGACATCCAAGTTGATGACAATAATGACATGCGAGTTCCATACGACCTTTAAAAACATATTATTGACGTATGAATAAGATTATTACAAAAGAATTTCTGTCTGAGAATGTCGTGAAGCTGGAAGTGGAAGCGCCGCTGATTGCCCGTTCGCGAAAAGCCGGACATTTTGTGATTGTCCGCGTAGGCGAGAACGGCGAGCGAATCCCGTTGACTATTGCGGCTGCTGATCCCGATCGGGGAACAATCATGCTGATTATCCAACAAGTAGGTAAATCCACGCGGAAGATTTGTGCGCTCAATGAGCAGGAATACATCACCGACCTGGTTGGCCCGTTGGGACAAGCCACACACATCGAGCATTTCGGAACCGTGGTCTGCGCGTGCGGCGGTGTCGGCACGGCGCCCATGCTTCCCATTGCGGAAGCGATGAAGCAAGCAGGCAACAAAGTCATCACCGTTCAGGCGGCACGAACCAAAGAATTGGTGATCCTCGAAAAAGAAATACGCGCTTTCTCCGATGAAGTGCTGATTACCACCAACGACGGCTCTTACGGAATGAAAGGGCTGGTGACCGACGGCATCGAAAAAATCCTGCAACGTGAGAAAGTGGACTTTTGTGTCACAATTGGTCCGGCCATCATGATGAAATTTGTCTCGCTACTGACGAAATCACATCAGGTACCGACGGTCGCCTCACTGAATACGATCATGGTGGACGGTACGGGCATGTGCGGAGCCTGCCGGGTGACGGTGGGAGGAAAAACACGCTTCGTCTGTGTCGACGGCCCTGAATTTGATGCCCACCAAGTGGATTTTGACGAGATGCTGATTCGACTGAATGCATATAAAGAGCTGGAATAACCGAAACAACTAAAACAACGAATTATGACAACGACAGAACATATCAAAGCGCTACGAAGCGAACCCTGGAGAGAACAGTTGCGGCAAAAAATGACAAACAAAGAGCGTGTAGCGATTCCACGCGTTCGCATGCCCGAACTGTCGCCTGACTTCAGGAGTCACAGTTATGAAGAAGTCAACTTGGGATTGACTGCTGAACAGTCCATGCGGGAAGCCCAACGTTGCCTGGATTGTCCGAATCCGACTTGTATGGGTGGCTGTCCGGTTGAAATCAACATTCCGACATTCATCAAAAACATCGAACGGGGCGATTTTACAGAAGCCGCCAAGACCTTGAAAGAGACATCGGCTTTACCGGCGGTTTGCGGCCGGGTTTGCCCGCAGGAAAAGCAATGCGAAAGTCAGTGTATCCACCTGAAGATGGGGAAAGAAGCGGTAGCAATCGGCTATCTGGAGCGGTTTGCGGCTGACTACGAACGCGAAAGCGGCAATATCTCCATCCCGCAGACGGCTGCCGCCAACGGCATCAAGATTGCCGTCGTCGGCTCCGGACCCGCCGGACTGTCTTTTGCCGGCGACATGGCGAAATTGGGTTATGAAGTGACCGTCTATGAGGCTTTGCACGAAATCGGAGGGGTGTTGAAATACGGCATTCCGGAGTTCCGGCTGCCGAATCGCATTGTTGATGTCGAAATTGCCATCCTCCAAAAGATGGGCGTGCAATTCGTCACAAACTGCATTGTCGGCAAGACGATTTCTTACGACGACCTGCACGCATCCGGATTCAAGGGCATCTTCATTGCCAGCGGAGCGGGATTGCCCAATTTCATGAATATCCCCGGAGAAAACCTCATCGGCGTCTTGTCGTCGAACGAATACCTCACCCGCGTCAATCTGATGGCTGCCGCGTCACCGAACTCCGACACCCCTGTGCTAAAAGGGAAAAAAGTCGCAATCATCGGCGGTGGCAACACGGCGATGGATTCCGTACGTACAGCGCGAAGGCTCGGAGCAGACAAGGCAATTATCGTCTATCGGCGTTCCGAAGAAGAAATGCCTGCCAGGATTGAAGAAATCAAGCATGCGAAAGAAGAAGGCATCATCTTTATGACTTTGCATAACCCGATTAAATACATCGGCGATGAAAATGGTCGGGTTGTCCAGATGTTGCTGCAAAAAATGGAACTCGGCGAACCGGATGCTTCCGGACGACGAAGACCGGTAGAAATCAGCGGCGCCACCGAATTGATCGACATCGATATGGCCATCGTTAGCATCGGCGTATCCCCAAATCCATTGATTCCAAAAACATTCCACGGATTGAATGTCAGCAAATGGGGAACCATCATCGTCGATCCCGACTCACTGAAGTCCGACTTGCCTGACATCTACGCCGGCGGAGATATTGTTCGCGGAGGGGCAACAGTCATCTTGGCCATGGGAGACGGAAGGAAGGCGGCGCAGGCTATGCATAGACAGTTGAAAGTTAGTGGCTTGCCGCTAATTCCTAATTCCTAATTCCTAAATTAAACATGAAACAATTATTTATTATGACAGTGACGGCCGTAATGTGTTTTTCGTGTTCTAACGAAATGAAAAACAAGTCGATAACGGAGAATTTTAATTACAAAGTGGATTCCTTCGCGGATCTTGAAGTCTTAAGATACCAAGTTCCGGAGTTCGAAACATTGACATTAGAACAAAAGAAACTGATCTATTATCTCTCGCAGGCGGCGCTTTGCGGGCGAGACATTCTTTATGATCAAAATTGCCGATACAACCTGACAATTCGTCGAACACTCGAAGCGATTTACGAAAATTACAACGGTGATAAGACCTCGGACGACTACAAACTGTTTGAAATCTATCTGAAACGAGTCTGGTTTTCCAACGGGATTCACCACCATTACGGAGAAGAAAAATTCCTTCCCGGTTTTTCTCAGTCTTTCTTTTCGGAAGCCTTGAAATCCGTCCCGGAATCAGCATTGCCGCTGGCTCCCAAACAGACGGTCGATTCACTGCTCATCGAATTGATTCCGGTGATGTTCGACCCCAATGTATTGGCAAAGAAGGTAATTCAAGATCCGAATGTGGACGTTATCCTCCATTCTGCGAACAATTATTACGGCTCCGGCGTCACCCAGAAAGAAGTAGAGTCATTTTATGCTGCGATGAAGAATCCGAACGACACCACCCCCATTTCTTACGGATTAAACAGCCGACTGGTGAAAGAAAACAACCGATTGGTAGAGAAAGTATGGAAAGTGGATGGACTGTATTCGCCTGCGATAGAACAGATTACTTATTGGCTCTCTCTAGCCGAAGATGTAGCGGAAAACGAAATGCAAAAACAGACCATCGCTCTCTTGATCGATTACTACAAAAGCGGCGATCTGAAACAATTCGATGAATACGCCGTTCATTGGGTACAGGATATGGATTCGCGCGTTGATTTTGTGAACGGATTTACTGAGACCTACGGCGATCCGCTTGGAATAAAAGCCAGTTGGGAGTCCATCGTCAATTTCAAAGATACGGAAGCTACACAACGGACAGTAACCATCAGCGATAATGCACAATGGTTTGAGGATCATTCCCCTGTCGACCCCCGATTCAAAAAAGAACAGGTGAAAGGTGTCAGCGCCAAAGTGATTACCGTCGCAATACTGGGAGGCGACTGCTATCCGGCCACACCGATCGGAATCAACCTGCCGAATGCGAATTGGATTCGCAAAGATTTCGGTTCAAAATCGGTGACAATCCAAAATATCACCGCGGCCTACGATAAGGCAGCGCAAGGCAACGGTTTCAATGAGGAATTTGTATGGAGCGACCGGGAGCGAACATTGATGAAAAAATACGGATTCGTCACCGACAATATGCATACGGATCTGCATGAATGTCTGGGACATGGTTCTGGACAATTGCTTCCTGGCGTTGATCCCGACGGCTTGGGCATTTACAGTTCAGTGATTGAGGAAGCGCGTGCCGACCTGTTCGGGTTGTATTTTATCGCTGATTCCAAATTGATTGAGCTTGGATTGTTGGACGATCCGGATGCTTACAAAGCCGAATATTATAAATACATGATGAACGGCTTGATGACCCAACTGGTAAGGATAGAACCCGGCAAGTCGATCGAAGAAGCCCACATGCGCAATCGTTCGCTCATTGCCCACTGGGTGCTGGAGAAAGGGAAAGACGACCGGGTCATCGAATTTAGCAAAAAAGACGGGAAGACGTATGTCGTCATCAATGATTACAACAAACTGCGGACATTGATCGGCGAACTTCTGGCTGAGATACAGCGTATTAAATCGGAAGGCGATTTTGATGGCGCGAAAGAAATCGTCGAAAGCTACGGCGTCAAAGTGGATACTGTTCTCCATGCCGAAGTGCTGGAACGGTACAAAAAGTTGAACCTGACGCCATATAAAGGCTTTGTCAATCCTGTTTATGAGCCGGTATTGGATAAATCTGGCACTGTCGTCGACATCCGGATAAGCTATACGGAAGGATATGCAGAACAAATGCTGCGGTATTCCAAACAATACGCTTTCTTGCCAACCTGGAATTTCTAATGAATGAGATCAAGAAAATCCTCTACCGCTTCAGAGACGGCGTGAAAGCGGCTTCTTTGCGGGAAAAAGGCATCCATTACGCTGTTATTTTGGGTGTTCCGATCACGACACTCCGGTCGATTGCCGACCGGTACTTCCCCAACGACGCCCTGGCGGAACAATTGTGGTCAGCGGATCACCGTGAATTGAAGATCTTGGCGACCATGATTCATCGTCCGGATACATTCAGTTGCGCCGACACGTGGGTGAAAGGGATTCAAAACTTGGAATTGGCTGAACAATCCTGCCTCAACCTGTTCAGCAAAATGCCGGGCGCCGGACACTTTGCCGCCAAATGGGTTCAGTCGCCGGTGTTGTATACCCGCATCGCTGGATTCATCCTCTACACGCGGTTGTTCATGGCCAATTACCAACTCGGTGACGATTACGAGCCTTATTTCCACGCCGTCTTTGATGCAGTCGGTTCCGATTCTTTGTTGTTGAAACAGGCGGCGATATCGTCGCTAAAACGTTTAGGCAGTCAATCGGTGATCTATTCAAAAGATATCCTCGCACGTTTTCAGTCAACTCCTTTTTACGATGAATTGTATGATTTTTCGCAAGTTACCTGATCATAATCAGTTTTCTTTTGATATTTTCCTCTACCCCATCAACTCTTTCACCAACATCAACGCTGAATGAACGACCTGATCCATGTTGTAATACTTGAAACATCCAAGGCGACCTCCGAAATACACATTCTTTTCCCCTCGGGCACGTTGTTCGTATTTTGAATAAATGACCTCGTTCTCCGGGGTATTTACCGGATAGTAAGGTTCCAGTTCCGGAGTCCAGGATTGCGGATATTCCAGCGTGAGCACGGTGGTGTCGGTTCGATAATTGAACTCAAAATGTTTGTGTTCGATGATACGCGTGTAAGGTATTTCCCTCTCTGTATAATTCACCACCGCATTCCCCTGATAATCGGGAATATTCATGATTTTGTTTTCAAACCGCAGCGAACGGTATTCCAACGCTCCGTAACAGTAATCATAGTAACGGTCGATCATCCCCGTGAAAACTGTCGTCCCCGCCTCTTTCGCCCATTCTCGATGCTGACAGAAATCGGTATTGTATCGCATTTCACAATCACGGAAACATTGCGCAAAAATCCGGTTGTATCCGCCTACGGGAATCCCCTGATAAGGATCGTCGAAATAATTGTTGTCGTACCTGAATCGAACCGGAAGCCTCCGTATCAGAAAGGCCGGCAGTTGCCCGGCTTCGCACCCCCACTGCTTTTCCGTATACCCCTTGACCAGGATTTCGTATATATCTTTCCCTACAAGCGCGAGCGCCTGTTCTTCAAGATTGGCCGGACTGTCATTCCTTATGCGCTGACTCTCTATTACTTTCATCGCTTCGCCAGGCGTCCGGGTTTGCCACAGCTGATAAAAAGTATTCATGTTGAAAGGAAGGTTATATATTTTATCCCCGTACCGCGCCAGCGGGGAATTGACATAATGATTGAACTCGCACAACTCATTCATGTAATCCCACACTTCCTTATCACAGGTATGAAAGATATGCGCACCGTATTTGTGCACATTGATACCCGATATCTGTTCACAATATACATTTCCGCCAAAATGTCCCCTTTTTTCCACCACCAGGCACCTCTTCCCTCGCCTCGTAGCTTCCCTGGCCACGATCGCATTAAACAGTCCGGCGCCTGCAAGTAAAAAATCGTATTTGTTTTTCTGCATAAAAGGGAAATTTAGAAATTTTATTTAATTAATCGATCATCGATGGAGAAGGATAATTTTTCGTTTTTCTCAAAATCGTACAGCGTCAGTTTGCGTATTTTGTAATAATTCATCCAGTAGTTCTTCAATACATCAATGAAATTCCTTTGCGCTTCATGACGACGGTTCATGTTCTGCGTGAGACTGTTTACATCCGATTTACCGACGATAAATCGGCGCTTCGTGTTCTCGAACGCTGAAGTGGCCAACTCCAGCGCTCGTGCTGCCGATACTGTCAATTCCTGATGGATATGAAACCGGTCGATCGTCGAGATAATCTCCTCTTTCAGATTCTCCCGCGCCTGTTCGATCGTCAGCCGCGTGATATTCAGGTTGTTTCTCGCCATATTCATCCGCCCTTTTCGAACACCCCAGTCTACCATTGGTATCGAGACACTGATGCTTACTACATCCTGTTGCGACGGGCTGCTGTACGCCCCTCTTAGCGTCTCTGACGCCTGATTGAACCCGATACTCGCTGATATGCTCGCACTGAAAGACGATTCCTTCTCGATCTGTTTCAAACTCTTTTCCGCTTCCAGCAATTCTTGCGCAAAACCCAAATAATCCGGATTGTTTTCCTGCGCTTGCAACAGCGCTTCTTCTACCGAAATGAATATCTGAGGTCGTCGCATCGGTACGTCAATCTCTATTTCTTCTCTTTCTCCCCTGTTCAAAAAACTCCGTAGCCGGTATTGCGCATTGCGAAGATTCATCGCCGCAGTTTGCAGTCTGTTTTCCGAATTGAGCAGATCGATCTCCAACAGCTCTATCTCGGAAGGCAATATCGCAGAGATCTTCTCTCGCTCCTGCCCTACACGATACAATGTGTCGGTTGAAAGCAGAATCTCTTCTGCCAGTTCGTACTGCTTTTGTGCCAAAACCAAATCGAAAAAATACGTAACCGTAGTTTCCGACAGCTCTTCTATCTGGTAGACCAGTTTTTTCTTCGCCTGCTCATATTTCAACGGCTCCACCTTCCTTTCCCATTGATAAGGGTTAAAGCCAAACACGCTTTGGGAATAACTGATCCGAAACGGTACGCTCGAATACTGAGAAAAGATATTCTCCCCAAAATTCTTCAAATAACTCAAATCCGTATCAAAGGAAAAAGTGCCCCCTGTCAGCGGAATAATCTGCGATACCGACAGCCCGCCTGACGATGAATAGGACTGCTGTTCTCGATAAATATCCAGATTCTCCGAATAATCATAACGCTTGGTGATATTCCGGTTGTATTGCATCGGATTGAACTGCAAACTGATGGACGGAAGACAGGACGCCTTATACGCGCGATAAGACCAGTAGCTCGAATAATACATGTTCTTCGCCCGAAAAGCCTGCAGCGAACTGTCCGTGGAGATCGCTATACACTCGGATAAACTCAGCCGGACGGCCTGTGTTCGCAAATCCCCGACTCGCAGCAAACAAAACAGCAACAACAACATAATATTTTTCCCGTTCATTTCGTCCTGGATTTCAAATTGTCAAACAACCGCGCGATCAAACGACGGTCTTTCACTATGATATCGGCTGTCCCGCCTGTGGTATATTGGAAGTCCAACTCCTCCCCGTAATTGGTCGTCAAACCCCGATACATCTCTACCAGTACCAGGTAAGCGTCTATCATCTTCGTTCCTGTATCGTAGGGCTGAGTTACCAGCGATATCGACTGCACCTTCCCCTCTATATACCCAAATTCCGTATACGGATAATTGCTCAGTTTAACCGCCACCTTTTGTCCTGCCCTGACCTTCCCGGCTCCGCTCGCCGGCAACAGCATCTGGCCGACCGGCTTGTTCGCCCCTGGAACTATGCTGAACACTTCCGTTCCCGCTGAGATGTATTGATTGTCAACCCAAAAACTCAAATACTCCACCTTTCCAGCAAAGGGCGCCCTGAACAGATAACGGTCCTCCCACTGTTTGATATTGTCCGTCAAATCATGATACGAGGACAGTAATTCCAGCTGCAGCTGACGTTCCTTATCCTTCTTCTCTATTCCTGTCTGCAAAAGACGGTTCTCTGAATCGGTTATCTGTATCTGTACCGATACCAGCTCTTTTCGTAGATTTTGTTCGCTTTGCTTGTGACTCAGATATTCCATCCGGTTACGGTCTACCTCGTATTCGTAGGTGCTGACTACCTCTTCGTTCATCGAACAATAACGATCATACCATTTCT
Organism: Dysgonamonadaceae bacterium; assembly: GCA_031272085.1. GTDB lineage: Bacteria > Bacteroidota > Bacteroidia > Bacteroidales > Azobacteroidaceae > Azobacteroides. The sequence goes on along the minus strand of JAISUN010000070.1, from coordinate 3,603 downwards.
CCGACAGCGACAGATACTCTTCAGCCGTCCGCAATACCCGTTCCGTTTCTTCCTTCAGACGACGCTTGCCCTGAATTTCATCCGTCAGCGTCTGCTGCTGCTGTTCATATACGTTCGATTCCCGGTATTCGCAATACGTCTTCAGCGCTGTCAAAAAGCTATAGTATTTCAAATTCAGATCCCCAAGGGTCACTTTCTCCGGAAATAATCGATGAATTTCAATCCGGGGTATCGCATCGGGAACCATCTGTCGCAGAAGTCCGGATACCAGAGCGACATCTTCCGTCCTGGCCGGATTCTCTATCTCTCCTATACACGCGCCTTCTGTTACCAAATCCTGCTGTCCGTAGCCTGACAGCAGAAGCTTGCCCGAAGTATTCGCTACCAGTTTCACCGGAGATACATTCGAGGTGATCTCGATCGTCCCGCTTACTACATCCGGATACTTGATCAGCCACCCGAAAAGCAATAGCATCATCGAAAAAAATACCACCGACAACGACACCCATCGTCCGAATTTCTCCGGCATTCGCTCGATGATGTCGGCTACCTCTTCGCTGCGACAGGTAACATCCGGTTCACCCCGCCAGGATTTCTTCAACCGCATCCAGTTCATATTGACTCTGTATCAGTTCATAATAATAACGCCGGTGTTGCATCAACGCCTCGTGACTGCCCAGCTCTACGATCATACCGCCTTTCATTACTACGATCTGGTCAGCTTTCCGTATCGTACTCAACCGGTGTGCGATCACTATCACCGTTCGCTGCTTGAAAACATTGTTCAGCGCTGTGACTATCTTTTGCTCATTGATCGTATCAAGCGCATTGGTCGCTTCATCCAAAAAAAGATAATCCGGATTCTTGTACAGCGCACGCGCGATCAGCAGTCGTTGCCGCTGTCCTCCGCTCAATCCCCGGCCCTTCTCGCCTATTTTCGTCTGATAACCCTGTGGAAGCGATTCGATTTCACTCCCAATATTGGCTATCTCAACCGCCTGTTTCAACGCTTCATAGTCCACTTTCTCCTCATTCAGAACAATATTGTTCTGTATCGTGTCGCTGAATACCTTCCCGTCCTGCATCACCGACCCGCATTTGCTGCGCCACTGTCGTAGACTCAGATTGTTGATATTCATTTCTCCGATGCTGATTTCTCCGTATGTCGGCAAATACAGTCGAAGCAACAGTTTCATCAGCGTCGTTTTACCGCAACCGCTATCTCCGACAATCGCCGTTACCTTTCCCTCAGGTATCGACAAATAGATATTTTTCAATACCAGAGGTGAATGGGGTGAATACTGAAATGACAGGTTTCGCACTTGAAGAGACTTGTCTTTCGGCAAAGCAATGTTGTTGGATATAACCGAACTCGTATCGTCCTCGTCACGAAGCTGATGGATCTCATTGATACGCATAAAACTGATCCGGGCATACTGAAACGACTGTACAAAACCTACAAACTGCCCTACAGGACCATTGAGCATCCCGATGATAAACTGCGTAGATATCATCACCCCAAAGGTGATCTCCCCATGAATCACCGCGATCGCACAGAAAAACGTGACAGCCATATTTTGAAGACTGTTGATGAACTGTGAGCCCAGCGTCTGGGCATTGTTGATCTTCAGTATCTTCAAATTCAAACGGTAAAGACGAGCCTGGAGACCTTCCCATTTCCACCGCTTGATGTCTTCGTAGTTGTTGATCTTCACCTCCTGGATGTTTTCGATCGTCTCTACCCAGTAACTCCGGTCGCGAGACATCAGCTCAAAATACTCCCAGTCAAGCTTCTTGCGAATACTGAGAAACAGCAATACCCAGACAACATACAGCACACTCCCCCCTATAAAAATAAAAAAAATCGTTTTGTTGAATACCAGCAAAATTATACTGAAGATGACAAAGGTGATCGTAGAAAATAACATTCCCAGCGAATTGTTCATCACAAAATGTCGAATTCGTTCGTGATCGTGCGCTCGCTGCAAAATATCTCCTACAAGCTTGTTATCAAAAAAAGATACCGGCAACTTCATCAGTTTGATCAGATAATCCGAGATCAGAGAAATATTCACTCGCGTCGTTACATGCAACAATACCCAGTCTCGCAATATGTTCGACAGCGTAATGCTCAACAGCAATACGATATTGGCAATCAGAACCATGTTGATAAACCCTATGTCGCCCGTATGAATCCCCGTGTCGATCACAGCCTTGCTGATAAAGGGTAAAAATGCCTGCAGCACTGTGGCTATCAACATGATGAAAAACAATATCCCAAACGCTTTTTTGTACGGCGTGAAATACCCCAGCAGATTCTCAAAACTCTTGAGACGCGCTATTCGCTCATGCGCTTCTATCTGCCGAAAACTCGCCATCGGTTCCAGCGCCATCAATACCCCACTGCTCTCGCCAGGCTTATACCACTTCTCCCTGAACGCTTCGAAACTGTAACTAACCAACCCGCGAGCCGGATCCGAAACACTGACCCGCTTGCCCGTCGCCCGGTAAATCACTACAAAATGATTGTTGTCCCAGTGGATTATCGCCGGCAACGGGACACGTTCTGTCAAATCATGCATGCTGACCCGAACACTTATACTGCGCAAACCGATCTTCTCTGCTGCATAACTGATGTCTAGCAACGACACACCCTCTCGCGTCAGTCCGCACAAATCCCGCAAATATTGCAGTGAATAATACTTCCCGTAATATTTCGATATGATCTTCAAACACGCCGGACCGCAATCCTTCGCATCGAGTTGGTATTCGTGGGGAAAACGTTTTATCATAGTTTATCAATCTTTATCTCATTCAAACATCCTTCTTTGGCAAAATGGTCCTGTATTGATTTCATGGCTTTTCGTTTGTTTTATTTCGGTTTACGGCTGATTTTAAAACAGAATACACTACCTGCCTTTACCTGATAGTCGCTAAGACTCTGCCCTTTCTTCCTCCACAAACCAAAATCCTTATAAACAGACAAATAAAGTCGCTCACTGTAATCCTCAGTTGCATAACTCCATTCCAGTCCATCGATCACCAGGTCACATCCACCCTCAATTAAATCGCAGCTGAAAGTATCATTATCGATCTTCAATTCAAAACAATTGGCCCATCCATATGTCGTATAACGAATATGCATGCCCCCCCGTTTGAACAGGTAATGTTTTCGACTGACCTCATAAATCTCATACGGGTCAGGTTCGATATGCAATAAGGATTTTTCATTGCAAAAGTTGATGACGGTTACTGCCGAGTCGCCTTTCTGAAGATACATCACTCCGCTCAATGTTCCTGAAAAATCACCTTTCACTGTATTTTTAAATATGGAACGAAATCCCGTCCAATCCCTCCCTCTGGGATTGTCAATACTTATTCGTTGAGCTGATGTTTGCAAAAAAACTGCAAAAAGCAAGATGCAAACGAGCAACGTTTTCGTAAGAATCGAGCAATTTGGTTTATCCATTGTATTAACAGTCCTATTTTGTGCATCAGAATAGCGGGACAAAAATAAATGACAAAACATTGATTTCATGGCTTTTCGTTTGTTTTAGTTGGTTTACGACTGATGTCAAAACAGAATACGCTGCCTGCCTTTAC
>JAISUN010000065.1 GCA_031272085.1 Dysgonamonadaceae bacterium | reverse complement strand
TTCGGCGTGAATCTTACCGACCCCATCGACCATTATTTGCTCAATATGCGTGCGGCAAAATATGCGCTTATGTTTATCGCCCTCACTTTTGTTGTCTTTTTCTTTGTTGAAATTATGACCAAACGAGGTATTCATCCTGTTCAGTATCTGCTTGTGGGCGTGGCGCTTATCTTGTTTTACACCTTGCTGCTTTCGCTGTCGGAACAGATTGGCTTTGCGCTTGCCTATCTCATTGCAGCCGTAGCCACAGTCGGGTTGATAACTGCTTATGCAGCAAGCATTTTCCGTTCACGCAAAGCAACGGCGATTCTTGCGGCGATTCTCGTCGGGCTTTACACTTTCCTCTACACCATTCTGCAACTCGAAGATATCGCCCTGCTAATCGGCAGTATCGGTATGTTCCTGATTATTGCGGTAATAATGTATGTGTCGAGTAAAATTAAGTGGTATAAGGAATGAAATAATTTGAGCGCAAAACCGCATTTATTTGGTTTTGCGCTTAACTTTCACTACTTTTGCACCCGGAAAAAACAACTTTATGAAAACCGAAAAAACAAAATGTTTGATTATAGGCTCCGGACCGGCCGGCTATACTGCCGCAATTTACGCTTCCAGAGCCAATCTTGAACCCGTTCTGTACGAAGGAATACAGCCGGGCGGACAGTTGACGACCACTACGGAAGTCGAGAATTTTCCGGGCTATCCCAACGGAATAACCGGCCCCGAAATGATGGAAGAGATTAAAAATCAGGCTCTTCGCTTCGGAGCCGACATCCGCCGCGGGATTGCCACCTCCTGCGACCTTTCGGCGCAGCCCTACAAGGTAACTATCGATGGCGAAACGCTGATTGAGGCCGAAACTCTGATTATCGCAACCGGCGCCAGCGCAAAATACCTCGGCCTGCCCGACGAGCAGAAATACGCCGGCCAGGGCGTGTCGGCCTGCGCTACTTGCGACGGATTTTTCTACCGCAAAAAAACGGTTGCAGTTGTCGGAGGCGGCGATTCGGCCTGCGAAGAAGCGATTTATCTTGCCGGACTTGCCTCGAAAGTCTATCTCATTGTCCGCAAAGATTACCTCCGCGCCTCGAAAATTATGCAGGAAAGAGCCTTGAACCACCCGAAAATCGAGGTTTTGTTCAATACCAATACCCTTGGACTGTTTGGCGAAAACGGAGTTGAAGGCGCTCATTTAGTGCGTTTTATGGGACAGCCCAACGAAGAAAAGTTCGATATTGCGATTGACGGCTTTTTCCTCGCGATAGGCCACAAGCCAAATTCCGATATTTTCCGCGATTATCTCGAATTGGACGAAGCAGGCTATATCAAAACCGTCCCCGGCGCTCCGAAAACCAACCTGCCCGGCGTTTTTGCGGCCGGCGACGTGGCCGACCCCGATTACAAGCAGGCGATAACTGCGGCCGGAAGCGGCTGCAAGGCGGCTATCGAGGCGGAGCGCTATCTGGCTTACCGTTGAGGCTCAAATAAGTTCCAGTTCGTAGGCTCTTTTTATCAATTCGGCCATATTTTTTGCGCCGAGTTTGGTAAAAAGGTTGTGGCGGCAGGATTTTACCGTTTCTATATCGCGAAATATGCACTCGGCAATTTCTTTTGACATAAGGCCGTTGGCCGTGTAGTGCAAAATTTCTTTTTCGCGGTGAGACAGGAAAACAGGCTTTTCGTTAGCCTTTTCTTTCAATATCGTATCGATGTCGTCGCTTAAATATTGATTGCCGCTGCTGACCGTTTCTATGGCGGTAATTATTTCTTCAATTTCGGAATTTTTGAGTACGTAGCCCATAGCGCCGTTGCGCAGCGAGAGTTTTGCCGTATTAAATTCCTTATAACTTGTCAGCATCACGATTTTCATGCGTTTGTATTTCTTTTTCATTTCCAAACAAAAATCAACTCCGTTGCCGTCGGGCAGTTTAATGTCGAGAAGCAGCACGTCGGGCTGCGAGGCTGCAAGTCCGGCGCGGCAGTTTTTCAAATCGTAATAACTTGCCGTTACATTTATTTTGTCTGTCGTTCCGTTGATGCACATTGCCATTGCGTCGGCAAACATCTTGTGGTCATCGACAATCACAACCGTTACACTATCTTTCTCTTTCTCTTTCTCTTTCTCTTTCTCTTTCTCTTTCTTCATATTTTCCCTTCGATTATAATCCGCTGCAAAGATAAAACATTTTTTTTCCTGTATCAACCCCCCAAAAGAGTGAATTTTTGTTTTTTTTACCCCAAAAAACCACTCTTTTGGGGGCTTGTTTTGCATTTTTTATTTATTTATCTTTGTCCCGGATTAGTAACTTTATAAAATTAACAGTGTATGAAAAAGATTATTATTTTATCGATACTCGCGCTGACGGCTTGGAGCGCAAGCCGCGCCGACGGAATTGTTACAACCTCGATACCCGACGGGGCAGTAGGCATTTCTTACAGCGCCAAAATTGAATTTTCGGGTGGTACGCTATCCTTGGGTTGGAGTCTTGGCACCTCTTTACCGCCGGGCTTAAGCCTTTCTTCTTCCGGAAAAACTGCAACTATTTCCGGTACGCCAACTACCGCAGGAACTTATCGTATTGTTATTAAGTATCTCGATTTTTTGTTACGCAGTTACACAGCAGAATATAATATCACTATCTATGAGGGCTATCAGTGGCGGGCGCCATATATATATGATGCAGATTATATTGGTGAATTAGGAAAATATTATGGTAATATGAATGTGAGGATAAGCAGTTATTTACCGGCGACAGTTGAATTAATTGGTAGTTTACCCCCCGGACTGACTCTTACTTTTTTGGGTCGTTCTGGTTCTAATTATATTTATCATATTTATTATATTTCCGGAACGCCAACTGCCACGGGCGATTATCCTTTCAGTATAAAGGCGACTAATGCCGCGGGTACTGCTACAAAAGACTGGGTTTTTACAATTATTCCGCCGCAGCCGCCTGTATTTACATTTTGGGGTGATTGGTTTTGGGAAGAGCAATTATTTCTTATGAAAGATGAAACACTAACAATTCCGCAAGATGAACCATTCGTAATTGGATATGTTGACCGTCCTGCAACATCGTTTTCCGTATCCGGCCTTCCCGAAGGGCTGAATATGGAGTGTGTTTTCGACGAAGGAGCAGGACTTGGAAGAGTTTTTCTGTACGGCGCCTATACGCCTGCCGTTGCAGGGGAATTTCCGGTAACAATGCAATTTACAAACGAAAACGGGGTTAATGAATACCCTTTTACAATAGTTGTTATTGACCCGGACGATTATGTAATTACCGATGCGCTTCCGCCTGCCGTGCTGGGGGAACAGTATGAAGCATATCTTCCCGATGTAATAGAGATTATAGATTCTGAAGATTTTGTGGTCTGGTTGAATTGGATTGAGGATTTGCCGCCCGGACTGTCTTTTGATGGGGAGGAAACAATCACAGGTATTCCTGAAACGGCAGGCACATTTGACGTTTTATTATATTTCACTATACACTTTAAAGAAAATGATAACGAAATCCCGATATGGAAACACCTGACGCTGACTGTTATTGACCCCAATGCCCCGGCGCTCGATATTAGCCGCGACGAACTCCATTTTCCTTCTGATGGCGGCTGGGAATTTGTTGAACTTACGGCAAATAATACGGGCTGGGTAGTTAATTATTTCGAAGACTGGGTAGAAGTTAATACCGTCGGTGATGAAAACAATGCAGTTCTGGAAATTTACGTAGCGCCCAATGCGTCGAACGTCGAGCGGGAAGCATACGTCGATATTGCAACCGGCGACCCCGAATTGGATAAAATAATCCGCATTACGCAGGACGCCTCGCCGATAACGTATTACACCCTGACAGTGGAAAACGGCACCGGCAGTGGCAGTTACGAAGAAGGCGCGGTAATTGAAATCGCGGCCGACGAGGCTCCCGACGGTATGATGTTTAGCCTCTGGACGGGCGACGTCGAGGGGGTAGAGGACATTCACGCCGCAAATACGTTTTACTATATGGGTGCGTCCGATGCGCATCTTAAAGCATTATACGCCCAACTGCCGAGCGACGACGCTACTTTGAGCAGCCTTTCGGTAGAAGGCGTTGATATTACTCCCGACTTCAACCCCACACAAACGTATTATACCGCTACGGTCGGCAATGAGGTAACTTCTATCATTGTCCACGCAACGGCCAACGACGCCAACGCAAGCGTAATAATCGTCGGAGCCGATAATCTGAAAGTCGGCGTGAATGCTGTTGTAGTAACAGTTACGGCAGCCGACGGCTCGGTTTTGACATATATTATCTCAATTTTCCGCGAAGATGTCGCGGACGGCCTCGAAATTGCAGATATTGCCGGAATTGCGGTATGGACGCAGGACGGCATCCTGTATGTCAAGGCTCGGCAAACGATAGAATCAGTCAAGATTCACGACCTTGCCGGACGGCTTGTATATCAGGAATTTACCGGCAGCATGGAAACTAAAATCAGTCGTCTGTCCCCGAAACAGGCTCTGGTTTTGAGCGTTAAACTTGGCGATGGCTCGCTTGTGAGGCGGAAAATAGTTTTGTAATAACGGGAAAATTATTAATAACTTTCCCGGAACGCGGCTATCAAATACCCGTCAGTCTTGATTATTATAATATAGAGGGCAATGTTGTCGGGATGACAGTAGGCCTTAATGTCAAATTTTAATCTGTATCATCTTTGTTTGTGGGCGGATTGCAGTTACAGTCCGCCCTTTTTATGCGCCTGTTAATCCTCAAATTTTGGAAAAAATGCAGTCATAATATGAAAAAGTATTATCTTTGTTCCGAAATTATCATCAAAATTTGAAAGATATATGACTTTAATCCAACTATTCCAAAAAATCCTCCCCTACGTCAAGCCCTACAAATGGCTCGTCGTCCTTGCGCTGGGGCTGACTTTCATCGGAGCGCTCACGGCGCAGGTCAATGCTTATGTGCTGCAATATACCGT
>JAISUN010000062.1 GCA_031272085.1 Dysgonamonadaceae bacterium | reverse complement strand
ATTTCGCGGTAGGCCTCGTAATCCTCGTAAGGATTTATCGCCTTGACAAGACTCTTGACCAAAGTTACTTCCTTAACCGGTTGTTTATCCTTAATTCCTTCAAGATAAACGTGATACAGGCAGTCCTGTTTGTTCAAGGCGTCGGCCATACCCTGCGCAATTGGTTGAACGGCTGCAACGCCGTGGTTCATTACTCCGGCCTCATTCGCCTTATGCAGCATCCAGTCAACGAATGCCCGCAAAAAATTCCCTTCGCCGAATTGCAGGATTTTTACCGGCAATTCGGGCTTTACAACTGTTGTTTTATTTAATTCTTTCATCTTATAATCATATAAATCATACAAATCTTATTAAAATCAAGGTTCAGACAATAGTTCAGACAATATCAAAACCCAAAATAAGTATTTGCATTATTGTAAGAAATATCCTCCACCATTTTTCCGAGGAAAGGCAGTTCCGATGCGGGAAGCAAGCCCTGTTCGACGTCATTTCCGATAAGATTGCAGAGGATGCGACGGAAATACTCGTGGCGGGGATAGGACAGGAAACTGCGCGAATCGGTTAGCATACCGACAAAACGGCTCAACAAGCCCAAAACCGAAAGCGAGTTCATCTGCGCTTCCATTCCGTATTTTTGGTCGAGGAACCACCATCCGGAGCCGAACTGGATTTTTCCGGCAACCGAGCCGTCCTGAAAATTACCCAACATCGTGGCTATCAGGTCGTTATCGCGAGGATTGAGGTTGTAGAGGATGGTTTTCGCAAGTTTTTCTTCCGAATCGAGGCGGTTGAGCAGTTTCGAGAGGCTTTTTGCGACATTCCAGTCGCCTATCGAATCGTAGCCGGTATCAGGCCCCAAACGCTTGAACATTCGCGAGTTGTTGTTGCGCAGCGCACCGTAGTGGAATTGCTGCGTCCAGCCTTTTTCCCAGTCCAATTTGGCGAATTCGTAAAGCATTGCCGATTTGAATTTCAGAATTTCGGAAGCGGTCAGGACAGAACCGTCGTAAACCTTATCGAAAATGCCCTCAACCTCGCGTTGGGTGTAGTCTTCGGCATAAAACTCTTCTAATCCGTGGTCGGAAAGCCGGCATCCGACAGTTGCAAAAAAGTCGTGCCGCACTTTCAGGGCTTGCAGCAAAGTGTCGAAAGAAGCGATATTTACGCCCGAAACTTCCGAAAGTTTATTTATGTAAATCCGATATTCGTGCGGATTTTCGACAGCCATAGCCTTGTCCGGCCGCCAAGTGGGAAGCACTTTTGTTTCAAAACCCGATTTTTTGACGGCGATATGATATTCGAGCGAATCAACCGGGTCGTCGGTGGTGCAAACGACCTTTACGTTGAACTTCCTCATCAATCCCTGTGCGCTGTATTCGGGCGTTTGGAGGAGGGCGGTGCAATGCTCGTAAATCTCTTTTGCCGTTTCGGGTTTCAGGATTTTTTCCACTCCGAAAGCGCGGCTCAATTCGAGGTGCGTCCAGTGGTAAAGCGGGTTTCGCATCGTGTAAGGCACTGTTTCCGCCCACTTTTCAAATTTTTGCCAGTCGGACGTTTCGTTTCCGGTTATAAATTTCTCGTCGATGCCGTTGGTGCGCATTGCACGCCATTTGTAATGGTCGCCTTCGAGCCAGATTTGTCCGAGGTTGTCGAAGCGGCGGTTGTCGGCAATCATTTTCGGCACAAGGTGGCAGTGATAGTCGATAATCGGCTTGCCGGCAGCGTATTCGTGATACAGGCGTTCTGCCGTTTCTGTCTGTAAACAGAAGTTTTTGTCTAAAAATTGTTTCATAATATTTTATTTTTTTCAATTTTCAATTCTCAATTCAATAGAGTTTAGCCGCGCCAAAACCTCGTCGATACAACGGATGAAGTCATCTTTTGTTACTACGGGCTGCCAGTCGAGTTCCCATGTCGGGAGGATGTAATAATCGGCATAACCGGTCTTATCGGGTTGTAACAGAACGATATGGTTCAGGGCATCGGATGTGATTTCTTTCAGTTGTGCAGTTCTTACAAAAACGGCCAAACCCTGATTATCCTTGTTCAGGCTTTGAAGCCCGAAAGATGCGATATACGACCACTTTTCGCCTTTCTCGTTGCGGTAGAAAAACTCGGTTCTCGCGTCTTTATTGATTCCGGTTGCGAGATTCAGGACAGGCCGGTCGGTTTTCAGTTCGACGTGCGAAGCGCGGCTGCCTGCGTCTATCGAAATCAGCGAGCGGAGCGTGGTTTTCACGCTTCCCGCATCCCAGCCGTAATATACGGTCATCACTTGCGAGCGGATTTTCCCGTCGGCAGGAATGTAGCAGATTACGCTGTCGGTTTTTTCCACGCGCACAGCCTGTTTGCCGTCCCACGATGCTATGGAACCAAGTCCCAGAGCCTTGCCGACGTTGGTGTTGTCCATTCCCCAGTCGGCCATTTCGTGGTAAGAATCGTAACCGTCAACGCCCACAAAGGGCAAAACGATTTGCGGAGTTTTTTTCGCAAAAACGTCGATGGCATTGCGCTGGTCGAGGTAAAAACGGAATGCCGCCTTGTCGCTTTCCCAGCCGGGGCCTTCGTATTTTATGTAATAAGCGTGGTCGCGGAAATTGTCGGGAACCCGCAAATAATTGGGTTTTACCCACGAATAGCCGCCGACGTACTTTGTGCCTTCAAAATGTCCGCCTATTTTGTGGGCAAGTTCGGCATAAGTCCGCTTCGGGTATTTATCGGCGCTTCCGGCTTTCAGAACGGCTTTTTTCGTTTCGTCCGCCTTGAAAGCGGCTATCGGGAAGACGATTTTTTCTTCGCCGTCAATATTTCGGATAAATTCTACCGGAACAGTTTCGCCGTCAACTACGGCAATTAACTGTCCGACAGGCAAATGCTTTAACTTTGCGGTTGAAAATTCGGCGGTATAATCGACCACTTCCTTTCCCGATGTGTTTTTCAGCGAAAGCGTTACGCTTTGCCCGTAAACCGTTGCAGACAGGGCAAATACACTAATTAGAGCAAGAATATTTTTCATTTTTCAGAGGATATTTAAGTAACAATGCACAAAGTTACGAAAAAAAATTATCCTGCCGAAGATTTTGAATTTTTGTCTATTAAAATGTATTTTTGTCTATCAAAAATGGGAAAATAACCCATAATGCAACAGGCTTATTTCAATAATCTGACTACTAACGACTGATGTTTTGCCAATTTTATTTTTGTCGGACTGCTTGTTTTACCGATTTCTTTTCCGAGATATAAATCCTTTATTTTACGGACATTATCTTTCGAGAAAGCAATTTCGTAGCCGAAAATTTCGTCTTTGAAAGTTTTTCCGTTCCAGTCGAAAGTCAGTTCTGCCGGATTTTCCGAGCGGTTAAGGAACTGCACAGCCCATTCGCCGTTTGCAAGCGGCTTGACAAAAATTTGGACAGCACCTTCCTGCGCATAGATAAATCCCTGAATACCTAACTTGTCCTGATTCAATGAGATAATATCTTTATTCGTCAAAATGGCAAGCGTTTCTTTTGTCATTTCCCTCAAATCGTTGCCCAGCATCAGCGGCGAATTGAGCATTGCCCAAAGCGCGAAATGCGACTGATTTTCGTACAAATCCAGTCCTTCGTTGCCGACTTCGAGCATATCCATATCGTTCCAATGCCCCGCTCCCGCATATTTCCTGACTTCATTTTGGGGATTTTTGTCGATGATTTCCAGCACGCTCATTGGATTCCAAGAATTTGGATTCTTTTTAAAATCCCCGAAATGCGGGCCTATGTCGCCGGTAGAACGCCAGATATGGCCGATTGGAGCCGCCCAAAGCCAGGGGCTGGTACCGCCCCATTCGCAAATGCTGAACAGGAAAGGCCGTCCGGTAGCGTAAAGGGCGTCGCGCATTGTCATGTATGCGCCTTCGGTAGTGAGTTTTTCGGTATTGCACCAGTCGTATTTCAGGAAGTCGGCGCCCCATTCAGCATATTTTGCCGCATCCTGATATTCGTGGCCGCGGCTGCCCGGATAACCGGCGCAGGTCTTGCTTCCGGCGCAATTATACAAACCGAATTTAAGCCCTTTGGAATGAACATAATCCGCCACCGCCTTAATACCGTTTGGAAATTTGACGGGATGAGGAAGCAGATTGCCATGCGCGTCGCGCTGCATATCCATCCATCCGTCGTCGAGAACGACATATTCATATCCGGCTTCTTTCAGGCCGGTAGAAACGAAAATATCGGCTATGTCCTTGATTAACTGCTCGTTAATCTCAACTCCGAAAGTGTTCCAACTGTTCCAGCCCATGGGCGGAGTGAGCGCTAAATTCTCTGCTTTTTGGGCAAAAAGCACAGAAGTTGCCAATAAAACGGCAAAAAATAAAAATAGTTTTTTCATGGTATATTTTAAAATTATTTAATATATTTTTAAATTTATTTAATAAGTCAAACATTAAATCCCGAAACCACGATTTCCGGCCTTTCGCCGCGAGCGTCGCTGTCGGAAAAGCGGATTGTTACCGTCTTTTCCTCGCCCGGCATCAGGAAGAAATAGTTTTCGCTGTAAAATGCCGGCAAAATGCGCTCTTCGCCGTCGCCGGTCAGTTTCAGGCGAATCATCAGAGCCGGGGTTTGCGTATCGTTCCTCAAAGTAGTTGTCAACAGCCACTCGCCACCGTTTTTCTTCATCGAAGTGCGCTGTGCGAGGCGGACTTTCGGCAGTTCGAACAGCGATTTCAGGTTGCCTTCTTCGCGTCCGCGCCAGTAGAAATTATCGGAAACTATGGCGCCATCCTTGTCCGTCAGCATAAGTTTTATGAAATAAACGCTCGACAGATTTTCCGGAAATTCGAGCGGGAAACAAGCCACAGTTTGGTCTTCCGCAATGTCGAGGGAAATGGATTTTTCCCATGCTGTTTTGCCGTCCTGATTGATAATTTGGGCTTTTGCCGTCAAATCTTTGCGGTCGAAAGCGCGGTAATTGACGACTTCGACGTCCTCGCGAATGGGATTGAACTGGATATGAAGCGGTTCCGAGGCCTTTTTGCAGCCGAAATATGCGGCCGTCGGGTCGAAATAATAATCGTAAGTTTGCCAAACCATCGACGGCCAGCAGGGATGGCTCATCCAGAGCAAAAGCCCGCGGCGATGTTCGCTGCGCCCTTCAAACATTGCGCGGTAGCCGTCGTAATTGACCCACTGCGCCCATTCGGCGAACTGACGCGCGTCTTTGGGCTTCCCGAAAGCCTTTTCGATAATTCCGTTGAACGAAGCGGCCGACTGCGCCGATGATGCGCCCGGCCCGCCCAGCGTGTAATCGTGGAATCCGTAAATATTGTTGGGCGTATCCTGCGTGTTTACCGGTTCGACAGCGTCTTTCCCGAAAGCGAGCAGCATGCTTTCGTAATTCATCACGTTAGGCATTCCGCGTTCGCTGTGGAACTTGTCGTGGCCGTAATTTTTGAAATAAGCCTTGGGAGGAAGCGCACGGTAGGGGCCGCCTCCGCTGACAACTCCGCCTGCCGAAGACGAAATATAATGAATACCCGGATGAAGCGTTGCAACAGCGTTTCGCAGATGTTGGTCGATGTCGGCGGGAGGATTCCCCTCGTTTCGTCCGACGTAAATTCCAATCGACGGATGGTTGCGGATTCGCTTGACATAATCGTCGGCATTGGCGTTGAACATATCGTCATAATAGGGGTCGGGGCCGTCCCAGGGGTTGGCCAACCAGAAATCCTGCCAAATCATAAGCCCGTATTTATCGCAGGCTTCGTAAAATTCCTCGTCGCCGATTTGCCCAACCCAGTTGCGAATCATCGTAAAATTCATATCGGCGTGGTAGGCAACAGCAATATCGTATTCGCGGCCGCGGTAATTGAGGTTCGACTCGCTAAAACCCCAGTTTCCGCCGAAGCCCACAAAACGCCGTCCGTTGATGTAAAGGCTCAATCTGCGCTGCTCGCCGGGAGTTGAATACGGCCCGCCTGCAAGTCCGCCGACAGGCTGATAAACGCTCTCGTCGAAAGTCATTTGCCGGACGCCGGATTTAAATTCTGTTTTGTCCGAAACTTTTCCGCCGGTTTCAAATGAAAATGACACATTGTAAAGATTCGGCTCGCCGTAACCTCTTGGCCACCAGAGTTTTGGATTTTTGATGTTAAGATTGGCGTCGGTTTCCGGACTGAACTTTACAAGTTGCAATTCCTGCGGAGCGAGCGATACTTCGCGTTGAAATGCCGTTTCGCCGTAAGTTCCTTTCAATAAGCCTTTTACTTCCTTGTTTGAGTGGTTTTTCAGGCTGATTTCGGCAAAAATTGAGGCCGAAGTTGTGTCGGGCAAAGGCAATTCGGTGCGCACAAAGGGGTCTTCGATAGTTACCGCGCCGCTGAAAGTCAGGAAAACATCGTTCCAGATGCCGATATTGCGGCCTCGGACGGTTGGAATCCAGTCCCAGCCGACGCTTGCGTGGAATGTGGGGTTGTCGGCTCCGAGTATTCCGCCGTTCTGGTCGGAAGTCCATGCCGTTTTTTCCTTCACTGCGCCCGGATGGTTGGGACGTATAATTTCCACAGCCAGAACGTTTTTGCCCTGCCGGACAAGTTTGCTGACGTCGAAGCGTCCGCGCATAAAGGCTCCGTCGATATTTCCGATTTTCTGTCCGTTCAGGAAAATATCGGCTTTCCAGTTGATGCCGTCGAAATTCAGCAAGGTTGTTTCGCCCGGATTCTGCACTTCAAACTCGTTTCTGTACCAGAAATTTGAGTAGAAAAACGATTCGGAAATATAGTTGATATTGTCGGCAAAATTGGGGTCGGGCAAGGCTCCGGCATTGAGGTAACTCGCGAGGACAGTACCCGGAACAGTGGCTGCGAGCCAGTTTTCGGGCTTGAAATCGGGGCTTGAAATCTGTTCGCCGGAAGCGGAAACCTGCGAAGCGCGTTGAAGTTTCCAACCGCCCCCGCTCAATGTTTGACGCTGTTCCGTCGGCGTCGGCTCGGCTTTTTGACGCGCCGTAAGCCCGCCTTTTCCGAAGGCCTGCAACTCGCTTAAAATGTAGGGATTGCCGTTTTCCGATTTAGTCATCAGCAAGCGCAGGTATTGAGTTTTTATTTTATGGTCTAATTTTATCTCGTCGTTTTTTTGATTTCCGCCCGGCAATGAGGCGACGTCTTTCCAGTTTTTATTGTCGTCCGAGGCCTGAATTTTGCCTTCAATTGCCTTATTAATCCAAAACAGATTGACTTTATCTATCGAAGCGGGAGCGCCAAAATCGACGCTAACCCACTCCTCGCCTGCTCCGGCGCTCATCCACGCGCTGTGGAAATCGAAGGAGGGCAGCATATCGAGCAGAGTTTCGCCGCGGTAAAAATCCCAGTCGGTAAAATTCCATTCTATAGCGCAGGGCGATTTGAACTCGACCTTGTAATGACGGTAAGAGGCCGGTTCCTTCAAAACCACTTCCTGCGCGAGAATGCGGTATATCGTCTTTTTTTGCGGAGCGTTGGAAACGGAAGGATTTTGAGGTGTTTCTTCCGGTTTCGGCTGGTAGTCGTACATAAAAATAACAGGCGATTTTACCTCTTCCTGTGCGGTTTTCGACCTCATGGCGCTTTTTGGGGCGGACGGTTTCGAGGCCGGACGGTCTTTTCCCACCAATCCGAAGGCTTTTTTCTGGTTGAGGACAGTCCATTCCAGGCCGTCGTTTGAGCCGTAAGCAACTATCTCGTAAGACTTTGGCTTCATATAATCGAGTATGGCATAACCTTTCAGAACGAAGCGGTCAATTTCGATGTTCATATTATTGAGGTCTAATTGCAGGAAAATATCCTGTCCGGGAACGGTAATCCGTGAATCGGGCTTGCCGTCGAACAACTGCTCGCGGCGGCGTTTTTCTACCGCTCCGTCCTGCGTGGAAAGTCCGATTGAGGCCGGTTCTTCGGAAGCGATAATTCCGTCGGTAACGAGTTGAGCCGTAAGATTATAGTCGTAACTCGACGAATGGCGGGCGGCACGCAGTTCGGCCACGTTGCGATAGTCGGAATTGCCTGTAACAAGTTCAGGAGCAAACGATTCTGCGGGATTTCCCGGATATTTTCCAATCTGCGCGGGATTTTGCCGCGATTTATTGCAAGCGGTCATCATAACCAAAATCGAAAATCCGATAAAAAAGGGGTTTAACTTTGCTGATTTCATATTTTTATGTTGTTTTATGTTTTCCGCTGCAAATATAAGGAAAAAAGTTTAAATGGCCTCAAATACGCTTAAACTTTCTAAAATCAAAATTTCTAAAAATTATTTTTGACAAATAGTTGCTAAAACCATTTTTTTTGTTTTACTTTGCACGCTATAATTCTTAATTAGACAGTGTTATGGCAACAAAAAAATTTTTACTCGAAGAAAAAGACATTCCGACTGCGTGGTACAACGTAGCCGCCGACATGAAAAACAAGCCGCTTCCGCCGCTTAACCCCGGCACAAAAGAGCCTCTCTCGGCCGAAGCGTTTTATCCGCTTTTTGCAAAGGAACTCGTTCATCAGGAAATGAATCAAACCGATGCGTGGATTGAGATTCCCGATGAAGTGCGCAATCTTTACCGTATATGGCGACCAACGCCACTCGTCCGCGCTTTCGGCCTCGAAAAAGCGCTCGACACGCCCGCTCATATCTATTTCAAAAATGAAAGCGTAAGCCCCGTCGGTTCGCATAAACTCAATTCCGCCCTGGCGCAGGCCTATTACTGCAAACAGCAGGGGATTACGAACATTACCACCGAAACGGGAGCCGGCCAGTGGGGAGCCGCAATGGCTTATGCCGCAAAGGCTTTCGGGCTGGAACTTGCCGTTTATATGGTTAAAATCAGTTACGAGCAGAAACCTTACCGCCGCTCAATAATGCAAACATTTGGCGCACAGGTTATTGCATCGCCGAGTATGAGTACCAAAGCAGGCCGGAAAATCATTACCGACAATCCTACTTATATGGGAAGCCTCGGAACTGCAATTTCGGAAGCCATCGAACTTGCGATGCAGACCGAGAATTGCCGGTACGTGCTTGGCAGCGTGCTGAACCACGTTTGCCTGCACCAGACGGTTATAGGCCTCGAAGCCGAAAAACAGATGGAAATGGCGGGCGAATATCCCGATATTGTAATAGGCTGTTTTGGAGGCGGTTCCAACTTTTCGGGCATTTCTTTCCCATTTTTGAGGCATAAACTTAACGGTGGCAGGGAAATCCGCATTATAGCAGCCGAACCCTCGTGCTGTCCGAAACTGACGAGGGGAGTATTTCAGTACGATTTTGGCGACGAAGCAGGCTATACGCCTTACCTTCCGATGTTTACGCTGGGACATACTTTTGCTCCACCCCACATCCACGCGGGCGGTTTGCGCTATCACGGAGCAGGCTCGATAGTAAGCCAATTGAAAAAAGACAATCTGATTGAAGCCGTTGATATAGAACAACTTGACGCATTCAAGGCGGCAGTTTTGTTTGCGCAGGTCGAAGGAATAATCCCCGCGCCGGAATCGTCGCACGCCATAGCCTCGGCCATTGCGGAAGCAGAGCAGGCGAAACGCGAAGGCAAGCAAAAAACAATCCTGTTCAACCTTTCGGGACACGGACTGATAGATATGGCCTCCTACGACGCATATTTTGCAGGCGACCTGACAAACTACCAGATGACCGACGAAGCGCTGAACAAGAGCATTGCTCCGCTCGAAAAAGTTATCTGAAAAAGATTTAAAAACCAAAAATGTGTCTGTAAAATTTATTGAAGCGCTGTTTGTTTCAAAATAAAAACATACAAAAAACGTAGGGGCGTACCGAAATACGCCCCTACAAATCCGCAATATTGGGAAGATTTACTTATAAGTATCTTTATTTGCGTCCGTTATCCGCGAAAAATCTTTCGTCGGTTTGGGATAATTTTTTGCGGCTATTTCGGCTTTCAAAGCGTCGATTTGCTCCTGGGTAACGATAAAAGCCGCAGAGCCGTAATCGTTAATAGTCTTGTTTACAGGCGTCAGGAAGCCCCATTTTTCAAAAAATTCCGTGAGGTCGAGGTTTGCCACTTCGCAGGCCACGCGCACGAAATATAACTGATAACGCCCGTCGGTAGCGGGAGTTGTGGGGTCGGCGTGAGTTCTGAAATACTGATAGAGGTCTTTATAAAAATCCGTTTTGCCGAGGCAGTCGTGCAGGTAAAGTTTCAACTGCCAGAAAGGCACGAGTTGAAACCATACGTCGCCCAAATCCTGGTGCGAAACTCCGGTATTGTTTTTGCTGAACGCCCTTGCATAAATGCCGTCGCTGATGAGGCGCGAAGTGTTTCCGAAGGAAGTCTGCACGTAGAGCGAATAAATATTATTCGTTACTTCGGTCATTCCCAGCCATTTAAATGAGGGACGCACCTGATTGCAGTGGCCTATTTCGTGAGCAGGCCCCCAGACGGTTCCGGTATGTTGCCAGTTTTGTGCGACAACATCGCTCCAAGTTCCGGGCGAATATGCTGTGCGGTAAGAAGTTGCATACATCCACGAAGCATCGGGATTGTAATCGGCGTGGCAATAAATGCGGTTTTGAAATTTATATTGGGGATATTTGTAAAGTCCCATAAATTCGTGTTCGTAATACACCAGAGTATCCCAGTTATCGATATAAGCCTTTCCGTCGGTCAGCGTTTTGAAATTTGCAACAGGGAAAGTGAGGTGGGCAAACTGTCCGAGTACGTCGAAATCGGGGGCTACCGCGGCGTTAATGAGGCGGTTCCAGTCCGAAGCCTGATGTTTTTGGCTGTCGAAATATCCGTTTACGGCGCCGGTAACAAAATTGATTTTCACTTTCGGAGCCGCCGCGCCCAGACTGTTGTAATACTGCACGTAAACCAGGCCTTTGAAGGACATACGCAATTTATTGATGCCGCGTTTCAGCACGTAAGTTTTTTGCGTTCCCTGACCGCCTGTCGAGAGGTCTTGTGTGATAAGGGAAATGTTTTGTCCGTGCGTGTCGCCGACAAAAACAATCAGGTCTTCGCCCGAGGAAACATAAATTCCGGAGGGGTTGTCGCGCAGGCTGTAAGGCGATGTTTTATTTACAGCGGCCTTAACGTCAGGATGTTCCCAAGCGCGGTATTCCTGAACGCGAAATTCGGTATTATAGAATCCGTTGTAGATGTCGGAAGCCAGTTTGCGGTAGAAACCGTCGCTTATATTGTTGATTTCGTCGAGCGTGACGCCCGGTTTCAGAGCGGAGCAGGTTTCATCGGTAAAGACGGCAGTATAGTCGAAACTGTTGGGATTTCGTTTATAAAATTCCATTTCGGCGCAACTTGCATATCCGGTTCCATTGTCGCCAACGCCCGATTTCACTACGAAGCGGATTGTTTTGGGATTCTTGATTGCCGGTTCGAAAGTTACGGTTTTAGGCTCGGAAGTTCCCTGAAAATCGAAATCGCCGTATTTTGTCATTGTGTTTCCGTCGGCTTCGTACCAGACTTCCAGAGTTTTGAAATTCCCGTTTGTGCCGGAAGTGCGCGGATAATAAATCAGGTAATCAATCTGGTCGACAGAGGAATCGAAATAATATTCCAGAGTAATTGGAAATACTGTATTGCTCCACGACGAGTGGTAGATTGTGCTTAAATCTCCGTCGATAGACAGCGCGATAGGGCCTTCCGATGTGCCGTTTTGATAGTTGGAAGCGTAAGCGCTCTTGGGACGGACGGCAATATCGCCCTCGATAGAGGCTGCCAGCGAAGATTCGGTAGGAATCGCCGTCAGGAAAGACTGTTGCGCTCCTGCCGAAACGCTGCATAAAGCAAACAGAGTTGCGAACGTTATTTTGAATATATTTTTCAGAAGCATATTTTTTATTTTACAAGGATTTTTACAGTTTTTGATTTTGCCGTAACTAAATAAATTCCTGTCGGCAATTCTACATTCTTCCGTACCGGAAGCCCTGAAAGCGATGTGATGCGGTATTCGTCGCAGCCGTCAACGTAAATCCGCCGGTTCATCGAATAAACGCGGATGTTGTCGGCAACGATGGTCGGCTGATTGAGGCCGGTATGAATTTCTTCCACCCAGGTAAAAATCCACGAATATGTTGAGTTTAACGAATTTCCGTTAGAATAAACCTCGGGAGCCTGTCCGTCGGTAGTAGCGTTCCAGTA
This sequence comes from Dysgonamonadaceae bacterium, assembly GCA_031272085.1. Classification (GTDB taxonomy): domain Bacteria; phylum Bacteroidota; class Bacteroidia; order Bacteroidales; family Azobacteroidaceae; genus Azobacteroides. Next base: position 31,901 of record JAISUN010000062.1, on the reverse strand, counting down.
ACTGATTACGCCTTTTTCGTCTGTCGCAGATATTTCATACTGATTAGATTGTGCGTTTACCGGAGCGAATTTCCAGCCTGCGCTCTGGTCGGTATTTGCGGCGTTATTGAGGTAATAGTAGCGGTTCAGATTTGTAACTGTGGAAATAATGCTGCCGGTTGCGCGGTTTACGAAATCGTAATTTCCGTTTTCTTTGGCCTGCATTTTCCATTGTTGCGCTTGCGAGCCGTTTTTGGCTTCCAAAATAAAGTTTGTGCCGACAGACGATGAGCCGTCGGTCAGATATTTATCCGTTTTCGGATTGCGGATTGTCATCCAGACAACAGCGTCGTCGGTGCTTGGAACGGGAATTTCGTTCAGCACGCAGCGGAAAACTTCGCTGTCGGTTACGCGGTCAGATTCCGACACCAATTTTAAGGCATAATTCTGATAGAAAGTCTGCGAAAGATAGATGTCGCCTTTTGTTCCTTCCTGCGGTTCGTTCAGGATTTTGACGTATTTATATCCCGAAACGGTGGATGTTGTAAACGACCAGACATACGGCGAAGATTCGGCCATAACCGGTCGGCGCACGCTGCCGTCGAAGGCGACGGACAACTGCTTTTTGGAATATTTGTTGATAACGGTATATCCCGAGGCTCCCTGCGCAATCTCGAAACGCCAGAGTTGGCGGCTTACGGCGTCAACGTCGGTCGTAGCGAGTGGCTGTCCGCTTACCTGGTCGCCGAGGTCGGTAAGAACGCGGTTTGCGTTCAATCCAAGTCCTTTAACCTGAATGTAATACCATTTCGGATTCGCTTCGGTCGAGGAAGATTGAGCCAGCAGGTTCAGACAGCAGATAATGCTTAAAAGAAGCCCTGAAAATAGTCTTTTTTTCATATTTAATTTAGTGTGTTACAAGTAATTATCATAAATTTCAAAAGTGTAGAGTCCAAAAGACTCTACACTTTGATTAGAAATCAAAAAGCAATATTTACTTAATGATGAACAACTGCTTTACTGCTTTTACCTTGCCCGAAGCATACGTGTTTTGAACAACATATATTCCGGTCTTGGTCGGACGCTGGATTTGAGCGCCGAGCAGGTTGTAGTATTTAACCGAAACGACTTTGTCGTTAGCGTCGATAGCCGGCGCATTGATTGCGTCTTCCAATACGTGAGTGAAAATCAGCGTGTTGCCGCCGTCGTTCACGTAATAGAGGCTAACGCTGCCGTCGCCTGCGTTTCCGTTCCAGTCGTTCATGTAAGTTTCGTCGACATCGTCGTCAGCCCATTTGCCCACGCAGTTGAGTTGCCAGTTCGAGGTCGAATTTTGACGATAGAAAAGGAACTTGTCGCCGAATGCTTCTTCTTCGATGAGGAGGAATCTTTGGGTATTGATGGCATCGAAACTCAAAGCGCCGCCGTTGCGGTTGATGATTTGGAAGCCGTCAGTCCAGTTTCCGACGAATTTCCACGACTGGTCGCGGTTTGAAGCGTCTTTCGGGGTCTGCATAACCTGGGTATCGTAGCGGTTTCCGAGTGCATCGGGAACAGCGGTGATAGCGAGCGCTGCTTTCGTTGTGTTTCTGTTGAACGAAATCTGATACCATCCTTCATTGCCGGTCGGATTGAAAATCGGCAAGCCGAGGTCGGAATTTCCTGTCAGAGGAATATCGAGCGTAGCGGTTCCGCTGGTGAGCGTGAGAGTAGCCGAATGTGATTTAACATCAACGGGATTGAAAGTAACAGTCAGTTTTCCGCCAACGCCGGGCAGAGTTGCTCCTTCTTCGCCAAAACCGAAAACATCTTTGTCGGCTCCGGTGATTGTAGCGGTAATTTCGCCTGCCAAGTTGAGGCCGAGTACAGAAATCGTCGAACTAACAGTAGCGCCGGCAGGAATTTCCAGAGCGAGCGATGCGGTCGGCGATTTGATAATCGGCTCGTCGGCAGGAATGAATACCATACGGTTTCCGCCGTCGTTGATTACGTACTGGCAGAGGAAACGTCCCTGCTGGTCGTTCAAATATTTGTAAGTTGTTGTCGGTTTGTCGTTTACAAATGTGCGGTTGAGAAGTTGCCAGTCTTGATATACGCCTTCGCTTACGCGGAAACGGGTAAATTCAAAGAGGTCGCCGTAACCGAGGCCAGCGCGGAGGTAACGGTCGGCGGGACGGGTTCCGTCGTCCGATTTCGTTTCGTTGTAAACCATTTCGTATCCGGCTTTATTGACGAAATAATATCCGTCTTCCCATGTTCCTTCGATTTTCCATTTCTGGTCGTCGCGGATATTAGCCGGTTTCAGGGTATCCTGAACAATCATCAGCGTGGTGTCGCTCAACGACCAAACGGTGTTGGCGGCAGCGCGGCGGTAAGTCTGGATGAAATACCAGTGTTCTTCGTTTTCGTCGCTGATTTTCGGCATCAGTTCGCTGCTGAAAGCAGTACCGTTGAGGATAACGCTGACAGGAGCGGCTGTTCCGCCGTTCAGAACCAGAGTAGCGCGGTAAGTTCTCGATTCTTGCGGTGTGAAAGTGATAGTAAGCGAACCGCTGCCGGAGGGCAAGGTGTTTACGTCGTTCAGGAATCCGAAGTTTGCAGCGTCGGGACCTTCGATGGTAGCGGTAATCGCGCCGTCGAGGTTGAAGTTCGTAATGCCGCTGAATACAGCCTGTCCGGTATGTCCGCCTTCGAGGGTTTCGATTCCGACAGAGTCGGTAGCAACAACGATGGTCTGTTTTACTGCATCTACAAATTCGATGATGTCGCCTGCATCCATATAATAATAGTAGCAAGCGTCGCGCCAAGGATAATTAGTCGTTGTTTGTCGGTCGTTAATAAATGCGTGGATGCTGATAGAGGGGTTGTAAATTACCCATCCCAGCGAGGGAGGATTAGCCCAATAGGTATCCAGATTGGCGTCGCTGCGTTCCAGAACGAGGTCGGCTGCCGGATATGTCGAGGGGTCTACGCCAACTACGTAATTGCTGCCGCGGATGCCTTTTTCAGCATCTTCTGCCGCTGCATAAGCAACCGAAAAACCGGTTGCACGGTTGACGATGGAAAACGATTCGGCGCTGCCGACCAGTTTCCATTGCTGCGCTAATTTTCCCGAAGCAGATTCGGACTGTGCAAGTTGCTTGATACCCCAAGAAGCGTTGTTAGTAGGGTAATCGGTTGTCCAAACCAGATTGTTTGTTGCCTGACGTTTGAAACGGATATAATACCAGTTTTCATTTGAATCGTCGGCCGAACTGAAATTCGGGGCTACCAAATCGGCCGAACCGTCTCGCAGTTGGGCGTTTCTCTTGGCGTTGTTCGTAGCGAAACTTACTGTTGTCAGCATCGACAGCAGGAAAAGTACGCCGAAAGTAAATACTTTATTCATAAAACAAAGATTTAATTGTTAATAATTATGTTAAAAAATCTCATTTCAAATTTTTATTTGAAGGGTAAAAACCAGTTGGCCTGATTTTCGAGTTTCGCTTCCAGAGCGGGATTTTTGCGTCCTACCCAGCGGGCGAGAAAATCGGATTTTCCGGTCAGCCTTTCGTGAACTTTTGAGAGGCGCATCAGGTCGTGAAACCGATTGCCTTCAAATGCCGTTTCCAAGCCTAACTCTTTACAAATCATCACATTAACAAACTGCATCGAGTCGGTTTTCGTATCCAGAGTTTCGGGAAAACCGTAGTAAGCGCGGTTTTCGTTCAGAGTTTCCGGCGTGAAAGCGTAATAGACGGTATCGTAATCGACATTTCCGCAGCCGCGGCTGTGCAGTCCGCGATTGGAAGAATATGTAGAATACGTGTCCGAAGTGAAATCGCAATAATCCGGGAAAGGAGTAATCTCGTCGGGCGAGACCTTTGCCGGGTCGGTCAGCACTTCGTATTTAAGTCCGTATTTCAGCACGGCGAAAGCCAGCGAGGGCTTTCCGGCCATATTCAGGGCTTCGGCATAACGAAGATACATCTTCCCTTCGCGGAAAAGATTTACGAAATAGAGTATGTTTGCCGAACTGCCTCTTAAATAACCGTATTTTGTGATATACGGCAGCGAATCGGCTTCGTTTGTGCTGGCGTAACTGTAAGAACCTGTTGCCATGGTACTTCCGGGATTTCCGCGCAAATCGCCGTAATTATAAACTACGTCTTTTTGCGAACTGCGGTAAAATGCGTATATCTCATTGTTCCACAGGCTGATAGCCGCCTGCGAAGGCTGGACTTTGTATGTATCGGACATATTCGACGGCAGGCAAAGCAGGGCCAAAGGCGGAATCACAGGCGATTCTGAAAAATTATAATTGTAGCGGATGCAACTTACAGTTTCGTTCAGCGCCGTAAAGTAACTAAACCACGTAGAGGCGCCGCTTATTTCCTTAAACTCGCTGTCGTAATACTGGTTGTACTGTGTGCAAGCACGGTAAGCGCTCGAAGTAGTAAAATAGTGGTAGTACAGCCGCGCCGCTTTTTCGTATTCCGCAACGCTGCCGGTGAAAGTTGCATTCCACATCGTGAGTTCGGCAAGCATTACCGGAACGGGAATCAGCGAAGCATTTATCGAAAGCCCGTTGATGGAGCCGTATGACGGATAATCTTCGAGGCCAACAAAAGGTTCAATATCGCTAATCAGGCGCGGAACAAGTTCCTCGACCGAAATTTCGGGATATTGGCGGTTCATATCGTCGATAGTCAGCACCGGTTCTTCAATCCAGAAAACTTTTCCGAAATTGAGGCCGAGTTGCAGATAAGTCCACGCACGCAGTGTTTTTACTAAGGCGTATTCGCCGAGCATAACTTTTCGTCCGGCCGAAACTATGGATGTATCAACGTGTTGCAAATAATAGTTGCAGTTGTTTATTACTGCGTAATATTCTTTCGTAGAAAGATATGGATTGTCGGCCGTTGCCGTGAAATCGGCCACAGCCTGCAAGTCCATGCTTGCGTTTTTGGTAACGTCCATCAGGTCGCCGCGCAGTTCGCCCAGCGCGACGTATCGTTCGCCCAACTGCTCCATTTTCTGCACAATTCCGATAACCGAATACAGCGAATCGTTTGCCGATTGGAGCAGGTTATCGTCGGTATTCAGATAGGTGTTGGAGTTGGTATCCAGCATATCTTTGCAGGACGGCAAAACTATTGCCATACAGAGCAAAAGGGGCAGGAAACGAGATTTTATTATATTTTTCATAAAAATTTTGTTTTTACAGGTTAATTTTTACTCCGAAGAAATAACTGCGGCTTTGAGGCAGCAATCCTGCGTCAATTCCCTGATACAGAACGCCGTTGCCCATGGAAAATTCGGGGTCGCTGCCCAGATATTTCGTCAGGGTAAACAGGTTGTTGGCCGAAGCCCAGAGCGTGATTCCTTGCAGATAAAGCGAAGTAATCGGGATTTCGTAAGAGAGCGTCAGCGTTTTCAGGCGGAAATACGAGCCGTCTTCAATCCAGCGGTCGGAAAAAACGTTGTTTTCCATCGGGTCGCCGTAAACTGCGCGGGGAACGTTGGTCGTCTGTCCTTCGGCTGTCCAGCGGTTTTCCATAGCCGCCGTCTGGTTGTAGAATGTCGCTCCCGATTCGAGTTGCGAGCGCAGGTAATTGTAAACGTCGTTGCCGTAAGACCACGAGAAAAGTGCGTCGAGCGAAAAACGCTTGAAATAGAAGCGGTTGGAAAACGTTCCGTAATAGTCGGGATTGGGGTCGCCGATTACTTGGCGGTCGTCATTCAGCGTTTTCACTCCATCGGCTGTCCAAATCGAACCGCTTGAAACAGAAGAAATTATCCCGTTTCCATCGGTATCTTCAAACCACACGTCGCCTGCTCCGTAAGAGGTAAGCGTGCCGTTGGTGTTCAGTTTCGAGAGATTGGCCGCTTTCGCCTGTTCGGAAGTCGAAAAAACTCCTTTGGTTTTGTATCCGTAAAATACTCCGGCCGGGCTGCCTACGGCTGTCAGGATGTTTCCGTTCAGGATTTCCGTGATATAGGCTCCGTCGGGCAAAGCGGTGATTTCGTTTTTGTAATGGCCTGCGCTTGCGCCGACTTCCCATTTGAAAGATTTTGTATTGACGGCTTTCGCGTCGATGCTTACTTCAAAACCTTTGTTTTTGAGCGCTCCGCCGTTGCTCCAATAAACATCCATTCCGGAAATGGATTTTAATGTTTTCTGTGTGAGCAAGTTATCGGTATGGCTGCTGAAAACGTCGGCCGACAGCATTAAGCGTTCGTCGAGCAAATGAAGGTCGATTCCGGCTCCGAGTTTGCGGGAAGTTTCCCACTCTACTTGCCGGTTTTGGATATTTCCGAGTTGCAGACCGGTCGCGCCGCCCATATAATAAACGGAGTTGAAATAGGAACGGTTGGCGTTCACATCTATTCCGTCGTTTCCGGTCAATCCGTATGAAACGCGCAATTTCAGCAGGTCGATAAGGCTGACGTTATTCATAAATTCTTCGGAAGAAACTATCCAGGCCGCTCCCACAGAGGGAAACAAAGCCCAGTTTACGCCTCCTATTTTTACTCCGCCTTCGGTTTGCTGTCCGAAACGCGAAGATGCGTCGGCAGAGGCCGAAACCGAAAGGATATATTTTTGCAGATAGTCGTAATCGGCGCTTGCGTACCACGACATTGATTTCCATTGCCGCTGTTCGCCAACTATTGAACGGTATCCAAGTCCGTTTGTCAAAACCTTGATGTTATCGTTTCCGGTATTGTATCCCGAAGGCAAATCCCATTCGTAATCGTCTGTCATATAGCGGTATCCGCCCAGAACGGCAAGCCTGTGTTCGCCGAAATTCGGATTCCATTTTACGTAAGTATCGCTGAAAATGGAAGACTGACGTTGAGCCAAGTCGCGCACTTCATTGCTCAAAATGCCGATTCCAAACGATAATTCGCGGGGCGCAACGCCTTTGTTGGGAATGAAAAACGATTCCTTCACACGGTCGAGTTTATAAGAGAAAACCGTTCCGGCAAGCAGGTTTTTGCTGAATTTGAAATAAGGATTCAGATGCAGCAGGAAATTCATCCGCGAGGAACTGCCGGTTGCAACGTCGGTCAGGGCGCGGGGATTCGACAGGGGCGCCAGCGGGTCAATCTTGTCGTAATCCGACAGGGTGGGTGAAAATTCGCCGGTAGTCTTGTTCCGCATATACGGCGCAATGAGCGGTGATTTCACAAGAGCGAGGAATCCGGGCGATGTAACGTCATCCACGCCGTCGTCGCGCAGGTTGCGGGAAGTTTTTCCCACTGCGAGGTCAACGTTTGCAAACAGTTTCGACGACATTTTAATATCGGAATTGAAACGAACCGTAAAGCGCTCCATATCAGTATTTCGGATTACTCCGTCGTTTGTGCTGTAACTCATTGCCAAGTTAAACAGAGCCACGTCGTCGCCGCCGCTGATGCCTACCGAATAGTCCTGTACAAGGCCGTTTTGGTAAATTTCATTTGCCCAGTTGCTGTTGTTGTGATAATCGAGGTAGGAAGTCGAAGCCGCATTTTCGTTCAGGAAGGGGAAAACGCTGATAAGCGTTTCTTCCGAAGGAACAGTGGTTTGCCTCGACTGGTACCATCCCAAAACCTGATTGCTGGCGTAACGCTTGTATTGCGCTGCATCGAGCATTTTGGGCAGTTCGGGTTTCATATTAAGTCCCCACGAGAGATTGGCCGTAATTTTGGTGGCTTTTTCCTTTGCGCGGACAGTTTTTATCAGAATCACTCCATTTGCTGCTTTGCTGCCGTAAATCGTGTTTCCGTCTTTCAGCACGGTAATGCTTTCAATATCTTTGGAGTTGATGTTGGCAAGCGGATTCGAGAAAAATCCCTCGTGAATCGAAACTCCATCCAACTGATTGTCCCAAACCACTCCATCAACGACAATAAGCGGTTGCGCCGAAGCGTTCAGGGAGTTGATTCCGCGGATGAACAGCGCAGTTCCGGCGCCCGTCTGACCCGAACGGTGAATGGCGCGGACGTCGCCGCCAAGCAGGTCTTGCAGTTTTGAATCGATGGAAACCGCAGTGGTTGACCAAAAATCCGAAGCCTGATTAACTGCCTGAATATCAGTAGTTTTCCTGACACTTCCCGATAGAGATTCTACATTTCCGTATCCCGACGAGAAGCGGCTGGAATAAAGATTTACATCGGCCGTTTGCCTGCCCTGCAATGGGATTTCGCGAAGCGAATAATCGGGAGCATTGATGAGCAAAACATCTGAAACAGAGCCTGTTTTAATAGTATAGACGCCGGCCGTATCGGATATTGCAACGGCTCGTCCGTCGGCAGTTTTCACTTGCACGCCCATCAGCGGCCGCCCTGTAACGGCGTCGCGAATCACGCCCGAAACTGTCCTGTCCTGCGCCTGCAAATTAAGTCCGCAAAAGAGCATCGAGGCGATAACTGCCGGTCTAAACGCATCTATGAGATTATATTTTTTCATTCTAATTAGTTTAATTTAGTTTGAAGGCGAAGGAACCAACAACAGGTAATCGATTCGCATTTCTTTGTTAAATTTATTATCCTTACTGTTAGTATCTGTTCGCGAAGGGGCGCTTATCACCCTGATTCTGAATACGTTGTCAGTCTCATTCACGTTAGCGAACGGAAATACGTAGCGTTCTGCCGCCTTGATGACGGTAATTCCGCGTTTCTCTGTTACCCATTCGGGGCCGGTGCCGCTGAAAGAAGCCAGAGTGTAGCCGGGTCCCCAGTTTTTGCCGTTGCCCCAGAAGCGGTCGTCGGATTTCGGGCCGAGGCGGTTCCACTGCTGAATTTCAAACTTCACGCGCGTAACCGAAGTATCCTGGCTCGCAGGCTTCACAAACGAAGGCGAGAGGAAGACGGCGTAAATATCGTATTCGGTATGCAAAACGCCCGGAATTTCAAAGGAAATGGTGGGAGTTTCGCTGGAACTTTTTCCCAGATTGCGGACAAACAGATAGCCGTTGTTAGAGATTCCCGGAATCGAGGTTTCCCACTGGTTTGAAATTGTACTCATATCGCGCGATTCGTCGTGCAGACGGCCGGAATAAATTTCCGCCTCTATTTTTATATGTTTTACATAAGAATCCGTCATGTCGTATTGCAGGTTCGAGGTAGGATAAACCCAGCCGTTGCTGGTATGCACCGCTTCGTTTCCGCCGAAAATATGCGCCGGATTGTGGATTACCGCTCCGCGGGTGGAAATTAAGGAATCGTTTGTCGAGAAAATTCCCGGATTTGCTATCTCGCCGCGGAAAACCAAATCCTGAACTATTGCGTAGCGCGTATTGGCTGCCTGCATAGAATCCTGCTGTTCGAGCGAAGGGTCGGGCAAAAACAGGGGATAATATTTCTCGTATGTTTCGCGCCAGGCGTTATTGTCGGGCAAAACCATCGTGTAGAGGCTGTCTTCGTTGTTGAGCCAGCCGATGCCTTTTGCTCCGTTGTAAACGTACCACATCGTGTTTTGAACGGAAAAAACCGAATCGTAAACAATCATCCCTTCTTCGTTGATGTCAATCTGTTGCGAAGCGCTGCGCAAAAACTCGCGTTTGTTGAAAGAATACAGATAGTTGCGGATGGAATCGAAGCGCGATTCTTCCATTGTTTGCCAAATATTCGGGAAAAACGGGATTTTCCCGTTCAGGATATGCAAAATTCCGTTATTTGCGGCCATATTAGCCGATTGCAGTTCCACGCCGCCCATCAAATAAGCGGCTCCGGAATGTGTAAATGCCTGTTTTTTAGCATTTAACATATAGATATCCGAATTTTCGGAAGTTTTTTCCGAAGCCGGATAGGAATAACGGGCTATGTGCGATGTTATGATTCGTGCAACTGTCAGCGAATCGTCGATACTTATTCCGCCGAGGAACTCGTTTGCGGGAGCCCAAACAGTGTAAGTCTGGTCGCCCGACAGGAGTTTATCGTAGGAATAATGTTGCAGCATGGAAGCGAAAACGCTCAATTCCGGATTCTGGGAAATCATTTCCCAGAGCGAAACGCGGCCTTTCACTTCGTCCGAAGCCCCGTAATGTTCGTCGGCCTCGCTGCACGAAACCGCTGCGCCGAACATAATGAGCAGGGCTGCAAAACTGCAAAATATTTTAGTTTTTATATCTTTCATTTTCTATGATGTTTTACAGTTAATTATTCTATTCCTTCGTCGTTGCGGTCGGGATAAGCCGATGACGGCACGAGTTCGAGATAGTCGAACATAAATTCGCGGGTATCAATATCTTCCACCGATTTGAAGCGCAGCCAGTGTTCGCCGCGGTTGAGGCGGGAAGTGGTAAGGATTCTGCGGATTGAGCCTTGATACATTCTCAAAACCTGTGAACCCGACATCGAAGTCAGAATGGTGTTCGGGCCTTTCATATAGCCGCGGTTACGCATCATCTTGTCGTTTTCTATGCCGTCGGGGTCGTCGGCGTTGTCGCCCGGACGGACGTAGCCGATATTCGGGTCATTAGCCTGTTTGGTCATATCGAGCGGGATTCCGAGGGGCGTTCCGTCGAGGCTTATTTGCAGCACTCCGCGTTTGGCGTTGGCCGTATATCCGAGGCGGATTTCGTAAGTTCCTTCGGGCAGGGGCGGCAGTTTCAGCATCACGTCGTATTTTCCGGAAATCAGGATTTCGTCGAGATGAAGGTCGGCCCAGCCTGACGACATTGCACCGCCGTACTGTATTTGAGTTTCCGGAGTGAGTTGAACAAGATTTTTCAGATAACCCTGCGGGAAAATCAGGCCTTTGCCGTAAGGCGCGTTGCCTTTCAGACGGTTGGTGTGCATTTCGGGCAGCAGCGAGGTTGCGTCCATTCTGAGGCGTTTGTTCAAAACGTCCGATTCTACGCCCCCGTCGTAAACCAAAATGCGGTCAAGGCCGTGAAACATACCGTTTTCCGCTACGTTTCCGGTTTCGGTCAGCACGCGGACAGCCGTCCCGTCGCTGCGACGGTTGAGAATCGGCCCTTTTGAGTCGCGGCGGATTTCAACAATTCCGTAGGGGTCGAGAGTGCCTGAATAATCGACAATCACGCCCAGAGCGTCGGCGTCTTTCGTGTAATAAGAATCAGTCCAGACTTTGGGGATGAAATCGCTGACGTCCATCGTCCGGTCGAGAATATGGTACCCGATAAAGCGTCGCAGGCTGTTATTCGGATTTTTCATATCGTTGTATGCGCTTGCGATTTTCGGAACTACGTGTTCTTCGGCGTATTTCCGCAAATCGTCGAGCGTCCGTATCCCTGCCTGCGCATAAACTTCGTCGCTTTCCATAAGCGCGGTAAATCCGATGTTCCACGAAGCGGGTGTTTTCAGTTTTCCGCCTTTATTGGTGTAGTTGCCCTCGTTGTTGAAGGTACTTAAAGAAACCATTTCGTCGGCAATTTCGCCGGCTTTGTAACGACGGTCGTAATCTTCGTTGATATATGCTTCTAAAGAATCGAGCAGTCCGGTTTCTTTCAGGGCTTCGGCGAAGAGCGAATAGCGTTCCTGCGCTTCAATCAGTCCCGAAAGCCGTCCGCGGGAAGGTTCCAGCACGCGGTCGATGGTATGGATTACTCCGTTGAAAATCTTGTAGGTTTCCTTGTCCTGGTCGGGGATGAGGATTTTTGCCGTCTGGTTTACGTAAATATTCCCTATGGAATCGTAAGTAGTCTGGATAAATTTGCCCAGCATATTGGCGTAACCTATTGTGCCGTTGGGAAATAAGTCGGTAGTTATCGGCTCGTCGGTCGGACTTTCCAAACGGATTATATGGCTGTAAACTATTTCTTCGATAGCCTCATTCGTCATCTGGTCGAAGGTAATGCCTTTTTCCTGATAATATCGGGTTACGGCCTCGTTAATAGGAATAAAGCAAGTGTAATTGCCGCGAGCGTCGAGCAAATTGTCGATTCCGACGGCTTCCATCAACTTCAAAAATTCGGAGTAGCGGTCAGGGTCTTTGCGAAGATACGAGGTAATCCCGTCTTCTTCCGCCGTTCTGAAATTCTGAACTGCATCGTCCATACAGGCCTGAAAAGCCAGACCGATGAACAGCAAAGCCGCCATAATGATTCTTTTATTCATAATGTATCCTGTTTTTTTCATTTTTCCTGTTTTTATTTGCTCATATTTACTTCGTAATACGGATTCTGCACCAAAGTCGGATTGTTAATCAACTCGTCGGAATGAATCGGCAGATACAAAGCGTCGGTGTGTATCAGTTTGCTTCGGATTACCTCGCCGTTGTAGGTGTATTTCCGAATAATATAGTTCAGCGTGAGCGGATGATTGTCCGGCCCGCCGTTGCGGTCGTCTTCGCGGAGCGCCGAGCGTACAAGGTCGAACCAGCGTTTGCCTTCAAACAGAAATTCGCGCTGGCGTTCGTCGAGAACGAGTTTCCGCATTGCCGCCTGGCTGTTGTAGTCGTCCATAAGGAACTGCACGCCTTCGGGAGCCGAGCGCAAAAATGTCGTGTTTACAAGTTCCAGAGCCTTTTCCAAATCGCCTGCCTGATTGCGTTCTACCAGGGCTTCGGCTTTCATCAGATAGACGTCGGCCACGCGGTAAAGCACCCAGTTGGGCGGATTGTTGTCCACATTTTTTGAAGTGGTTGTGGCAACAGTTCCGTCGTCGTTAAGCGTCATTACCGAATAATATTTTACGATTTTCGAGAATCCCTGTGCGCTTCCCGATTTCGAGAGCGGGGAAAACGAAGATTGTCCGCGGACGTCTTTTGCGTCGAAAAATTTTCCGTCGTCGTAACTGCTGAACGTAGCGGCCGCCAACTGCCCGATACCGGTCGAGGAGCCGTAATACAGCGAGTTGAGTTTATTGTTTGCCTGTCCGTAGGAATCGAATTGCAGTTCAAAAATGCTTTCGGCGCTGTTTTCGCCGAGGAAAATCAGCGACAGGGCATTGAGGGCGTTTGTTTTATTGGAAATAAAGCGCAATTCGGCTCCGGTAGCAAGTTCCGGATTCAGAATGTCGTTTTCGCCCAGAATATCGGGTTCGATGCGTTCGCAGGCGGCGATACACTTGTCGTATTCGCCCAGCCAGAGGTAAATATCGGCTTCCAGAGCGCGGACAAAGTTTTTCGTAACGCGGCCTTTTTGCCATACCGTATTCTGTCCCCACGAAGTGAGGGCGTAACGCTCGGCTGTTTCCAACTGTTCGACTAATTTTTTCAGGATTTCCTTTCCCGAAGTTTGGGGAATCTGCATCGGCTGTGTATCGTCTTTATAATGAAAGTCGATGTAAGGCACGTCGCGATAAATCCTGACCAAATAGAAATAGGTCAGTGCGCGGATTGTCGTCGCTTCGGCCAAATGCGAGCGCATAAAACCTGCCGTATAGTTCGGGTCGATTTCGGCCACGCCGGGGGCAAACTCTATCACTGCGTTGCAATAGTTGATGACGCGGTAGAAATCCTGCCATTTCAGGTATCCGTTTGTCGGCTTGATAGTCAGGTCGTTGATGTGAACAATATCGGCGGGGGTCGAGAGTTTCGACTCATCGACAATCACGTTGTCGGAGCGAAGTTCGCCCGCTAAAATGATGCGTTCCATATAGCCGTCTTCCTGCATTGCGCGGTAGCAGGCCAAAACGGTCGATTCAACGTCGCTCTGCGTTTTCCAGTAATCTTCCAGCACCATCTTGTCCAATGGCTTGATGTCCAAAAAATCGGAACAGGAAGCAGAGAAAATCAGAACAAGCGCCGTTGCTGCATATCTTATTAATTTATTTTTCATATTTCGTTGTATTACAGTCATTAACAATTAAAAACCAATAGTAAGTCCAACAGTGAAATCCTTCGAGCGCGGCGTGATTGATTCGTCTTTACTCAAACCCATGCTGCCGTAGCCGATTTCGGGGTCAACGCCCTCATATTTGCTGAAACACAGCAGGTTGTTGACGGTCATATAAAGGTTCAACTGCTTGATGTTGTATTTTCTGACTAATTCGTTAGGAATCTGGTAGTTCAGCGTGATGTTTTTGAATCGCGTAAACGAACCGTCTTCCACGTAGCGGTCGCTCGGCAGCGAGTTGTAGCCGTAAGCGTGCAGAGCGCGGGGCATAGTCGTAACGTCGCCTTCGCGGCGCCAGCGCCAGTTGGTGGCAATGCTCTGGTTGTTGTCGGTCAGCATATTTTCGGCTTCGCGGCGGGTGGTGTTGATAATCTTGTTCCCGTAGCGGAAAGTGAAATGAGTATTAACCGACAGCGATTTCCATCGGAAGGTCATTCCAAAACCGCCGCTCAATTTAGGATTACAGTTTCCGAGATAAACAATGTCGAGTTCGTCAATGCTTCCGTCGTGATTAATGTCTTCGTAAATCGCGTCGCCGCCCTGAAACTGGTAGTTGATGCCGGTAGGCCCGTAATTGTAGTACATCGGCAGGGGTTTCCCCTTGCTGTCGTAGATAATTCCGCCGTCGGCATTACGTACAACCGGCGCAGTGCCGAGCGTATAGCCACTCGCAACCAAATTGGGATTGTCGATGCTGTACTGATAAACGCCCTTGTAGCGGAATCCGTATATCGAACCGTAAGCGTGTCCTACCTGCAAACGCTGCAAATAATCGGCATTGCGGTTGTCGTATGTGAAATCTTTATTGTAATTCCTCAAAACGCCTTCGTCGAGCGAAACCAGCGTGTTCACGTCGTTCGCAAGATTGAGGTAAGCGTCAGCCGAAAAATCGCCCGCTTTTACAAAGCGGTTTGCGCGGATGTTCACGTCCCAGCCCAGAGTTTTCATCGAACCGACATTGCGGTACGAAAGTTTGTCGTAGCCGGTTGTAGTAGGCAAAGGCGCTTCTTTTGAAAGCAAATCGGTAACTTTTCGGTAGAAAAAGTTGCCTTCAACCGCATATTTGCTGTTAAATGCTTCCAAATTGAAACCGAGGTTGTATTCGTTTGTCGTTTCCCATTTCAGGTTCGAGAGGCGCAGGTTTTCAGGCCGGATGGTCGAAACGCCGCCGTAACTGCTCCAAGGAGCGTAGGAACTGAAATGCAGATATTCGCGGTCGGGAGCCTTGCCGGTAATACCCCAACTGGGGCGGATTGCAAGGATATTGACATAATCTTTCGCCCGTTTGAAGAAATTTTCTTCCGCAATATTCCATCGGAGCGAAACGCCGGGGAAAAATCCCCATTTGTTGTCTTTTCCGAAGCGGGTCGAACCTTCGCGGCGCAAAGTCGCGTACATAATATATTTCGAGCGGTAGGAATAAAGCAACTGCCCGTTGAACGCCATTGTCCGCCACTGGTCAACGCCGCTGGTCAGTTCGCGGACGTAGCCTTCGGCCGAGGGGTCGGAAATATGCCCGTTGGGATAGCCCGTAGCCAGCAAATGTTGGCGGTTGGTAGTTCCCGAAGAAGTGTATAGCGAAGCAAAAAGGCTCACCGAATGGTCGCGGCCGAGATTCGGCTTCCACTGAATCTTGTTTTCCGACTGGATGCCGAAACTTTCCGAATCGTTGTCTTCGGCGCGGTTCACGTCGGCGCTCGACCAGAGATTGGCAGCAACTTCCTTCGGTAAAAACTTGTGCGACTTGCTGTTATTCATATCAAACGAAACGTAAACGTCGTAACGCAAAGTCTGTTCCGAAGGGTCGAGCAAATCGTACTGCAAACGCAAGGTCGGCAAAATATCGTAAGATTTATCGTTATTTACCGCCAAACGAGCCAGAGCAACCGGATTCCGCAAATATCCCTGTTCGCCGCTCGCGAGTTTTGAATCTTTGCGCATATTATAATAGGTGGAAAGGTCGTTTCCGTCGGCGTCTTTTTCGTAAATGCTCATATTCGGCATTTTCTTATATGCCAAATACAGGATGCTTTTCCCGTTTATGTAACCGTTGTCGCTACGCGAATCCGACCAGTTCTGGTCGTTGTCGGAATAGGTAAACGAGAAATCGGTTGAAAACAGGATTCTCGACGAAACGCGGTAATCGAGGTTCATCCGCGAAGTCAATCTGTCCCATTTCTGGCCGATGACAGTACCTTCTTTCGACAGATAACCGCCTGTGATTCGGAACTTTGCGCGTTCGCCGCCGCCCGAAATCGCCAAATAGTGGTCGTGTGTGCTTCCGTATTGCAGCACAGCGTCGCGCCAGTCGGTATTGTTGTTGTAATAGCGGTATTCCGAAAAATTGGGGTCATAAGTGAACTCCGGAATATCGGAGGCCGAACTGCTCTGGTTGGGATTAAACCGCGCCTGCTTCATAAGCATAGTGTAGTCGTTTCCGTTCAGCATTTTCAGTCCGGCAGGCTGTTTGGAACCCGAATATTTGTATGTGTAATTTACTCTGGTAGGGCCGGTTACGCCTTTCTTGGTCGAAATAAGCAAAACGCCCGACGCTCCGCGCGAACCGTAAGCGGCCGTCGCTCCTGCGTCTTTCAGCACCGTAACATCCTCAATATCATCGGGATTCAACATCAAGAGGTCGGCAAACTGCTGTTCGGTTGCGGCATTGAAGTCGAAATCGGTGGTTGCGATGTCGGGACGCTGAACGCCGTTAATCACAATCAGAGGATTGGAATTGGAACTCAGCGACGAAATGCCTCGGAGTCGCATCTGCGAGCCTACGCCCACATTTCCCGAACCTACAATGTCGAGGCCGGCAATCTGGCCTTGCAATGCGTCGTCGATTGAGGAAATCGACATCCCCTCGAACTGCGCCGTAGAGATGCGCTGCATCGCAAACGGCACTTCGTTGTACGCAATTTCCATTCCGCCGCTCGATACGGTTTTCCGGCCGGTTACTACAACCTCGGTCAGCGTATTGTTTTCTTTCAGCATTATGTCGAAACTGCGCTTCTGGCCTATCGCCACATCCTGCGTAATATAACCGAGGTAACTGAACCTCAACTTGTTGCGGGAGTTTTTTATCTTCATCGAAAATTCCCCGTTAAGGTCTGTTATTGCGTCGGTTATGACACGTCCGGTAGCGTCAACTTCCAGAACGGTAGCGGAAACTAATTCCTCGCCCATATCGGACAGCACTTTTCCGCGAATCATCTCGCCGCTTTCCTGTGCGAGAGCCGATTGGAAACAGTAAAGGAATCCAATCAGACAGATATATAATAAATTTCTTTTCATTATTCTTTATTGAAAGTCCAAAACGGTATTTATTTGATGAACAACTGCATACGACGAAGTAACTATCGACGAGTTAGGCGTTACGGCGCCCGAACTGAACTTGTAGTCGCGCGTCATAATGTTGTAAAGGCCGCCGCCGGTTACTACCTGCGCAGTTATTCCGCCTGTTTCGGCAGTTCTGACAGTCATTTGCGAGCCGGTATTCGTTACCCACAGACGGCGGAATTTCTTGCCCGAATCGTCTAATGCGGCCGTCTCAAACCATTCGTCGTTATATTGCTGTCCGCCAATGTAAACCGAATTATCCTGGAAATGATAGCGCAAAAATTCGTACAGTTTCTGCATTTCCGGCCCCTGACTGTCGGCGTCTAATTCCTCAATCTCGTCCGGAGTTTTGAAACGCCCCTGGCTGTGAGCCTTTTGCAGGGCTTCGTTAGTAGGCACGTAAACCGTATAGTTAAATGTATTGAAAAATCCTACATTCATCGTAATTCCGCGTCCCGACTGGTCGTTCACGAAAATACTTCCGCCGTAGGTGATTCCGTTCCACTGAATGGGATACACGTCGCGGCAAAGCGCGAAAAATTCGCTGAATTCATCGTGGTTTTCGAGTACGGAATAAACCGAACTTGTAGGCGTCTGAATTATTTTATCTACAAGATAAGTCTTACCGTTGTCCTGATTATAAACGTTAGCAACGGTAACTGTTTCGCCCTGTTCGCCATTGCCGCCGCTGTCGAGCGTCATTCCTACGCCTTTGCCGGTAACTTTAAGCATTGCGCCGCCTTTGGTCTGATAGTATGTCCTGCCATCTTCGATGTCGCCAACAACTATATGATTATCAACAATATCGGCAAGCGCATTTTCGACTAACGAGGTTGTTACCGTTCCGATGCTGTCGCCGGTTGTAAGGCTGTAACGGGTTGCCGCTACCTGATTGTTTTTCATATAAAACTTCCAGCGTTCGGGCATTGCCGCGCCGACAGAAGCCGGAGCGATATAATTGTCGAACACGTCGTCGGTCGGGACTATGAAACTGAACTTGTTTTCCAAGGAAAGCAAATAAAGTTTGAATCCGAGTTTTTCGACGGCATAATTCATTATTTTGGTATTCTCGTTCACAAGAATCGGGCCGCGAACCGAAGCGTAATCGCTGGGCGGATACACCTTATTTACTATATATACGACTCCGTTGCTGCAAATTTCGGAGTAAAGCACGTCTTCTTTCTTGATATTCAAGGAAGTACCCATCTGGTTGGTCAAACTCGAAAAGCGTTCCGGCGTAGTTTGCAGAAACGACGAATGAAGATGGTTGTTCAGAAGCAGGCTCATCACGTTGTCGGGGATACTGTCCCAAACCTGATAGCGTTCTTTCAGAAACTTGCCGCCGCCTTCGTTAAAGAACTCTGTCAGAGCGGCGTCGGTGGGGATGAACATTGCGCCCATATCGCTCTGCACCGTGTTAGGCGAATAGTCGTTTTTGCCCGGGTCGTATTTTAAATATGCGTCCACCTTATGATTGGCGTCTGCAATTCCTTCGGCATTAGGCCAATACGTGTTCGAGGCTGTAAAAAAGCGCTTTACGTAAATCTTATCCTGAAAATCGGGATGCAACTGCCGGTAGGTGTTGGTTATTTCAGCGTCGTAATACGGAGCGCAAAAACGGTGCATAAACCGGCTGAACAGCGTGGTTTCGGGATTTTTTCGCATATATTCGGCCATATTGTCGGCCGGGAAAATCACTTTTTCCAACACGTTGATATAGCCGTTTTTACAGGTTATATCCTTGCGGACAATCTTCGTGTTGAAAATGTAGGCCGAATTGGAATCCCAGGTCATTCCCGCCGGATTATCCTGCGTCTTGGTTAAAATACGGAAATCTTCGCCGGTAATGCCTTGAAGCCGCATTTGCGGTTCCAAAAAATGAACCATTGTCCACTGGGCATTGTCTTTCAAGACATAAATACCTGATTCGCGGTACTGTTCCCAAGCAGGATTGTCGGGCAAACCGCTTCCCTTTTCAAAGGGAATGGAATCGAGCGCCGACCACGAAGTAGTCCGCCGCATGGCCTGTCCCTGATTCGGTTTCGAGCCGCTGGCTCCGGGCGTGCTTGACATCATCTCTACGAGATATGCGTCGTCAAGCATGCAGGAAAAGAAAATCGCCCGTTTTTGGGAAGCAGTAAAATCTTCAAACTTCCGGATACCATAAGGATTGTTGGCGAAAAATGCTTCAAAAGCAGCATCGTCGGCCACAAACACAGTTTTCGTACCGGTCGTTTTCAAAACTTCTGCATAATTGACTCCCGCATCCTGAATGGATTCTACGATTCGCAGATAATAGGTAAAATTCCCGTCATCAGTTAGCCAATCATAAATACTATTTCCTACCATTGTCTTATCCGGCTCCCTGTCGTTGTAATCGTACTCATCACGGCAAGAAACAAGGGTTAAACCGATAGTAAGAAATGAAAATACAATGCTAGTTATTTTCATCATATATGTGTGTGTTAAAGTTTTATACTTACTGAAATAATAACGAAGATTATTCCACAACAGCGATGCGAAATTACAATAATTTTTTAGAAAAACCAAAAAAAACTTAAAAAATTAACTTTTTTTGATAATTTAAACAAATTATATCTATATTTGTATCTCAAAAAATGCTGTTTTTTTATGAATAAAAATTTCTTTGTTTCGGTCGCCGATTTGTCGAAAGACGACATCCTGCGCCTTATGCGGAAAGCGGAATCGTTTGAAAAAGAGCCGAATAGGAATATCCTCGCCGGAAAAGTCTGCGCAACGCTTTTTTTCGAGCCTTCAACCCGCACCAGATTGAGTTTTGAAACAGCCGTAAACCGGCTTGGCGGCAAAGTTATCGGATTCAGCGACGCCGCAACCACCAGTTCGTCGAAAGGCGAAACCCTGAAAGACACAATAAAAATGGTCAGCAATTACGCCGACCTTATTATTATGCGCCACCACCTCGAAGGAGCCGCCCGGTATGCGGCCGAAATTACCGACGTTCCCATCATCAACGCCGGCGACGGAGCCAACCAGCACCCCTCGCAGACAATGCTCGACCTCTACTCTGTCTATAAAACGCAGGGACGGCTCGAAAACCTCGTCATCACAATGGTCGGCGACCTGAAATACGGACGCACCGTCCATTCGCTGATTGTGGGAATGTCGCATTTCAAGCCGCATTTCAAATTTATTGCGCCCGAAGAACTCCGGCTTCCCGACATTTACCGACAGTTTATGGACGAACACAATTTGCCCTACGAAGAATATGTCGATTTCTCGGAAGAGGTTATCAATCAGTCGGATATACTCTATATGACCCGCGTCCAGCGCGAACGCTTCACCGACCTGATGGAATACGAAAAGGTGAAAAACGTATATATCCTCAAAAACTGCATGCTGGCCGAAAGCAAACCCAACCTGCGAATCCTGCACCCGCTGCCGAGAGTGAACGAAATAGCCTACGACGTGGACGACAACCCGAAAGCCTACTATTTCGAGCAGGCCAAAAACGGAGTGTACGCCCGTCAGGCAATAATCAGCGACGTACTCGGCGTCGGCTGAATTTTTAATTATTAAATTCTTTTAAAAAATTTTTAAATATATTTAAAAATGGAAAATAATAAACGGGAACTGCAAATAGCGGCATTAGAAAACGGAACGGTCATCGACCATATCCCCTCGGAACAACTGTTCAAGGTGGTCAGCCTGCTCGGCGTCGAAAACCTGAAAACGCCCGTAACAATAGGCTACAACTTAGACAGCAAAAAAATGGGCAAAAAAGGAATCCTGAAAATCGCCGGAAAATTCTTCGAGCAGGACGAAATAAACCGAATCTCGCTGATAGCCCCTTCGGTCAAACTCAATATTATCCGCGACTACGAAGTGGTGGAAAAAAAACTTGTCCACCTGCCCGACGAAATAAGCGGCATCGTGAAATGCAACAATCCAAAGTGCATCACAAACAACGAACCTATGAGAACCCGCTTTCAAGTAATTGATAAAGAGAACGTTACCTTACGGTGCGAATATTGCGAACTGAAAATCAAAAAAGAAGACATACTCCTATTATAATATGGCAACAAAAATCGACTGGCGCCCCGGCACCCTGCTCTACCCGCTTCCGGCTGTTATGGTAACTGTCGGCCGCGACGAATCGGAATACAACGTCCTGACCGTCGCCTGGACGGGAACAATCTGCTCCGACCCCGCAATGTGCTATATATCAGTGCGTCCGGGGCGGCACTCCTACCCCGTTTTGAAGAAAAATATGGAGTTTGTAATCAACCTCACAACCGAAGCCTTAGCGCGGCAAACCGACTGGGTCGGCGTGCGTTCGGGAAAAGATTACGACAAGTTCCGCGAGATGAACCTCACGCCGGTAAAAGCCCACGTCGTGGATGCGCCTTACATCGACGAATCGCCGCTCTGCATCGAGTGCCGCGTAAAGGAAATCGTAGCCCTCGGAACTCACGATATGTTCATAGCCGAAGTGGTGAATATCCTTGCCGACGAGCAGTATATCGACCCCAAAACCGGCGCTTTCGATATGGAAAAAGCGCGTCTGTTAGTCTATTCCCACGGCAACTACTACGGCCTCGGCGATTTTATCGGGAAATTCGGGTGGAGCGTCAGGAAGAAGAAATAATTTCCCTCGCCGTTTCGACTTTCAGCAGCCTTTCACGCAACTGCGCCGCTTCGCTCTTGCGGATTCGCAGCGTAAATTCGCAGTCCATATCGAACTTTTGAGCAACTATTTCGGGCGACAAGTCCTTGATTATCTTCATTATGCCGTTCACAAACGGATATTCGCAGGCAATGGCAAACTGCTCGTCAACCGTTTTTTCGACAATTTCGGCATTGGCGACCGCATCCTGCGCGGCAGCCCTGTAAGCCGCAATCAGTCCGCTTGTTCCGAGTTTTACTCCGCCAAAATATCGGATTACAACTATCAGAATATCAGTCAGTTCATTTGAATTGACAACTCCCAGAATCGGCTTTCCGGCTGTGGATGAAGGTTCGCCGTCGTCGTTGACTCTAAACTGTTCGCGTTCAGGCCCCAGCATATAAGCCCAGCAGACGTGGCGGGCGTCGTAATATTGCTTTCTGAAAGCCTCGACCCGCTCTTTTACCTCGTCGGCAGTCCGTACCGGCAGCGCAAAAGAGATAAATTTGCTTCTCAATTCGGTATAGTAGCCTTCCGAAATGCCGGATATGGTTTTGTACAAATCGCTCATCTCAAAAATTCATTTCAGGCCGGCGAATTTCAGGTCTATTCCCTTGTCGTTCCGCACTTTATCGGCCAAATCGGCGCTGCCGGCCTCTACTTTTCCCTTCACAAATTCAGGAATATTATAGGATTGCATCAGGAAAGTGTAAAAATCCGGCTGCTTTTGTGGCAGCAAAAACGGCTTGGAAGTCTCGCCGCGCTCGTTGACGTAGGCAAAAAAAGGCCGCGTGTAAAGCCCGTCCAAACGGCGGCTGCTGAAAACAAGCCAGCGGCTGTTGCTGCTCCACGAATGATAACTTTCTACGTCGCCGGAATTTAAAACATCCAATGCCCGGCTCATTTTTGTCTGTAAATCAACAATATACAAATCAGCGTCTTTGTGCCAGATTGAAAAATTGCCGTAAGCAGACAGGGTATAAACCAAATATTTTCCGTCTGGCGAAACCCGCGGAAACGATACGCTTTTGCCCTCTGTTTCAGCATTATACAAAGTATCTACCCTGTCGCCGAAACTTCTGTTTTCGGGATTAAAAGCGATGGAACACAGGCTGTAATGCACATCCCTGTACGATTGAGGCATCGGAAGCGCCTTTGCAGAGCAAAAATACAGCGTCCGGCCGTCGGGCGAAAAAGTTGGAAAAGTTTCATAAGCAGAATCCGAAAAAATCAGGGTATCGCTTATAATTTCGTGATTTTCAACATCATACACCACCACATCCGAAGCCTCGTCGTAAACCTCAATCCGGTTCGGGTCGGCATTGTGAAATGATTGTTTGATTTTATTTACCGAAAAAGCGACAAATTTTCCCGACGGATGCCACGAAGGATACACCAAATTAGAGATTGTTTCGGGAGTTTTTGTATTCAGTTTTTCAATCTGTTTCCCGCTGACGATAAAGGTTCCGGCATATTTTGCCCTCGTATGGAACAACATTTTTCCGGGATTTTGCATACAAAACGAATGGCAATTCATACAGTTGTTGCCGGTCAGGCGGTTTTCGAGAATCGGCGTTTGAGCAAAATTTTCCAAATTCCGCTGGTAAATTCCCATTTGATTCCAAAGTTCGTAACCCGGCGCAATCAGGCGGTATGCAATATAGGGGTCGATTGGCTCCTTTGCAACAAAAATGTTAAACGGCAAAAACGTTTCCGCTCCCCTACCCTTTTTCCGCGCCGTTACAGATACTGTAATTGACTGTCCCACAGCCTTTTTAAGTAAATGTTTCCAATCTTTTTCCGAAATTTTAAATCCGCTTTTCGATGATTTTACCGCAACCGATTCATTTTCAAACGAAAAAACGGCAAAAGCCTCGTCCGCAGGTTCGCTCAAAGCAAAATGCAGAGGCGCAATATTCGGCGGAACGGTAACATCGGCATAATCAGGGAAAATAGCAGGCTTTTCGTCAATCAGACGGCCTTCGGGAACCTGCGGCGAACAGGCGGCGAGCATTGCTGCAAAAATGACATATAACAGTCTTTTCATCTCATTATCAATTACTTAAACATAACAAAATACCAATATGTATTTCCAAATTGCGGAGCCAAAATAGAGGGAAGTCCGCCGCGGTTGTTTTTATTGGCTAAAACAGTCTGTTTGAAGCGGTTAAAACGGCTTGCCGTATCGTCCGAAACGCCGTAACTTGCCCACGCCGAAGGATTTGCTTCGTTAAGAACGCAAACAGCCTCCTGAAAACTGCGGGGCAAACGGGGCAAAACAGGCGTACCGCTGTAACGTTCAATCATCGATTTAAAACCATTAAAATCCTTGGCTAACAGCAGAAGAGCGCCCAAATATTCGATTGCGGAACGGGAATCCGGATTTTTTTCGGCTATTTGTTGCAGTTCAACATCCAATCCGGCAATCGCCGAAAGGCTGTTCGTATCGGGGATTGAACGGAGTTTAACGCCAAGCGCGGCGTCGTTTTCAACTGCGCTGTCGTCGTACAGGAAACGGCGTTGCGACTTTGCCCAATCGCGGTAAGCAAGCGTATTTTCCAATACGGCAATATATTTTTCCGCCACCGGATAAGCCCCAAAAATAAGATTTGTCTCGACTAAACGCTTCAAAGCCCTCGGATTTCCGCCGTCAACCGCGCCGATGTGGGCTTCAAAAGCCATTTCCTGCGACAGCGCAATGCAGTTCATGGAATAGGCTATATCGCTGTTCAGCAGAGAGATGCCGGTTGTTTTGTTCCATTCGGCCATCAATCCTTTGGGGTCGCGCTGGTCGAAATCGAACATCCGCTCGGCAAGTTCGCCACGCTCCGAAAGCGCAAGATTTATGTAGCATAGTTTCAGGTAGTTAGTAATCTTTCCCCTACCCTCTTCGAGGATTTTATTCCATTGCTCGGTGCGGCAATAATAATCAAACTTTTTGGTTTCGTAAGAATTACGAAATTCATATTTCGGAAGTCCTATCCGGCAAACTATAATTATTATAACTGCCTGAACTGCAAGGGAAATCCAATTTAGCAAGCGGGTACGGAATTTAAATAACCGCGCTGCAATAATCAGAATTACCATCGAAATCCAAGAAAAATGCACCACCGAACCGGGCTTTATTTGCGAGTTATAATAGAGGTCGGGCAAGACGGCAAAACGATATTCGCCATAAACAGAACATTTTATGCTCAACCACGCAATAAAAACCGCTTCCACTGCGAGAATCAGCACGAGAAACCGCTTCGCCCCGGATTTAAAAAACAAAATCTCAATAAGAACGGCAAGCAAGGCAAAAAGTGCAAAAACAGAACCCGCGATAAGGAACAAAACAACCGTCAATACCGCTTCAACAGCGAGCCTCGCGTAAAAATCCCGGATTTGCAAAACTAAACGCAGCGACAGGAGCGCAAAAATAAAAGCCGCAGTCCCCGAAATGAGATAAATATAATCCAGATGCACAAAAAGCAGCGCTGCAACCGGCAAAAGGCAAAATACCGCCAAATTTGAATCAGGCGACAGTTTTTTAACCAAGGAATGGCAAAGCCAACCCGCCGCAGTCAGCAAAACAGCCGTAATAGCCGCTCCTGCAAAGGGATAAATGAAAAATTGAACCAAAAATTCTGCAAGCGCCGCAGCCAATCCGCCGACATTAAACAGCATATCGGCAACAAAAGCGAAATCGTTCTGAAACAGTTGATTCTGCTCCACATAATAGAAATGGAACTCATGCCTGATTTGCAAAAAAGCAAACAGAACGGCCAAAATTGCGAGCCAAAAAATTGTGGATTTATGTTTCATAATAGACAAAGTTACTTTAATTATACAACAGTCCAATCGGTAAATATTAGATTTGAAATATTTTTAAAATTTTCCGCCACAAATATAAGCATTAATTTTTAAACTTCAAACGAATAACAACAATTTCCGATTGAGTGCCGATTCGCAGCATCGGCCCCCACAGTCCGAGGCCGGAAGAAACGCAATAATTTGTCGAGCCTTTTTTGGCGAAACCGTAAGGAAGTTCAAAAATAGCGGCTGCAATCAGGTTTCCCGGCCAGATTTGCCCATTATGCGTATGGCCGGAAATTTGCAGGTCGATGCCGCACTGCGCGGCCTCTTCCAACCCGTATGGCTCGTGGTCGAGCAGGATTAAGGGCAAATCCAGATTCGCCGCCGCAACCAATTCCTGTAATGTTTTTCTGTCGGGATTCAGTTTTGAATCGTCCCGTCCGATAACATATAAACTGCTGTCAATAAGCACATTATCATCTATCAACAAGTGCATTTTTGTTTTTTTCAGGAAATCGAGGCTTTCCTCGATTCCGGACAAATATTCGTGATTTCCAAGGCAAAAATACACACCCAGATGCGCGTTTATGCGGTTGATTTCCTCCTCCATCCGCTCCTCGTTCAAAGGGCGGGCGCTGTTATCGACAATATCGCCCGCAATCAGCACAATATCAGGGTTTTGAGCGTTTATCAAATCGACGTATTTCGTCAGGCGGGCGCGGTCGATATTGGCCCCGAGATGAAGGTCGCTGACGGCGACGACTTTCAATTCCGAAAACTTTCCGGCAGGCTTGTCTATCTCTATAACACGCTCAACCACAACAGGATGAGTAAAATTCCAATAACCGTAAATCAGCAGTCCGGCAATGAAAACAACGCCTATTGAAACGCGGACGCTGCTCCATTTTGCCCTCGAATTTTTGGGAATCGCGCCAAAAAGCCTCAACAGCAAAAACAGAATATCCGTAACAACAAGATATACAAGCAAATACATCATTACAGCCAGCCAAAAAGTTCCGGGCATATAAAGCGCTTTCAGAACAGGCAGCGGCAACAGGTTGCGAAGCAGCATTGCAAGCGGAAATGCGGCAAACAGGAAAATAAAAACCGCCAACACAGCGGACTTCAAGAGCGAAGGCCGTTGCGGAAGCGATTTCATCAGTTTCCGAATCACATAAAGATTAAAAACCGCATAAACAGCAAAAATGAAGACAAAAAATCCAAACATTTTTCCGGAGGTTAAAGAAATTTCTTTTTAACGTAATCGCGGATGTAGGCCGTTATCTCGTCCTCGTCAAACAGCGATGAATTGAAACAAATGTCGTAAGAAGCGGCCATTCCCCAGACTTTGGCGCTATAATAGTTGTAATAGGAGGCGCGGGTACGGTCGGCCTGCTCTATTTGCGCTTTCGCTTCCTTTTCCGAAATGCCGTTGTTTCGCACTAACCGCGCAATCCGGTCTTTATCGGAAGCGCTGATAAAAATACTCAAACGCCGAGGATGTTTCCTCAAAATATAATCGGCGCAACGGCCTACGAAAATGCAGGAGGATTTCTCGGCAAGGTCGAGAATAATATCGCTCTGAATCTTGAAAAACGTCTCGCTGCGCAGGTAATTGCCCGTATTGAAGCCCATAAAGCCCGACCGGAAGCCGAAATAACTCCCGAACCAACTTTTGGCGTTTTTCTCGTCGGAAGCCTCAAAACATTCCGTACAAAGTCCGCTTTCCTGCGAAGCCAGCAGCAGGAGTTCCTTGTCGTAGCAACTGATTCCGAGTTCGTTAGCAAGTTTTTCGCCTACCGCTTTTCCACCGCTGCCGAGTTGCCGACCTATCGTTATCACATAATTTTTCATTTTTCTATATATTTTTCAGGTATTTTTTATTTTTTATTCCATTTACGCAGTTCGCGCCAGAGCAAAAATCCGGCAATCAAAACCGATAAAGCGTCCGAAACCGTGATGCTCGCCCAAACGCCGTCGATTTTCCAAATATTCGGGAAAATGAGCAAAAACGGGATTAAAAGCAGCACTTGCCGCGACATAGAGAGGATAATCGACTTTTGAGCCTTGCCGATACTCTGGAAAAAGGCCGAACTGACCATCTGGAATCCTACCAGCGGATAGATGTAAAATACCCACCGTAGGCCTTCCACAGCCAGATTTATCAGCGACTCTTCCTTCGTGAAAACCGAGGCCACGGCGTGGGGAAACAATTCCACAACCGCAAATCCGGTAACCATTACTATTGTGGCGAAAAAAACCGCCTTTTTCAGCACTTCCAGCACGCGGGGATAAAGTTTCGCCCCGTAATTGTAGCCCGCAATCGGCTGCATTCCCTGATTCAAGCCTATAACAATCATCACAAACAGGAAAGAAACGCGGTTCACGATGCCGTAAGCGCCTACCGCCAAATCGCCTCCGTGCCGAATTAACTGCTTATTAATCAGAATGACAATCAGGCAACTCGCCGCATTCATCAAAAACGGCGCAAGCCCGATAGACAGCGAATCGGAAACGATATTCTTTTTAAGCCGGTAAATTCCTCTTTTCCAATGGATAAAGAAATCTTTGTTGTTGAACAGATGTATTTGCCAGCAGAGAACTATTACCTGCGAAATGACCGTTGCAATAGCCGACCCTTTTATTCCCCAATGAAATCCGAAAATAAATAATGGATTGAGTACCAAGTTGATACAAACAGTCATAATTGTAGCCATCATCGACTTGCGAGGATTTCCCGACGAGCGAATCAGGGCGTTCAGGCCGAAATACATGTGGGTTACGACGTTTCCGCAAAGGATAATCGTCATAAATTCTTCGGCATAATGCAGAGTTTCCGCGCCTGCGCTGAAAAAAATAAGGATTGGTTTCAGAAAAGGCAGCATTACAGCGGTAACGATAACGCCCATTATGAGATTCATAACCAGCACGTTACCGAGAATATTATTGGCCGTATCGTAGTCTTTTTGCCCCATCCTGATTGAGAGCAGGGTGGATGCGCCCACGCCGACCATAGAGCCGAAAGCGGCAGTCAGGTTCATAAGCGGAAACGAAATAGCCAGCCCCGACAGAGCCAGAGGCCCTACCCCGTGTCCGATAAAAATGCTGTCGGTAATGTTATAAAGCGAGGAAGCAGTTGTGGCGATAATCGCCGGAATTGCATACTGCATCAACAACTTCCCTATGTCGTCCTTCCCCAGTCCGAGGGGAACTTTTTGAGTTTCCATAAGCACAAGAATAATTTATTCAGGTGCAAAGGTACAAAATATTTTCTTACAACGGATATTCTTCAAAAGCAAAAAGAACGGTCGATAAATAACGCTCGCCTGTGTCGGGCAGGATTGCGACTATTGTTTTGCCTGCATTTTCCGGCTGTTTGGCTAATTGCAGGGCAGCAAAAGCCGCCGCTCCCGACGAAATGCCGACCAAAAGTCCTTCCTGTTTGGCAAGTTCGCGTCCGGTGCGGATTGCGTCGTCGTTGCCGACCTGAATTATTTTGTCCACCACGCTTGCGTTGTAAGTTTTCGGAACAAAACCTGCGCCTATTCCCTGAATCTTGTGAGGGCCTGATTTTCCGCCTGAAAGTACGGGCGATTCGGCAGGTTCGACGGCTACAATCTGAACTTTCGGATTGCGCTTTTTCAGGACTTCGCCAACTCCGCTGACAGTACCGCCTGTGCCAACTCCCGACACAAAAATATCCACTTTTCCGTCGGTATCGCGCCAGATTTCTTCGGCGGTCGTCCGCTTGTGAACTTCGGGATTGGCGGGATTTTCAAACTGCTGTAAAATAATTGCTTTCGGATTGGCCTCTTTCAGTTCCACAGCCTTTGCTATCGCGCCTTTCATCCCGTCGGCGCCCGGCGTCAGCACAAGGTTTGCACCCAGAGCCTTCAAGAGGTTGCGGCGTTCGATGCTCATCGTTTCGGGCATCGTGAGCGTTAGTTTGTAGCCCTTGGCCGCGCTCACGAAAGCCAGACCTATGCCGGTATTGCCGCTTGTCGGCTCAATCAGTTCCACTCCCTGTTTTAGGATTCCTTTCGCTTCGGCGTCTTCAATCATCGCCAGAGCAATGCGGTCTTTCACGCTGGATGCGGGATTGAACGCCTCCAACTTGCCGACAATCCGAGCCTGTGCGCCGTGAATGCGGTTGAAATTCGAGAGTTCCAGCAGCGGAGTATTCCCGATTAAATCTGTAAGTTTTTTTGCTATTTTTGCCATAATTTGCTAATATTTATTTTGGTACAAAGATAAAGTTTTTTCCGTTTTTAAACAATACCATATTTAGGGTATTTTTTCGGAAAAATAAAAACCGTATCTTTGCACAATCTAACGCAGCAAAATGGAACACTCGGTTTTTATAATAGCGGACAACCAGGCAATCAGCAAAGCCGGGATACGGTTCTTGCTGAAAGAATGCGGTTTTGCCGACCGGATAATGGAAGCCCCGACTAAAAAAGAACTGATTTCCCTCGTTTCGGAATTTTCCGACGCCGCCGTAGTTCTCGACTATACCAACCTCGATTTCAACAACATAGAAGAACTGCTGATTGTCGCTTCCCGATTTCCTGCTATCGACTGGCTGCTGTTTTCCGACGAACTTGCCCTGCCTTTTCTTAAAAGAATCAGTATTGAAGAGGCTTTCGGCATATTGCTGAAAAATTCTTCCGACGAAGAAATCCGCGAAGCCTTGCGCAATGTCCTGCGTGGGAAACGTTACGTTTGTCCGCGGCTGAAACAGTTTATTTTAGATTTTATTGAAAGCAAAGAATCTGAAAAACAGTTGCTTACGTCTTCGGAAAAAGAAATTTTGAAACTTATCGCCCTCGGCAAATCGGTAAAGGAAATTGCCGAAGAACGCTTTTCGAGCATCCACACGATTACTACCCACAAAAAAAATATTTTCCGCAAATTGGAGGTCAATAACGTTTACGAAGCGACCAAATATGCGTTGCGTTCGGGCTTGGTGGACGCTACGGAATATTATATTTAAGGAAATAACCTATCTACCCTAAATATTTGCGGCTTTTACAAAACCATTCCAATCGCAATATTCGACACGACTTCTGCAACGAGCAGCCCCAAGATGAAAATGATAACAATTTTTGGTTGTTTCAGGTTCGTCGAAATGCGGAAGGCGTTGTAATACAATGCCACTAACCACGCAATCAGCACGATGGACAGCGCCGCAAACAGCGTTAAAGCCGCCAAAACGCCCGGTTGGCTCATAATTGTTTGAGCGCTTGCAATCACGCTTTCGAGCGGTTCTGTTTCGGCTGCCTTATTGAGTTCGACGATGGATTGCGGCAACAAAAAACCGCAAAAAGCCATCAATAAACGCGGCGTTTGCGCTAGCGCAAAAGTGCCGAACAAGTCAATCAAGCGGCTGTTTCTGGCAAAAATTACCGCCGAAATGCCGAAAACGACAGCCAAGGCCGCCCAGTCAATCGCCAAACACACAAAAGAGTGCAAAAAATTGCTGCTTGCTCCGACGTGCGCATCCAAAACGCCGTCGAAATACGTCGCGGAAAATGTGCCGACAAATCCTGCGGCAACCATCACTGCAAGTCCGATAATAAGGGACTTTGCGCCAGCAACCCGCTCAAAAGGGTTGACTACCAAACTAAATACTTTCATTTTGTTCATATTTTTTGATTTTTTCAATAATTTCATCCAAAAAATTCCGTACAAATGGATAACTTTTGTGCATTTTTGCAGCCATTTCCTTGATGCTGCCGCTGAATTTCACAAAATCCAGCAGAAATTGCTGCTCTTCTTCCGTAAGTTGCACAAACACAGGAAGTTCGTACAAACCGGAAACTTCCGTTCGGCACTTCGGGCAATACAATGCTTTCACTTTCAGCGCATTATTGCAACTTGGACATTTTGAAGGTAACATATTCTTTAATATTATTAAACAAGTAATTAAAATAATTGCTGCAAAGATAAATAAAATTTATTTATTGTGCAATAAAATTTTTATTTTTAAAAATCATTGTCTTTGCAAGTTTTTTAAGCAAGTAAATGCAAAAATCCTACATTTTTGTAATTTATTGCAAAATATGTTACAAAAATGTAACTTTTTCAATAAAAATGACAATTTTCCAATAAATTTTGTTTTAACAATATTTTATTAATAATCAGTTATTTAATGCCGTTATTCATTGGTTTGAATAACGTTTTTTTGTCAAATGGTACAGACTTTGATTAACAATAATCAGGTATTAGTTTTTTTAGTCAAAAAAATGTTTAAATTATGAGAAAGATTGCAATTTACGGTAAAGGTGGTATCGGAAAATCCACCACAACCCAAAACACTGTCGCCGGACTCGCCGAAATGGGGCGCAAAGTGATGGTCGTCGGCTGCGACCCGA
>JAISUN010000120.1 GCA_031272085.1 Dysgonamonadaceae bacterium | reverse complement strand
GACGATATAAAAGTGCTGCTCGAAGTTATCAACCGCCTTGTGGATAAGGGCAACACGATGATTGTGATTGAGCATAATCTTGACGTCATCAAGTGCGCCGACTGGATAATAGATATGGGACCGGAAGGCGGCCGCGGCGGCGGCGAAATCCTGTTTGCCGGTACGCCCGAAGATTTGGTTAAATCGGGGATTGGTTATACCTCGAAGTTTTTGGCGAAAGAACTTTGATATTCTGTTAATTTAAAATTACGTTTTAATTTTTTCTGCAAATATGGATTTTTTTACAATTTTTTTGTCATATTGCTTGTTTGCGGCATGATAGGCTCGCCGTTGCCCGTGAAATTGATATGTAGCGGGATTGCGCTGTTAATCGCTGTGAATCTGTATTTTCGCAATAATGTGATTTTCGGAATTACAGGAACTGTATTTTTGCTTATTTCCTGCTATTTAACTCTGGCTATGCTTGATGATTTCGTCGATGGCGAGGCAACAAAATCTTACATTTTTGGTCTTGC
The DNA here is from genome assembly GCA_031272085.1 of Dysgonamonadaceae bacterium. Classification (GTDB taxonomy): domain Bacteria; phylum Bacteroidota; class Bacteroidia; order Bacteroidales; family Azobacteroidaceae; genus Azobacteroides. The sequence goes on along the minus strand of JAISUN010000120.1, from coordinate 31,080 downwards.
GCTTATACTTTTCTGCCTGCCGATGTCTGTTTTGATGATTTTGGGGTCTAAGAATAATATTAAACGCTAATTTTTATGTATTTAATTGCATTTCAGATATTTATGTTATAAAATTTCCCCTGTTTCATACGATTCTATTTTTTTAATTCTCAACTTTTTTCGATAATTTCATTTAGCCTCCAAAGAAATAATAGGTATCAGCATTTCTTCGAGCGAGATGCCGCCGTGCTGGAAAGTGTTTGCGTAGTATGAAACGTAATAGTTGTAATTGTTGGGGTAAGCGAAAAAGTCGTCGTTTTGCGCAAAAATATATTTTGTGCTGATGTTTGGCGCGGGCAAGCCGACGGCTTCGGGACGCGATATTTCAAAAACGTCTTTCGGATTGTAGGACAGGTTTTTACCGAGTTTGTAGCGCAAATTGGTATTTGTGTTTTTGTCGCCCATAACTTTCAGCGGCTGGGTAACGCGGATGGTGCCGTGGTCGGTAGTCAGGATTACTTTGCAGCCTTTTTCGGCAATCCGGCGGAAGAGTTCGAGGGTGCCGGAATGTTTGAACCATGAGCGGGTGAGCGAGCGGTAAGCGGCCTCGTTGGATGCGAGTTCGCGAATCATTTTCGATTCGGTGCGGGCGTGCGAAAGCATATCGACGAAGTTGATGACGATGACGTTGAGTTGCGAATTGTCGGTAGCGTTCAGGTTTTGCGACAGTTTTTCGCCCTGAATGGAATCGTTGAGTTTGTTGTAAGTGAAGGTATATTTTTTGCGGAACCGTTCGATTTGGGTTTTTATCAGCGGGGCCTCGTTCAGGTTTTTGCCTTCTTCCGATTCCTCGTCAACCCAGAGTTCGGGGAACATTTTTTCGATTTGCAGGGGCATCAGTCCCGAAAAGATTGCGTTGCGGGCATATTGCGTTGCGGTGGGCAAAATGGCGTAATAAAGGTCTTCCGAAAAAGTAAAAAATTCGGCGAGCATATCTTTTATTTCGCGCCACTGGTCGAGGCGGAAATTGTCAATCAGGATAAAGAAAACCCGTTCGTCGGCGTCGAGCAGCGGGAATATTTTTTTCTTGAAAATATCGGGACTCATCAGTGGGCGCGAATCCTGTACGGCAATCCATTTTTCGTAGTTGTTGCGCACGAAACGGCCGAAAAGCCGGTTGGCTTCGGCTTTTTGCATTTGCAGGAGGTCGCTCATTCCGGTTTGGGTTTCGGCGAGTTCCAATTCCCAGTAAACCAATCGTTTGTAAACTTCTTTCCAGTCATCGACGGTCAGCGAATCGTTGATTTGCATTCCCAGCCGGTTGAAATCCTGCTGGTATCCGGTGGCGGTTGTCTGGTTGATTATCGAAGATTTATGGACATTTTTCTTGATTGAAAGCAGGATTTGGTTGGGATTGACGGGTTTTATCAGGTAGTCGGCAATTTTGCTGCCGATAGCCTGATTCATAATGCCTTCGTCTTCGCTTTTGGTAATCATCACGACGGGCGTGTCGGGGCTGATTTCCTTTATTTGCGAGAGGGTTTCGAGGCCGCTCAATCCGGGCATATTTTCGTCGAGGAAAATGATGTCGAAAGTCTGTTCGCGGCAGCAGTCTATGGCGTCCTGTCCGCTGCAAACGGGGATAACTTCAAATCCTTTCTCTTCGAGAAAAAGGATGTGGGGTTTCAGGAGGTCTATCTCGTCGTCAGCCCAAAGTAATCTGTCTTTTTTCGTTGTCGTCATTGTTTATTTCTTGTTTTTTCGTTCTGCTTCTTTCTGTTTTTGAGCGTCTTTTCGCGCCTGTTCGCGGGCTTTTTGTTCTTCGCGGCGGAGTTTTTCCTTTTCTTTTCGTTCCTGTTCCTTTTGTTTCATTGTTTCCTTGCGAAGTTTTTCTTTGGCCTTTTTGTCGGCTTCGCGCTGTTTTTGAGCCGCTTTTTTAGCGTCGTCTTTTTCCTGTTTGAGGCGTTTTTCTTCCGCTTCTTTCAGTTTTTTGTCGTTTTCCTGTTTTTTCAGGGCTTCTTTTTTTGCCTTTTCTTCGGCTTCCTTTTGCGCTTTTTCTTCGTTTTCTTTCAGGCGCAGGGCTGCTTTCTGCTCTTTTTCGGCTGCGGCTATCGAATCGCGGACAATTTTGTCGCGTTCCTGTTGAGCCTTTTTCAGCGTTTTTTGGCGTTCTTTTTCCGCTTCTTCCTGCTGTTTGGCGTAGTCGTCGATAGCATTTTTCGGCTTGCGTTTGAAGAGGTTAAGAATGCCGCGGATGGGGTCGGATGCGATTTCGTTCCATTTTTCCGTCAGTTCTTCCACGCGCTCGGTTGCTTCGTTGTAAACGTCGCTCACTGCGTCGATTGCCTGATTTTCGTCGGGTTTGGACAGCGGAATTGTATCACTTGGCAAAACATTTGTCGAAATGCTGTCTGTTGGAATGGTAATTTCCTGCGTTTCAGTGTTTTCGGCGTCTATTTTTGCCTTTTCCGCTTCTTCCGCTTTTTGTTTTTCTTCTTCAATATTGGCGGCTTCTTCCTCCTGTTTTTGCAGATTCCAGCGGGCGATGAGGGTTTCGTTGCCTGTGGAGTAGTTTTTGGCGAAGAAGGCAAAATATTCGTCGAGGCTGCGGCCTTTCATCAAAACATTGAAATTTTCGACCGAAATGGGCGCGACAATCACGTCTTTGCCGAGCGTCCTGACGTAGCCCGAATCGCTGCTAATCATCGAAACGTACTGCATCACTTCGTCGTAATTTTTGAAACCTTTGACGTGCAGGAGGCCGAGATTTCCAACGTCCTGTTTTTCGAGGTCGAAGTCGTTCACGCGGAAATTGCCGAAGTTGAAGCCTGCAACGTTGTACAGCAGCAGGTTGTCGTTGATGCTGCCGCGCGGATAAATGAGGATGAGTTCGTGCGGAATCTCGTTTTCAGCCCGGAAAACAACTGTGGAATCGAGGGTCAAGGAATCGGCTTCCGCACCGCCGAAGCGCATATTGAACAGGCTGCCGCGGGCGAGCATATTGTCGCCGGAGGCCGATAGTTTCAGGCCGCGCTGAAATCCTTTCAGGATGTCGTCGGCAAGCAGCGAAACGTCGGCTTCGGGATATTTGTCCACCAACTGCCGGAGCAAAACCTTGAAGGTGTCGGTTTCGTTGGTCGTAACAAAGGTTAAAGCATTGACAAACATAAATTTAGGCATCAGCGGCGACTGGCTGTATTTTTGCGAAACTTCGCCGTAAACCTTTCTGACTTCGGGAGTTTGGCCGTCGAGATAGGAATAATAGGCAGTCCGGTAAAGCGAATCCTGGACGAAATTCATCATTTTCAGGTTGTATTCGTAGTCGGGGTCAGCCATTGCAGCGGCAAGTGCGCTTTCGGGAAATTCTTCGCGGATTTTGGCCTTGTAAAGGGTGTACATATCCACGCTATCTTCCCGAAGATAAATCATATAGATATGATGATAGGCTTCGAGTTTGTTCTCATTTTCGGGGAATTGGGTGTTCAGGCGGTCGAAAGTTTCGAGGGCAAGGCTGTTGTCTTCGAGCAAGTCCTTGTAAATGACTGCCATATTGAAAAGTCCGTCTTGAAGAATGAGATTTGAAGCCTCTATATCTTCTTCTGTAACAGGTATTTGCTGCAAATAAAACATCGGGTCTTTCGGGTCGGTGGAAAGGTTTTTGTCGATGCCGGTTGTGTCGGATTCGTTGGTTGAAACGTCGGCAGTATCAGTATCTGTTTCTGTATCAGAAACTTCGTCCGAACTGCCGTCGGACATCGGGCTTGCCTTGTCGCGGCGGCGCCAGTCGTCTTCCAATTTTCGGCGTCCCCATTTTTGCTGGAAAGCGGTTTTTCCGAGTGCGACGGCTTGCTGATTGTAGAAATAAAAAGATTCGGAATCCGTTCCGGTAGCGGGCTGCTGAATGACCGGCTGGCGGTTCATAGCCTGTTGCTGCTGGGAGAGGCGTTCGTCCTGCTGCGACTTGTATTCGGCCATTTCGGCTTTTTCCTGTTCCTCTTTTTCTTTTTTTATCAGGTCGGCGATGATTTTATTTACTACGGCCAATTGTTCCTCTTTTGTCATTTTTGCGAGGCGTTGCAGGCTGTCTTGCAGTTCAACTGCTTCATAATGAACGACTAACTGGTCAAGCACTTCCGAGCGTTTGGATACGCGGGGATAGGCCTCGTCCTCCTTTTTCAACTGGCCGAGCGCGTCGGAATAGTTTGGTTGCGCCTTCAAATATTTTCGGGTTGTGAAATAAATATCGCCGAGTTGAATTTCGTTCAATGCCTTTTCGATGCCGTTTTTGACGCTTTTTTCCACGCCGAGTTCGTAACTTTCCACAGCCTTTGTGGTATCGGGAATGCTCATATAAACGTTGCCGAGCGCATAATAAATCAGGTCGAGATACTCCTCGTTTTTTGAACTTTTGAGCATTTTTTTCAGGCTTTTGGCCATTTTGTTGGTGTCGCCGCCCGGAAAAACCTCTGTTTCGCGGATTTTTGCGTTCAAAGTAAGAGGGTAGGGAGCGCTTGAACCCGAAACTTTTTTAAATGTTTTATAGGCTTCATCTTTCTGTCCCACAGTGGTTTGCATTTGGCCAAGGATGTACTGTTCGCGCCATTTTTGGAGGCGGTTTTTTTCGGATTTTATTGCAACCTGCATATATGGAATCGCATTTTCATAATCTTTGCGCTTCAGCATTAAATCAGCATAAACGCCTGAATACAAGTCTTTTTCGCTTTTTGTGAGTTCCTGTTTTCCCAATTTTACGAGAATATCTTCGGCTTCGTAAAGCCAGTCCATTTCGGCGTAGGCGCGGGCTTTCCAGATGAGAGCGGGGGTTGAAATTTCGGGTTGAGTTTCGTAAAGCCGCGAAATGTAGGAAAACGAACTCGAAGCCTCCAAAAAATCGCCGTTGAAGAACTGCGAGCGTGCCATCATCATCCAGGCGTTGTGCAGGAAAGGGTTGTATTCTTTGTGGCTCATAAATTCGCGGTAGGCGGGGTCGTTCTGTTTTCCGGCTTTGCGTTCGGGTTTTGTCTGGATAGAGTGGGTTTTGATGGCTTTTACCGCTTTTTCAATCGACTTGTCGAAGGGTCCGCCGGTCGAGGATTTATCTTTCGGCAAGGCCGAAACCGGATGAAACAGAAGCATTTCGGAATAATTTTCCTGATAGCCGTCCATCATCGCCTTGTAAGCCTCCTGATATGACTGGTCGCCGTTGAAATAAACATTGTAGCGGGTATTAAACGAATGATACCAGCGGGTTCCGCTCGTGTTCTTCGACGAAGTACAGGCGACGAGCGGGATTATCAACAAGAAAAGCAGTTTACGTGTTTTCAATTCTTGAAAAATGTTTATTACTGCCTATTTAAACAGTTTTTCGGCGGATTTATTGTAAAAAAACCATTCTTTTATTTAGTTCACAATCCGTCCGTTTTCCGATTTGAACAAATTACGGCGTATGCCTTCTTTCAGGCCGGAATCCAAAAAATCGGAAGTTTTAGCCGTCAGGCGTTGGCAGCCGAATATCCGAGCGGTTAAGCGCAGCAAATCGGGCCGGGGAAGGCTGATTTGTTCGGTCAGAATTTGTTTCATTGCGTTGGCGATTTCTACCGGCGAAATGTCGGCAATATCGCGTCCTGCGCCGGTTCTGAAAAAATCGCAGGTTTCGTACTGCTCGCGGCTTTTCCAGTAAAACGACCGGCTTGCGTCCGTTTCTTCGACAAATTTCTCGGAATGATGAAGGATGCTGTCGAAATTTTCCTTTGCGCGGGCATTGATGGACGAAATACCGAATGAGGGAGCAATCTTCCGCAACATAAACGATTTACTTACAGGCGCTTCCGTATCTATAATCTTTCTTGTCATATCGGAAATAAGATAGCGGTTTTTGGCCGAATAAAACATTTCCGGCGTGTATTGCTCGTTCGAATTAAATACCGATGAATACTTCTTTTCCCTGCTTTTCGGCATTGGAATCGCGGAATTTAACTGAAAAGGAAAGCGTTTGGCTGCCGATTTCAGGACGTCTTGCGCCGTATTTTCTTCTTGCGGCTCCTTTATTTCTTCCTGAACGGGAATTTTATTTTCTTCGGCCTGCTTAATCCTTTCCAGAAGGCGGTTCAGGGTTTCCGTCCGGTTGTCCCACCAATCCATTGTCCAGACGCGGCAAATATTCCATCCGAGCAGGCGAAGTGCCTCTGTCTGAACTATTTCGCGGTCGCGGGCGGTCTTGGCCTGATAATAATTTTCGCCGTCGCAGAGGATTCCGAGCAGGTAGCGCGAAGGATTTTTGGGGTCAACAACGCCAATATCAATCCTGTATCCCGAACTGCCGATATTGACGTGAACCGTATATCCAAGCCGCCGCAGTTCGTCTGCAATAAGATATTCAACAGATTGATTATCAGACTGTTTATTGCCTCTGTCCGGAACGTAAACATCTTTTTGGCGGGCATATTCGAGGAATCGTTTCAGCGCGGCCGCGCCTGCCGCCGAAGTGCGGCGGAGGTCAATCATTTCGGGTTGCAGAGTGGAAAAGATAATCATATCGTAGCGGGCGCGAGAAACGGCCACATTCAGCCGCCGCTCGCCGCCTGCAAAGTTCAGCGGGCCGAAATTCATACTCACATTACCGCGCGAATCGGGGCCGTAGCCGACCGAAAACAGGATTACATCGCGCTCGTCGCCCTGAACATTTTCCAAATTCTTGATGAACAGCGGTTCTTCGCGGTCGAGAGCAAAACTTTCCAAGTCGGGATGAAACACAAACATATCCGAAAGCGTGTCCTCGACAAGGGTTTGCTGTGCCGAACTGAAAGTTACCACGCCAATGCTTTTTTTGCGGAGTTCGCGGTCGGACAGGCGGCGGATTATCTCATCCACAACCTTTTGCGCTTCGGCCTTGTTTTGCCGCGATTTGCCCTTGTCGTAAAAGCCTTCGACGGGAACGAATCTCACTTTTGATTCGATATTGTCCGGCGAGGGGAATGTGAAAAGTTTGTTTTCGTAAAATTCCGCATTGCTGAATGCAATCAGGCTTTCGTGGCGGCTGCGGTAGTGCCAGAGCAGGAATTTTGATGGCATCGAAAGCGCGAGGCAATCGTCGAGAATGCTTTCCAAATCTTCCATTTCGATGTTGTCTTCGTCCACGACATTGACGTTGAAAAAACTTGTCGGCGGCATCTGGCGCGGGTCGCCCACGATTACCACGTTTTTTCCGCGGGCTATTGCGCCGACTGCTTCGCAGGTGGGCATTTGCGATGCCTCGTCGAAGATTATCAAATCAAATTTTTCGGCGTAAACGTCTATATATTGGGCAACTGAAATCGGACTCATCAGCATACAGGGACACATCCGCGGGAGCAGCGCCGGAATCTGGTCGAACAATTTGCGAATCGAGATTCCGCGGGCGTTATTGCGGATATTTCGTTGCAGGATGCCGACTTCCGAATTTTGGGCGGCTTCTATCGTAAAATTGGGTAAATTTGAGGCCAAACGGGCGTAAAGTTCCTTGCGGACAAGGTTTTCAAACTGCGAATTAAGCCGCCGGTATTTCTGTATCGTTTCGTCGAAAATTTTCCCGTTAAACATTTCAAGCATGGGGTTTTTCGCGATGATGAACAGGATTGCGGAATGATAAAAACTCTTGTTGAAAAAATCGGACACTTTGTTGGTCGGGATGTTTTTTTCTCTGTAAACATCTGCAATAAAGCCGATTTGCAGTTCGCGCAGGCGGTTTCTGACCGTCAGCCATTGCGTCCAGTCTTTCAGTCGGTCGAGGTTGGCGAGCCAGCGGTTGAGGCTGTTTTCGAGAGTTTCTATCCACTTTCTGCTGCTGTCGTCGAAGTTTTCGTGGCTTATTCCGAGCAGGCTTGTCAGGCGGTTTTCTTTTTTCTGCAAAGAAGCGGGCAGGCCGGGCAAATCCTTGATTTTTACTTCGTAAACGTCTTTAAATGAAGATATTCCTTCCGCGAGTTGCGAAGCAAGTTTTTCTTTTATTTTCGAGGCCGTATCCATATCTTTTGCGAATCGCGAAATTGCGGAGTTTATTTCGCGGCAATCGTTGATAATTCGCTCAATAACAGGCCAATCCTCGTGTTCGCGCTTTCCGAATCGGCCGAAAAGAGGCTGTAAATCGGAAAACGGCTTCAAAGCGCGTTCTTCCTCCTGTTCGTCGGCTATTTTTTTTAGCGTCAAAGCGGGATTTGATACGGGTTTCAGGGCATAAACTTTCAGGCGGTTGCGGATATTCCGCTGGCCGAAGAATTTTGGAATAAACCATTTTGTTTCAGCCTGTTGCCATTCGGCAAGCCAGTCTTTTGCCGGAATTGTAAGCACAATATCCTGAAAATCAGCGCATATTTCCTGTTTCAGGCTGTCGCGGATTTTGCCGTGCCTTGCGGTTTCGGCGAGTTCGTCCAAGGCTTCGGAAAGTCGCGGAAGGAGCAGGAGTTTTGGGGTTAATTCCGGGATATTCAGCAACTTGTCGATTATTACGGATGCTGTTTTCAGTTGTTCTTTTTCCGGAGTTTGCTGTTCCGGCAGGCCGAACATGCTGACAATCAGGCTGTTTTTGGCTTTAATTTCGGGCAAAAGCGCAAGAGTTTCTCGTAAAACCTGTTCGGCTTCCGTTTTCAGTTGGGACGAAAATTGCGCCGCGTTTATTTCCGAAAGCGGGTGTCCGTGCGGATGTCCGCAAACTTTGCAGGCGCTTTCGAGCGATTCCGCCGCGTCCTGCCACTCCTGAACCATACTTTTGGTAAGGTTGGCGAACAGTTTTTCGTCAAACAGGCTTTCATCTCCGCACTTTATGCTCAAATAGCGCGTAATAGCCTCGTAGAGCGAGATTCCGAAGGGATATTTCCGGTGCAGGATTTCGATGTAGGCGTTCAGTTCGTTGCGCAGGCGGCCGAGGCGTTCGGCTTCCTGACGGAAATTTTCGGGTTCTTTCAGCCTCACGACTTCGGTTGTCTGTTTCAGTTGCGAAATGACCGCCGATTTTTGAACCTTGTTTGAGTGCAGTTCGAGGCAAAATGGGGCTAATCCTATGTTTTTCAGCCGGTTTTGAACAACAGAAAGCGCCGCCATTTTTTCGGCCACAAACAGCACCCTTTTACCGCGGTAGAGGGCGTTTGCAATTATGTTGGTAATTGTCTGCGATTTGCCCGTTCCGGGCGGGCCGTGAAGGATGTAACTGCGTCCGTTTACTGCCTCGTAAACCGCTTCGAGTTGCGATGAATCGGCGCCGATGGGCAGCACAAGTTCGGTTGGCTCCATAGTTTTTTCGAGCGAAGCGGCGTCGGTTTCTTCCGCCTCCACGTTCCACTCCAACTTGCCGCTGACGAGGCTCGAAACTACCTTATTTTCAAGCAGTTTGGCGGCATTATTGTGAATGTCGTTCCACATTATGAATTTGTTGAACGAAAAAATTCCGAGCAGAGCCTGTTCTTCCACATCCCAACGTGCCTGATTTTTAATGTTTTGGCGGATAATCGAGAAAATCAGCCTCACGTCGAGGCCGTTTTCATCGGTCGGGAGCGGGTCGAGGCCGGGGATTAGGATTCCGAATGTCTGGCGCAGCATTTCGAGCAGGGTAATGTTCATCATCGTGTCTTCTTCTCGGGCGCGGATGACGTAGCCCTTGGCGGCCGATTTCCGGATTATTTCTACCGGAAAAAGCAGCAGGGGCGCGTATCTTGGGCGTTCGCTTGACGGAGTTTCAAACCATTTCATCAGGCCGAGCGTTATGTAGAGCGTGTTTGCGCCGTTTTCTTCCATCGACAGGCGCGACGAGCGGTAAAGATGATTCAGCGAGCGGGCGAGGTCGTCTTCAGAAAGGTAGGAACGGAGCCGCTTTTGCGAAATTTCCGACCTCACGAGTTCGACTATCGGACTGGTTTCGTCCGGCGAATTGAAAAGCCCGAAACTGTTTGCCGGACAGTCCCAGTCGGCCGGTCTGGGCAGGATTCTGAACTCGTCGCCCTTGGCCAGAGCGTCTTCGAGCGAATGAAGTTCCGAAGGAATCAGTTGCAGTGTATTTTTTGTTATCCTTGTGTTCAGCAGGTTGTTGCGCAGGCTTAAATCGAGGAGTTTCCGTTCCCAGAGCAGTTGTTTTGTTACGCGGATTTCCTGATTTATTGCCGAAAGGTCGTATGGATTCACGCTTTCGGGGCGGTTGAGGCTTTTGTCGGCGGCAGGTTCTCCGGTTTCTTCGATAATCCATTGCGAACCCCTTAAAATGCGCTGTGGAAGCGGTTTTATTCCGGCAAGGCGGCAACGTTTCACATCGAGCGCCATCACAAATTCCGAAGGTTCTGTCAGGTTTTTGTCGGCCGATTTTACGGCCTGCTCAAAACCCGCATCGTTGCCCTGATTCATACAGGTTGCTTCGACCAGCGCGATTTCGTTCACGCCGTCGGCAATGCGTTTATTGAGGAATGAAACATCGTCGCTCACGCAGTCTGGGAAAGTTTCGGGATAAAGCCAGCCTCCTGCAAAAGCGTGTCCCTGCGCGATGATTATAAGCGGATGAATACCAATCGCTTCCAAACAGGAGGCGTAAAGCAGCGAGATATCGAGGCAATTTCCCATTTTTCCGGTCAGAACGGCGTCAACTAAACGGACGCGCTGCCCCGATTTCTCGAAACTCGCAGGTACAGAGCAATATGCGATATTCTGCTCGGCGATTGCGGTATAAACGGCGGCCATCTGTTTGCGGACGCGGTCGGGATTCCGGCTCTGATATTCGTCGAGCGAAGCGTTGCCAGTCCATTTTTCCATTATAGCCGAAGCCCGCTTCAACAGCGGAGTTAGCGCAGGATGATTAGGCGTTGAAAACGCGGCTAACATTTCCGGCAGTACGGCAGTTCCTCCCCACTGGTCGAAAGCCAGAATATCGACTGTATTTGTCTGGCTGTAAATCGTTTCGCCGTCTTTTTTCAGCGAAAATTCCATACTTCCGGCAATCCGTTCGGTAAGTTGCGAAAAAAATGCGGTTGAGAGTTGGAGTTTTGCGTTGTCGAAGCGCAGAGTTTTTCCGGTGGGCAGCAAATCGATGTTAATCGTAAGAGTTTGAGCAAATTCGGGTTCAGTTTTTATTTCTGCGGTTAAGCCGTAAATATCGCTGTCGCCGCGGTTTTCGACCGACAGCGAGCGGATTGCCGAAGCCTTGTTTTGCTGAATCGCAAAATTCAGCGAGGGCAGGCAAATAAAATCGACTTTCAGGGAGTTGTCCATCAGAGTTTCATTTTTTTATTTAAAAAGCAAAATTACGCAAAAATTTTAAATATCTGCTTTAAATGTTTGTAAAGGGTGGAAAATTGAATTTTTTTTAATATTTTTGCAAATCGAAACGAAAAAAATGATAACGAAACTTAAACCATTGTTAATCAATAAGATGACAAATAGAAATATTTTTATTGCAAGATTTGCGGCCATAGCGGGCTGCCTGATTTTGAGCATTGCATCGTTGGATGCCCAGAAAAAACAGTCGATTTACAAGAAAGGTTGGATTGATTTCAACAAAAACGGGATAAAAGACGTTTACGAAAATCCCGAAGCGCCGATTGACGCCCGTGTTGAAGACCTTCTTTCGCAAATGAATTTCGAGGAAAAAACCTGCCAGTTGGCCACGCTTTACGGCTCGTTCCGCGTTTTGCGCGACACTTTGCCTACGGCAAACTGGAAAAATGAAATCTGGAAAGACGGCATCGCAAATATCGACGAGCAGGCCAACGGCGTGAGCGACCCTCGCTCGCGGCTTTCGTTTCCCTACGATAAAAGCATTAGGAACAGGCAGGCTATCCAGCGCTGGTTTGTGGAAGAAACTCGGCTTGGAATACCGGTTGATTTTACAAACGAGGGAATCCGCGGCATTTGCCACGACCGCGCCACGATGTTTCCCGCCCAGTGCGGTCAGGGGGCGTCATGGAACCGCGAACTTGTGGCCGACATTGCCCGAATCACCGCCGAAGAAGCCAAAGTCCTTGGCTATACCAATGTTTATGCGCCGATTATGGATTTGGCGCGGGACCCGCGATGGGGCAGGGTAGTGGAATCTTACGGCGAAGACCCCTATCTGACCGGCGAACTTGGCCTGCAAATGGTTAAAGCGCTGCAATCACACGGTTTGGTTTCGACGCCCAAGCATTTTGCCGTTTATTCTGTTCCTGTGGGCGGACGCGACGAAGGCACGCGAACCGACCCTCACGTTGCTCCGCGCGAGATGCGGACGCTACTGCTGGAACCTTTCCGCAAGGCTTTTGTCGAGGGCGGAGCGCTGGGCGTGATGAGTTCCTACAACGATTACGATGGGGTTCCGATAACGGGAAGTCCGTATTTTCTTACTCAAATCCTGCGCGGGGAGTACGGTTTCGGCGGTTATGTCGTTTCCGACAGCGAGGCGGTTGAGTATTTGTTGTCGAAGCATCGTGTGGCCGCCGATTCGGTAGAGGCCGTCAGTCTGGCTATTAATGCGGGTTTGAACGTGCGCACTAATTTTACTATGCCTCAAACCTATATTTTGCCGATACGGAAAGCGGTAGAAACAGGCAAAGTCAGTATGGAAACGGTAGATTCGCGAGTAAGGGATGTGCTGAAAGTCAAATTTTGGCTTGGCCTGTTTGACGAACCTTATAAAGGCGATGAAAAAACTGTCGCACAAATTGTCCATAGCCCTGAACATCAAGCGGTTGCAATGAAAGCGGCTTTGCAGTCGTTTGTCCTTCTGAAAAATGAAAATTCGCTGCTGCCGCTGTCGAAAAACCTGAAAAAAATTGCGGTAATCGGGCCTAACGCTGATGAAGTAAAAAATCTGATTTGCCGTTACGGGCCGGCCAACGCTCCGATAAAATCGGTTTACAAAGGGATAAAGGAATATTTGCCAAATTCGGAAGTCAGTTGCGCAAAAGGCTGTGATATAATAGATAAGCGCTTTCCGGAAAGCGAATTGTACAAGCTTCCGCTCGACGAGGGCGAACAGGCTCTTATCGACGAGGCTGTCGCTCTGGCTCGAAAATCCGAAGTTGCAATTTTAGTTTTGGGCGGAAATGAGAAAACGGTTCGCGAGGGTTATTCGCGCTCCTCGCTCGAACTTCCCGGACGGCAGCAGCAGTTGCTCGAAGCGGTTTATGCGACGGGCGTTCCGGTTGTATTGCTGCTTATAGACGGACGCGCCGAAACGATTAACTGGGCCGACCGCTACATTCCTGCCATCCTTCACGGCTGGTTTCCGGGCGAATTTACCGGTCAGGCGGCGGCGCAGGTGTTGTTTGGCGATTACAATCCGGGCGGAAAATTAGCGGTAACATTTCCGAAATCGGTCGGCCAGATTCCTTTCGCTTTCCCGTTCAAACCCGGAGCCGACAGCGAGGGCGCAGTGCGCGTCAGCGGAGCCTTGTATCCATTTGGTTACGGGCGCAGTTACACGACTTTTGAATACAGCGGATTGCAAATCAGCGAGCGGACAATTCCGGCCGATGGTTCGCTTACAGTCAGCGTTTCGGTAAAAAATACAGGTTCCCGAGAAGGCGACGAAATAGTGCAGCTTTACGTCCGCGACGATGTGAGTTCGGTAACAACTTACGACAAGAATCTGCGCGGATTCGAGCGGGTTAATCTGAAACCCGGCGAACAAAAAACGCTCAGTTTCAGACTGACGCCCCGCGACTTGGGTTTATGGAATCAGGAAAATAAATTTGTAGTCGAGCCGGGGACATTTACCCTTATGATAGGCGCATCTTCGGAAGATATCAGGCTTCAAGAGCAGTTCAGGGTAGAGTAGCCTTTTTCTGTTTTTAAACATATAAATAATGTTACATAAGTGCAAACATTTGTAACATTACAGCAAATGAGTTAATTATAAAACTGTAATTTTGTGAAAAAATAATATTTATTAACAAAACACAGAATTACGGTAAATGAAAAAACTATTGCTTCTGTGGCTAATCTCTCTGATTAGCCTTTCTGTTGCGGCACAAAGAATCACCGGTACGGTTACGTCCGCCAACGACGGCGAACCGTTAGTAGGGGTCGGAGTGTCGGTGAAGGGTACGACTACCGGAACAAGTACCGATATTGACGGGAAATTCTCGCTTGCGCTGCCTGCCGAGAATGCTGTTCTGGTATTTTCGTATCTTGGGTATTCCACAAAAGAGATTTCGGTAAACCGAAATCAGGGAACTGTGGATGTGGCTCTGAATGAGGACTTGCAGCATCTCGACGAGGTTGTCGTCGTCGGCTATGGTACCATGAAAAAGAGCGACCTTTCGGGCGCGTCTGCTTCGATTGGCGAGAGTCAGATTAAAGGTTCGATTATTACCAACATCGACCAGGCTTTGCAAGGCCGTGTTGCGGGCGTTACTTCGGTAATGACTTCCGGAGCGCCGGGTTCGTCGGTTTCTATCCGAGTGCGCGGGCAAGCTACGATTAATGCGGGAGCCGAACCTTTGTATGTTGTGGATGGAGTTATTTGGCAAGGAGGGGAAACCAACAGCAACGGGCTTGGGCTTGGGCTTGGAAACGGCAAGGCCTCTTCTATTTCCCCGCTTTCAACACTTAGCCCCTCGGATATTGTTTCGATGGAAATACTGAAAGACGCCTCTGCTACCGCAATTTACGGAGCGCAAGGTTCAAACGGCGTTGTCTTGATTACAACCAAACGAGGAAAAGCAGGCGAGGCCAAATTTACTTATGAGGGACTGTATGGTATTCAGCAACAGGCTAAACGCCTTGATATGATGAATTTACGGCAGTATGCTACTTACGCAAACGCGATTCTTTCGCAAACTTCCGGCGGAAGCGAACAGCCCGAATACAGCGACCCATCCATTCTTGGAGCCGGAACTAACTGGCAAGACGCAATTTTCCGCACAGCGCCAATTTCGCAGCACTCTTTTTCTGCACAGGGCGGTACGGAACTTGCAAAATATTTCCTGTCAGGCTCTATGATGAATCAGGATGGAACTTTGATTGGAACGGATTTTAAGCGTTATTCTTTCCGCGCGAATATTGACGCCAACATCAAAAAATGGCTGACTGTCGGCTTAAATGCGATGTATTCAAGTTCAAAAGAGCACCTTGCCAGGGCGGAAGGTACGGAAGGCGTCTTGACTTACTCGCTGCAAACCCCGCCCGATATTCCTATCTACGATGAATACGGCGAATATGCAACCACAGTAAGGCAAGGTTACACCACAATCAACCCTATTGCTATTGCCAATTTGGACGAAAACCTGCTCGACCGCCAGAAATTAAATGGAAATATCTATATAGACGTAAAACCGTTTAGTTATCTGACTTGGCATTCCGAACTTGATTACGATATATCCGGCAGCCGCTCCGAAGCGTGGAGGCCTTCGTATTATTTTGGCGAAACCGTCCGCCGCGTTGACCCCACAGACCAGTGGCAGCGTAATAATAATCTTTGGTGGGCTATGAAAAACTATATAACTTACGACAATACCTTCGGGAAACATCATTTGACTGCTATGCTTGGTCAAGAGGCTTGGGAATCAAATTGGGAATGGCAAAGAATTTTCGGCGATGAACTGCCCGGAAATGAAATCAAAAATCCCGCTCTTGGAAATAACTCCCTTCAAGCATTTACCGATGGAATGGGCGACGCCGCTATGGCATCGTTCTTTACCCGTTGGAATTATAATTTTGACGACCGTTACTTAATGACATACACTTTCCGCCGCGACGGTTCTTCAAATTTCGGGCCTAACAACCGCTGGGCAAATTTCCATTCGGTTGCTGCTTCCTGGCGTTTTACAAACGAAGCATTTTTGAGAAACAGCGCCTTTTTGAGCAACGGGAAATTGCGAATAGGATGGGGACAAACCGGTAATTCAAATATTGATGGCGGCCTTTGGGATGCAAGTTTAAGTATGTTTCCCACCGGATTAGGCACAGGATACAAACAAGCGCAAATTGCCAATCCTTCCATAAAATGGGAAACGCAAGAACAATGGAACTTCGGATTAGACCTCGGATTTTTCCACGACCGCATTAATCTTACGATTGACGCCTATGATAAAACGTCTAACGACTTGCTGATGCAATTACAGTTGCCTACTTATTTCGGTTCGCGAGGTAATGCAAATTCTGCGCTAACGGCTCCAATGGGTAATTTCGGGACAATCAACAATAAGGGTTTGGAAATATCGCTCAATACCCGAAATATTGATACAAGAAATTTAAAATGGAGTTCCGATTTCCAGATTTCATTTAATAAAAACAAGTTAGTTGCCCTGCAAGGCACCGATGCTTCCGGAATAGAAGGTTACGGACAATGGAGCGATATAATTTGCCTTTCGCCGGTCGGCGGTTCGCTGTATCAATTCTACGGCTATATTGCCGACGGAGTTTATAAGGACAAGGCCGACATTCAAACCCACCTTTGGGGCGAAATACCCGAAAACGGATATGACCGATATTCAACAGTATTTCCGGGCGATATAAAGTACCGCGACCTGAACGGCGACGGCAAAATCACTACCGACGACCGCACTTTCATAGGTTCGCCCTTGCCCGATTTTACTTACGGATTTAACAATACGGTTACTTTTAAGGATTTCGACTTTACGGTTTTCCTGCAAGGAAGTTACGGAAACAAGGTATTCAATGCGCTTGACCGCCAATTAACCGGTATGGGTTACTGGACAAATCAGTTGGAAAAAGTAATGGATTTTGCCAATTTGGTTCCTATTGACCCAAACAAGCAGTATCCGATTGATAATCCTTACCGAGAAGACCCGAAATACGTATTTAATGCTTGGTATGAAGATGTTGACAACGTAACGGTGTCGAATCCCAATACCACCATTCCGCGAGCGAAACGGGAAACTTCATCCTACGACAATACCCGTATCAGTACCCGGTATATTGAGGACGGCTCTTATTTGAGGGTAAAAAACATTGTTCTGGGCTACTCGCTGCCGAAAACTCTGCTGAAACGCGTAAAGGTTGATAATATAAGGGTTTATGCCAATATTCAGAATCTCTATACGTTTACCAAATATTCGGGTTACGACCCCGAAGTTGGCGTAAATCCGCAGGATGCAACCGGTTATACTTTCGGATTCGACCTTGGACGTTATCCTGCTCCAAGGACGGTTTCTTTCGGAGTTAATGTTTCCTTTTAAAAAATTACTGATATGAAAAAAATATATTTTATATTAACAATACTGCTGTTCGGTTTTACTGCCTGCGAAGATTTTCTTGACAGGCCTGATAAAGCCAACTTTATGCTGTCGAACTTTTACGAAACTGACGAACAGTGTCTCCAAGCGGCTAATGTTATGTACTCGCTGCCATGGAACGACTTTTTCCGCGGTTGGCTTGGGGTAGGCGATAAGCAGTCGGGTAACTATTTTACTGCCGACGACGGCTTTTGGCTGCTCACACCGAACAATGATATGGATGCGGTTCAAAGTATGTCTGCATCGCTCTGGGCGGTTAATGCACGCGCAAATACCATTGTCGAAAACATCAATCTGTATGCCGGCGATGGAACTACCGAAGCGGTGCGCAATCAGGTAAAAGGCGAAGCCCTGGCAATGAAGGCTCTGGCTTACTTTTTTATGGTGCGCATCTATGGCGCGGTTCCCATTGTCCACAATAATTCGGAACTGTTGGCAAGCGGCGAATACAGTTCGCTTTACCGCGCAAAAATCGAAAATGTTTATGATTATATCATAATGACATTGAAACAGGCTATCGAATGGCTGCCTGAGTCAAGCGAACAAGCGGGGCGCATTGATAAATATTGCGCAATGGGCTTGTTGGCAAAGGTTTATCTTACAAAATCGGGCTACGGACGCTCCGGCGACCGCAATCAGGCCGACCTCGACGAGGCAAAAAAATATGCCGGAATGGTAGTGAACGAAAGCGGAAAAGTCCTGACCCCCGAATATTCCGATATTTTCCGCGGCAGCCACAATACCGACCCCGAAAGCCTTATTGCGTGGCGCTGGGTTGCGACGGCCGACAATTTCTGGACGGCTTCCAATTATTTGCAGGCCGATTTGGTGCCTTCCGGATTTTCCGAAGGTTCAGGATGGGGCAACTGGACAGGCCCCTCGATAGATTTGCAGGAGGCTTTCGGCGAAGTTTTCGACGGGAAAACGCCTTCCGGAGCGCTCTCGCCAACCCGCAACAATACCGACAAACGCCGCAAGGCTACAATGATGATGTACGGCGACGTTTACGAGTATTTCCTGCGCGACCATCCGACAAAAACCGACGTTGACGGAAATCCCGTTACTTTTCCCGACGGATTTGATTTTACGAAGTTTTATGAAAAAGTCTTTGGCAGTTATACCTCGCCAACCGGCGCAAACTGCGTTAAACAGATAGTTGGCGATAATGCCGACCACACTGCCGAATTTGGAGTTCCCTTCGGCGGAGGCGGAGGTTACGCTTCGAGCCTTGCAACTCATATTTTGAGGCTCGGCGACGTCTATCTCGTTTATGCAGAGGCAATTTTGGGTAATTCTGCTACAACTTCCGACTCCGAAGCGCTAAAAGCGTTCAATGCCGTGCATAACCGCGCAGGATTGCCGAGCGTTTCGTCCCTCACATGGCAGGATATTTTCAAGGAACGCCGTTTAGAACTTGCTTTTGAAGGCGATTTCTGGTACGACCTCGTGCGCTGGCACTACTATCAGCCCGATGCGGCTTTGGCCTATCTTAACGGCCAGAATCGCAAAAACTTCGTAGGCCTCGACGATTACTACAAGAATAAAGGCTGGGAAAGTTGGGGACAGGCTAACGGTTATCCGAAGGATAATTCGCCGCGGATAAATGCGGAACAGCCCGATGGAAAGCCGTTTACGCACGACAAATTCACGATGCCGTTCCCCTCAACCGACTTGCAGATGAATCCTCATTTGAAAGAAGACCCAATTGATTACGACATCAGTCAGTATCATTACGAGTAAAAAATGAATAATTTAAACGAACTTTTAAATTAGACAAGGATATGAATAACAACATTATAAAACGCCTTTTCCCGCTGCTGCTCCTGCTGCCCGCAGTCTTTTCGGCCTGCAATGAAGAAACGCCGGGAAAATACGAGATGACCGACGGGGTTCCCACGGTTTATTACATTCGCCCGCAAAGCGCATCGGCAGCAGATTCACTGCTTACCGGAGCGTATATGGCGGAAAATATATGTATTGTGGGCGACAATCTGACCAGCGTTCAGGAAGTTTGGTTCAACGACCAGAAAGCCCTGCTGAACATCAATTTCATTACGAACAATACGCTTTTGGTTACTGTTCCGAATAAAATTCCGACCGTCAGGACGGACAAGATTTATTTCGTTACAGGACAAAAAGATACTGTTGCTTACGATTTCATAGTGCGTATGCCCGGCCCGATTTTCAAGAAATTCAAATGCGAATGGACGCCCGCCGGGCAGTTGGCCGAAATCACAGGCGATTATTTCTTCAACGATACCCCGCTCGAACTCTCAATCGGAGGCGTGAAAATCCCGACCGAAAACATTGTCAGCGTCGATAAAACCACGATAGTTTTCGTCGCTCCCGAAGAAAGCGTATCGGGCGAAGCCACAATAAAAACGGAGTACGGAAACGTGAAATCGAAAGACATTTTCCGCGACGACCGAGGCTGGATTACCGGCTTTGAACCCGGATTTGTCGGCGGCTGGGGAAGGCCTGCCGAATCGCAGTTCAAGAGCGACCCGGCTTACGCCATCAAAGGTCGTTACTGCGAACTTTCCGGCACTGTCGGAATCAGCGGTTCCTGGGTAGGCGGCATAGCGACGCTCTACGCCAACGTTTGGGGCGAAGACAACGGAGTGCCGGCGGGAAACCTGTTCCCCAGCGACCCAGAAACTTCGATTTTGAAAATGGAAGTCAATGTCCTGACGCCTTGGAGCGCAGGCCCGATGATTTTCTGCTTCTTTGCGCAGGGCGGTTATGAAAACTGGCTCTGGGCCGACGGAACAGCCGCAGGCGGCGGACAGCCCCGCGGATACTGGGTTCCCTGGCTCGAAACAGGCTCTTATGTTTCCGACGGTTGGATAACAATTTCTGTTCCCCTGAAAGACTGCAAATACAACGGATTCGGAACAGCAATAGACATTTCGACCGCTTACGGAGCCTTGGGATTTGGAATCCACAACCGCGGCAACGACGCTTACGTTGGAACAGCCGAATGTTCGCCTGTTATTTTAGTTGACAATATCCGCGTTGTACCCGGCGAATAAAGTATTTAATATTAACAAGTTAATACCGATAAATTATGATTCGCAGAATAAAATTCATAAATATTGCGGCATTCGCTCTGCTGGCTCTGTTCTCGCTGCCGTTCTTTTCCTCCTGCGAAAAGGAAGAGGCGCTGAACACCGCGCAGGAAAAGAAACTGAATGCCTTCGGCCCTTCGCCGGCGTTAAGAGGCGGCGAACTGACCTTCATCGGCGTCGGAATAAATCAGGTTACAAAAGTCATCCTGCCCGAAAATATCGAAGTTACCGACATCCGAAAGATTGATAATGAGCATATTAAGATTACCATTCCGCAGGAAGCCCAGCCGGGTTATGTAAAACTCATTTTTGCCGACGGAACGGAAATTACGACCACCTCGCAACTCTCGTTTACAGAGCCAATTACGATTGAAAGCATCGAGCCGTCGCCCGTAAAAGCCGGACAAACGGTAACGATAAAAGGCGACTACCTGAATCTGATAAACCTCGTTGTGCTGTCTAAAAGCGACACTGTAAGCGAGTTTACCGCTCACGACCGGCAAACCATCCAGTTTGTGCTGCCCGAAACGGCGCAAACCGGAGTTGTGATTTTGAGCAACGGAGCGCAAATTCCTATCGAAGTGGCTTCGGCAGAGGAATTGCAGATTGTTTTGCCTTCGGTTCCGGCTCCGGCCGACCTGACCGGTAAAAAACCGGGCGACGCAATAACCATTGCCGGCGAAAACCTCGATTTAGTCCGCAAAGTGCTGATGCCCGACGGTTCGGAAGTCAATTTCATCGTCGCTCCCGACGGGAAAAGCATCACTTTCACTTTGCCCGAAAACTCGACCGACGGCGCGGTTGTGATGATTCCTGCTTCGCAGGTTCAGGTGGCGCTCGCAAATATCGGAATGGCTGTGCCGCAAAATCTGACCGTTAGTCCTGCAACAGGATTGAAGCCGGGCGACATAATTACGATTACCGGCGTGAATATGGAACTTGTTACCAACGCAGTATTTGCCGGCGTGGCCGACCCTGTTGCGCTTAACTCGAAATCGGCTACCGAAATAAAAATTACAATGCCTGCGGCTGCCGTCAGCGGCGAAGTTACGCTCAATACGGCAAGCGGCAAAACGGCTGTGGTAACGATAGAAACCGCTAAACCGGAAGCCCTGTCGTACAACCCGAATCCCGTTTCGGCAGGTTCTGAACTGACAATTTCGGGACACGACCTCGACCTTGTTGCTTCCCTCGCTTTCGGGGGCGGCGTAAGCGTCGATGTTACAGCCGAAAACGCATCAACTATCAAGGTTCAGGTGCCGACAACAGCCGAATCAGGCACGATAACGGCAACGATGAAAAACGGCGAAACAGTTGATTTTCCGAGCCTTACGGTCGATAAGCCGGTTTGCGCATACATTCCCGTAATGCCTGAAGGCGAAATAAAAGGCGGCGATGTGTTTATCGTTGACCTCGAAAATGCCGATAAATTGACAGGCGTTCAAATCAACGGCCAAGCCGTTCAGTACGTTTTGAGCGGAACGAAACTCTACGTCGGAATCCCGGCTAACGCCTACGGAAACTGCACTTTGAAACTCGTTTCCTCCAACGGCGAAATAGAGTACGCAATAACCGTCAAACCGGGCGGAACAGTCGAAACTGTTATCTGGGATTCAGGCCCGCTGTCTATTGGTTGGGGCGACGGAGCGCTCTTTATTCCTGCCGAAAAATTCAACAATGTTGAGGCCGGAACTTATATGAAACTTTATTTCCAGCAAACAGATAACTGGGGACAGGCTCAAATAAACAACGGAGCGTGGGCGGGAATTAATTTCCCGGAAATAGGCGGAACTACGATTACGACAAATACCTACGATGACAAGACGGTTACTACGCAGGAATTGAAACTCACCGCCGATATTTTGGACAATATCCGCGCAAACGCGGCGGGCTGGGGTATAATTATTCAAGGTCAGGACTGGATTTTCACAAAGGTTACGCTCGTCAAAAAAGCGAAAATCGAGACGGTAGTTTCTTCCACTCCCCACGATTTAAGTTGGGGCAATCCTTTGGCTATCGACAAGAGCGTACTTCAAGGATTGAAAGGCGGTTCCACCTGGTTGAGGCTTTATTACACTGCTACCGGAAGTATTCAGGTTGCGCTTTCGGACGCTAATTGGTCTAAATTGAACCTCAACGACCCGAATTTCGATTCGCAGTGGCAAGTGCTGAATCTTCCTCAAACAGGGTCGGTTTACGACATCGAACTCTCGGCGGCCAACCTCGCGACCGCTTTAAGCGTGAACGACGGCTGGTCGAATAACGGAATCCTGATTACCGGCCCCGACGGCACCGGAACGATTAACAAAGTAGCAATAGTTACAGAGGCGGATTGAAAAGATTATATTTAGTTTTATCAGAAGGAAGGGCGTTCTTTCACGCAAGGAACGCCTTTTTTTCCTTATTTTTGGCGAGATGAACAAACAAATTAAGCGGCTGTTTGCCGTTATTTTGACGGCTTTTTTGCTCTTGCTGCTGTCCTGCGGCGACACGCCCGATAATCCGGCGCCGGAAGAAAAATATCCGGTTCTGCTGTCGTCCGTTCCGGCGGAAAATGCCGAGGTATCGCCTGCAACAGAGCAGATTATCCTTGTTTTCGACAGCAAAATAGTGCTGATTGACAAAACCCAGGTGCGCCTGAACGGGCAGCAGGTGAAACAGGCAAAGGCCTCCAACGACAGCCTTTACGTGCAACTTGACCGCCTCGATGCGGCGACAGCCTACAATCTCGTGATAGAAAAAAACACGATAAAAGCGAATCCGGGCGGCTTCAATCCCGAACCTTTTTCTCTTTCGTTCAGCACCGGCTTTTTGCCGCCTGTTACCTACGCCGACCTTGCTGTGAAAAATCCTTCGCCCGAAATTCAACGGCTGTATAACTTCCTGAAAACCAATTATGGACAGAAAATTATTTCGGGAACGGTGGCCAATGTCAGTTGGAACACCAACGAGGCGCAGTGGGTATATCAGCATACCGGCAAATATCCGGCTCTCAACTGCTTCGACTATATTTTCCTCTTTGCCTCGCCCGCAAACTGGATTGATTACAGCCAGACGCAGGTTGTGGAAGACTGGGCGGCCGCAGGCGGGATAGTCAGTTGCATGTGGCACTGGAACGTCCCGAAACGCAGCGGCTCGGCGGATTACAGTTTCTATACCACGGAAACCGATTTCGACATCAACAAAGCCCTGACCGAAGGGACGGAAGAAAACAGGATTATAAAAGCCGATTTGGATAAGGTTGCCGATTATCTTATCTTGCTTAAAAACAAGAATATACCGATTCTCTGGCGGCCGCTTCACGAAGCCAAGGGCAATATCGGGAAATATGCCGGCGGCGAAGCGTGGTTCTGGTGGGGCAAGGGAGGAGCCGAGGCCTTCAAATCGCTGTGGCAGTTGATGTTCAAAACATTTGAGGCAAAAGGAATTAACAACCTCATCTGGGTTTGGACGAGCGAATCGGGCGACAAAGACTGGTATCCGGGCGACGGATATGTCGATATCATCGGTCGCGATATGTACAACCTGAACTCGGCGGCGGGAATGTTGGCCGAATACAACAATCTGAAAGCCGATTATCCCAACCGCCTGATTACGTTGAGCGAGTGCGGAAATGTTACCGCAATTCCCGACCAGTGGAACGCCGGAGCGCAGTGGTCGTGGTTTATGACCTGGTACGATTACGAGCGGACAGTTGACCCCGGCAGCGACGCCTTCAAATCAGAAGAACATCAGCACGGCAACGCCGATTTCTGGCGGAAAGCCTTTGCAGACGAACAGGTGCTTTCGAGGGACGAAATAAGTTTTTAGGACAGTTTCAAATCGCCGTACTTCGGAACGTCGCTCAAAAAACTGTAAGTTTGCGTTTCAGGGTCGATTCGGCAGCAATAGTGTTTCAGGCCGTTGCTGACAATTAACCATTTGACGTTCAGGCTCATATTGTAACGGCAAATCTGGTCGAAAGTCGTCTGACTGACGGCGACCGAGGGCGCTTTGTATTCGATAATCATCAGCGGTTGAAGAAACTCGTCGTAAACCACTGTATCGCAGCGGCGGCGGACGTTTCCCAAGGCTATCTCAATCTCGTTTGCCATCCGGTTTTGAGGGTAATCCTTATGCTCTTTCAGAAAGGCGGTAAACAACTGGCGGACGTATTCCTCCGGGCTAAAACGGACAAACTGCTTCCGCAAAGGGTCAAAAATATAATTTTTACCTTTTAATTCCCTGATATTCAGTTCCGTTTCCGGTAAATTCAGTTCAAACATTTGTTTATTCCTGCTTTTTATATTAATTTTGCAAAATTACTTTTTTTATGAAAACAAAACAAGAAATTATCGAAAATTGGTTGCCAAGATACACAAAAAGGCGGTTAGAAGACTTTACTCCGTACATTTTGTTGACTAATTTCAACAAATACGTGGAAATCTTCGCCGAGTATTACAAAGTTCCCATTTTGGGACTTGACGGCAATATGCCCAACGCTTCGGCCGACGGGATAACCATCATCAATTTTGGAATGGGTTCGGCTAACGCCGCAACTATTATGGACTTGCTGGCAGCCGTTAAGCCCAAAGCCGCCCTTTTTCTCGGCAAATGCGGAGGCCTGAAAATCAAAAACTCGCTTGGCGACTACATTTTGCCTATTGCGGCCATCCGCGGCGAAGGAACGTCGAACGACTATTTCCCCAAGGAAGTGCCGTCGTTGCCCGCTTTCAGCCTGCTCCGCGCCGTTTCGTCCATTGTCCGCAACCACGGGAAAGACTATTGGACGGGTACGATTTACACCACCAACCGCCGCGTTTGGGAACACGACGACGAATTCAAAAATTACCTCCGCAAAATCCGCGCAATAGGAGTAGATATGGAAACGGCAACCCTGCTGACAGTGGGCTTTGCCAACCAGATTCCGACCGGAGCGCTGCTTCTTGTCAGCGACCAGCCGATGATTTCGGAAGGCATTAAAACCGAAAAAAGCGACCAGCACGTTACGCAAAACTTTGTGAATGAACACGTTCACATTGGTATCGAATCGCTGAAAACAATTATCGAAAACAAAGAAACAGTCAAGCACCTCCGTTTTGAGTGGTAAAATATGGCAAAAAATCTTGGATTTGAAGACATCAAAAAGGAAATTCGGGCGGGAAATTTCGCGCCGGTCTATCTGTTTCACGGCGAGGAACCGTTTTTCATCGACCAACTGACCGAACTGATTATCAACCGCGCCGTTGAAGAGGCTTCCCGCGATTTCGACCAGTCGATTTTCTACGGAATGGATACCGACGTGCGCTCGGTAATTGCAGCCTGCAAGCGGTTTCCGATGATGTCGCCGCGGCAGTTGGTCGTCGTCCGCGAAGCCAACAATATGAAACAGTTGGACGAACTTGCCGAATACGTCAAAAAGTCGCTCAAAACCACGATTTTGGTTATAAATTACAAGAACGGGAAAATCGACGGGCGGAAAAAACTCGCAGCCGAGTGCGGAAAACAGGGCATAGTTTTTGAATCGGCCAAATTGCGTGATTATCAAATCCCCTCATTCATAAATAATTACCTCAATGCGAGGAAAGTAAAAATTGACCCGAAATCCACGCAGTTGCTGACCGAATACCTGGGCGCCGATTTGAGCAAACTGACAAACGCGCTCGAAAAACTGTTTATTTCGCTGCCGAAAGATAATCCGGCAATCAACGCCGCCCTGATTGAGCAGAACATCGGAATCAGCAAGGATTACAACGTTTACGAACTGCAAAGCGCCGTCGCAAACAAAGATATTCTGAAAGCAAACCGGATAGTAAAATATTTTGGCGAGAACGACGATAAAAATCTGACTCCGGCTATAAATGCAATGTTCGGCTTCTTTTCCAACCTGATGATTTGCCATTATGAGAAAAACAAGACAAAACAGGCTCTGATGTCGGTTTTCGGCTTCCGCTTCGAGGTTCAGATTAACGATTATATGACGGCGCTACGCCTTTACAGCCCCACAAAAACTATGCAGGCTATTTCGCTGCTGCGCGAGTTCGACGCCCGCTCGAAAGGCTTCAAAAGTCCGTCGTCGGTCAAGGAATCTTTACTTAAAGAATTGGTATTCAAAATAATGCACTAATGAGTTATCTAAATCGGATATTGAAAGTAAATTCGGTATTCAGGCCAAAATTGCTTGGAATCTTCGGAAATTACAGCCGCGAGCGCTTTGCGAAAGATTTAATGGCCGGAATAATAGTCGGAATCGTGGCCTTGCCATTGGCTATTGCCTTCGGAATCGCTTCGGGTGTAAGTCCCGAAAAAGGCCTGATAACCGCTATAATAGGCGGTTTTATTGTTTCTTTCCTTGGCGGTTGTTCGGTGCAAATCGGAGGGCCAACGGGGGCGTTCATCATCATAGTTTACGGAATTATCCAGCAATACGGATTGCAGGGACTTGCCGTAGCCACCGTAATGGCCGGCCTGATGCTGGTCGGGATGGGCGTTTTGCGCCTTGGAAATGTCATAAAATTTATGCCTTATCCTATCATAGTCGGTTTCACGAGCGGGATTGCATTGGTTATTTTCACTACGCAGATGAAAGATTTTTTCGGACTTGCGATGGATTCTGTTCCCGCCGATTTTATTTCCAAATGGATTGCTTACGCAAAATCCGCTCCGACAGTCAATTACCTTTCGCTGCTGACCGGCCTTGCAAGCGTGCTGATAATCGTTTATTCGCCGCGTTTTTCAAAGAAAATCCCCGGTTCGCTGATTGCGATAATCCTCGTTACAGCCGTAGTTTGGGTTTTGAAAAATTATTTTGGAATTTCCGGGATTGAAACCATCGGCGACCGCTTCGAGATAAAATCCGCTTTGCCTGCTCCGGAACCGGTTGCAATCAACCTTTCGACTATCAACCTCTTGCTTCCGGCCGCATTTACAATCGCTATGCTGGGAGCGATAGAGTCGCTGCTCTCGGCCGCTGTTGCCGACGGTATAACCGGCGACAGGCAAAATTCCAATACCGAACTGATTGCGCAGGGAGCGGCCAACATCATCACTCCGCTTTTCGGCGGAATACCGGTTACCGGCGCTATTGCCCGCACCATGACCAACATCAACAACGGCGGACGCAGTCCCGTTGCCGGAATAATCCACGCAGTCGTTTTGCTGCTGATTTTGCTGTTTTTGGTTCCCCTGACGCGGCATATTCCAATGGCTTGTTTAGCAGGCGTTTTGATAATCGTTGCCTACAATATGAGCGACTGGCGCACGTTTCGTTCGTTGCTGAAAAATCCGAAATCGGATGTTATAGTTTTGCTTGTAACTTTCTTTCTGACAGTGATTTTCGACCTGACTATCGCTATCGAAGCCGGGATTTTGCTGGCTATGGTGCTGCTTGTCAGGCGGTTATCTGAAACTTCAAATATCTCGGTTATTCAGGATGAATTGGATATGGAGTCCGATGCCGAGCGCATTGCCGACAACGATAAACTCGTTCTGCCTAAGGGAGTTGAGGTTTACGAGATAGACGGGCCGTTCTTCTTCGGGATTGCCAACAAGTTCGACGCAAGTATGAAATGGGTTGGAACTAAACGCCCGAAAATCAGGATAATACGTATGCGCAAAGTGCCGTTTATGGATTCTACCGGACTTCACAACTTGCAAAGCCTCTACCGCCTTTCGGAGCAGGAAAAAATAACGATGATACTTTCCGGCGTAAATGAAAAAATCCGGGAAATGTTGGTCAAATCAGGCTTTGCCGACAAAATAGGCCGCGACTGCATTTGCAGCGACATCAACGAGGCGCTTGCGAAGGCCGGGAAATTGCTGAAATAACCATCTCAACCACTTCATCCACAGCCGCTTCAACTTTTGGCGACAGATAGATGCCGACTTCGGAAATATCTTCTACCGAAACGACAATCAGTTCTGTTTCAGGCGTTTTGTCCGAAATTGCCATTGCTTCTATCATATCGCGAAGCCCGATTTCGTGTGCGCTCATAAGCGGCGGAAAGTCCGATGCGTAGCGCGGACGGATGAGGCGGACGGTTCCGGGCGGATTATTGTCGAGCGTCGCGTCGAGCATTATTATTCGCTTGTAACCTTCTATCCACGAGATGAGATGCAGACCTCCGGTGCCTCCGTCCATCAAATCGACATATTCGGGTAATTCTTTCTTTTCCAACGCTTTAATGCAGTGTATTCCCACGCCTTCGTCCTTCAAGAGCAGATTGCCGACGCCGAGAATCAATATTTTTTCCTGTTCCATTGCAGTTTTTTCGAGGTTAAATTAAAAATCCGTATTCGTAAATTTTAGGCTCTATTTTTGCTGCAAGCGTTTTGAGGGTATTTCGCAGATTATCAATAAGTTCGTTATATTTTTCGTCTTCCGAGCGATTGTTCATCTTGCCGTTTTCACCCCTGCCCTGAAAATATTCGCGGATGTCGTATAATGAGGCGTTTACGTTGGATTTTGGTTGTGCGTGATAATACTTCCAAAGTTCGCGTCCGGCGTCGAAAACTGCCGTTGCTTCCGGAGAAAATTCGCGCCTCACGCCTTCTTTCCAAGTAATTTTTGAAGTTTTTTTGCTTTCTATGTGTTCAAATAAATCGGTGTAAGCATTTTTAACTATTTTTCCGCTCAAAAAAGTGATAAGAATATGACTGTCGTATCGCGTGCGGGCATTTATTTCCGCTTCTGCAAACGGAATCCAGTGATTTGTCCCGTAACTTGAAGATATTTTATTTGTGAATATCGTGTATGCTAAACAATCATTCTGAAATTCTATGTCTTTTTCCCACTTTTTGTTTGGGAACAGGAATTGGTCCTGGTTATTTGTCCAAGTATGCTCAACACATTTACGTACAGCAAAATATACGCTTGCAGGGATTAGGTTTTGCGGCGAAATCAGGAATTGACCGGCTTCAACATTGTATGGACGTTCAACGTTAACAATGGTTATCATTCCCTGATTTTGAAAATCGTTGCCCTTAAAGGGGAATTTGCCTATGACAGATTTATCGTGCTTGGCTGCGCGATAGGGTTTTATCCAGTCATTAATATATTGATTGTTTGTATAAGCGGAAAATCGTTTTTTCCCTATACACTTTCCTGTATTGTCAAAAACATCGGAAGAAATCCGCTTAAACTGTTCTTTGATATTTGTATCCCAAATCAGAAATCCTATCGGAAAACTGCCTTTCACATTATCGAAAGTGTTGGCAGGCATAATGAACATTTTTTTGAGTTTTGCATGAAAAAACGACCTGAAACTGACAAAATGCTGCCCCTGCAAGTGTTTTAATGTTGAAAATTCGGCAAGGATAACGCCCGGCAATTCGCAATAAATGCGCGTGAAAAACTGGGCGAAAAGTTCGGCGTTGCCCTGTCCCAGAATGTTTGCATATTTCTTGTTTACAGCGCTTTGCTCAACTCCCCGGCTGCCTTCATTGCCGCTTTTCAGAGTCCGCATCTTGCTTGCTTCCGCATAAGGCGGATTGATGTAAATTACAAGCCGGTTGCGCAATTTCGGGTTGTTGATGATGTTTCGCAGGCCTTCGGGCAGTTTGTCGAAACTGTCGTTCAGGAAATCGAACTGAAACACGTGTTCTTCGAGCAAATTTGCGCCGTTGCGGATTCGGTCGCGCATCACGTCCACGTCCTGCTTGTCGAGAGTACTTGCCCAGATGCGGTATTTATCGGTCAGTCCGGCGAGCAAATTGCCTGTCCCGGCGCAGCAATCCCAGATATAATACTCGTCCTGCCAGTCTTCGCCAAGCGTTTTTGCCAAATATTCCTGCGATTTTTCGACCCAGACGGCGGGCGTGAAAAAACTTCCCTTGCGCTCGCGGACGTCCTGTGGCACAAGCAAATCGCGGCGTTCGATGATATAATCCCAATATTCTTCTTGCGGAGGACGCTCGTAATGCGTCCAAAAACGCCGGTATGCTTTCTGTCCGTCCGAAAAATCGGCGCGTTTCGAGTTGTAAATATCGTCATCGTCTATCACGCGGTCGAATTCGTAATAATTTCCGCGCAGAAGCACAAAAAGTTTATCTTTCAGCGTTTTATTGTCGAGCGAAAGCAAATCGGCAAGGTAAAAATCGGCTCCTATTATGCCGCGAGCCTTTGCCTTTTCCCAGTTTACCGCTATTGTCGGCTGGACTGCCGCAAGCCATTTGTTGAAAATGGTGATGAAATTATTTTTGTCGATTTGCAGTTTAGAAATTCCATTTTTGTCAGAACCGGAATCTCTGAAATTTTCCCGTATAAATTGTTTCAATTCCGATTCATCGTCCTCAAAATCAAAAAGATATGTTTCAAAGGGGAGGTCGTTTTCAACGATTTGCCTTATTTGCCGGTAAATTTGCTGGAACTCGCGCGTATTGCGGTCCGAGGGCGCAACTTTCCAGTTAAAGTCGTTCTGATAAAACACATCCTGAATTTCGCTGTAAGGCACGAAAGCAATTTTTCCGCAGTCGAAACAGCAGAGGAAAGGCGGCGGCAAAAACTTGTCGAAAGTCCGCGCTTTGCCCACGGTAAGAACTAATTGCGAAAGCATCGCGAGAATATCGGACGAAGCCGCTTTCGCCTCGGCCCAAAGCAACACCGTATCGCCGCGGGCAACCGTAAAGTCGATGTTGCCGACGATTTGCGTGCAGTCGAACTTCCCGAAAAAGTCCTGCGCAACCTTGTTTTTCAGTTCTTCTTCCCTGAATCCCTTGTATTTCATCTTACTAATTACTCTGCAAAGATAGTGAAAAATTCCGTACAAACCCCTATCAAACAACTTTTTTCTAAAAAAATGTGCATTATCGGGTAACGATAAAGAAACGAGCGAGGTGCGCTTGTTTGCTTCGTTTTACAATTGTTT
>JAISUN010000079.1 GCA_031272085.1 Dysgonamonadaceae bacterium | reverse complement strand
CCTTAGACGAGCCTGCGAAGGGCGCGATGCTCGACCTTAATCCCAAATCCGCTGCAAATCTCGGCGGCCTGCTGCTGCCAAACGTTTTTATCACCAACCGCGACAGCCTGCCTGTGGGGTTGATGGGCAGTTTCTCGCCTGCCGAGCGCGATGTGAATATGACTTTGCAAGGGCTGGTGGTTTTCAACAGCAACCCCGCTATTGCCGGCGGAAACGGCATAGGCGTCTATATTTGGGACGGCAATATTTGGCGGCACAGCAGTTGTACTCCGGCCTCAATCAGCACTTATTTGCCTTTGTCTAAAACAGACACGACAGTTGTCAGCCTCAGCATAAACCTCTCGATAATCGCCGAAGGCGGCCCAACCTTGACCTATCAATGGTATTTAAACACGACTGCCTCGAACAGCGGCGGAACGCTGATTTCTGGTGCAACCGCAAGCAGTTATTCCACACCGACAAGCCTGACAGCGGGAACATATTATTACTATTGTGTTGTAACAAATTACTGCGACAATTCGTCGGCTGTTTCAGATGTATTTACAATTGAAATTATGCCTGTTGGTATAGGCACACTTTCAGGCAAAACCTGTTTCGACATAAACCAAAGCAACTTTACTGCTGATTGCGGCTTGGAAGCAACACGCGCATCTGAAGCAGTTGATTTTTCTACGCTCGGCGCTGTTACCTACACATTTACCACCACCGGCTTGGTAAAAAATGTACGCTATACAATAGTAGATGACTATATATGCGTAACTTCTGCAAAATATGGTACAATAGCGATGAGCGGAAACACAGGTACGATTTCCGTTGATTACATCACAGAGTGCGTCGTAGGCGGCTCTATCTACGGGCGCACCAGCGACAACGCTGTCCAAGTGAAAATCAATGTGATTTACTTCAACGGCTTGGAGGATGTGCAGGTTAGCCTGACGGCAAATATTCAGGACTGCCTATGCTGTCCAGGTTTGCTCATCCCCGGCGGAGAATACAGCGATATTGCTATGTCCTCATATCTGCCTCCCGGCTCACATACTTATAACTCAGACGGATCTGCTATTGAAGCCTTACGCCCTGCATTTACAGCCACAGGCAAGGACTTGTGTTATTACTACCGTGATTACAGAGACACCGCCAACACAGTCAATTCAAAATACATCACGTGGAACACCGCTACCAAGGTTTGTGGCGCAAGCGACGGCAAAGGGGTTGATGATGTACACTCGGCTTCTGCCTGGCGTTTGCCTGTTTTGATGGAGTTGGCACAAATAGGGCAGTTGGTATCGAACAACACCGATGGAGCAAGCGGAGGAACTCTTACGCAGGCAATGGCTAATACGGCGATGACTTATACAAATGGCAAATTGCCATCAGGCTCTGCTGTAACTGTTGCTACTGTTTATAACTTTGACAACATTTATTGGAGCAGTACGCAGGCTAGCGATACGGAAGTTTGGACTTGGATCTTTCGTAATAACTTACGAAATGCACGCAAAGTTTCTATATTAAGCGGCATCTCCGCGCGCTGTGTCAGGAGTTATTATTAGAAAGAAAAATCAAAGGCAAAAAATGTAAATATGTTGGCCACCTTTGCTCGGCGTAGGCTCCGGCCTGCGCCACCGCTAAAAGCAAGAGTCCACGCTTGCCGCAAGGCGGGAGCCTTGGTTTTAACAAGGCCGTAGCGAGGACGCTACGGCGAGCAAGGGTTATTAGTTATCAAATCAAGATATTCCATTTTTTTTTGAAAAATGGAATATCTTTTTACAAAAAAATCATTCAAAATCAGAGTTCAGACGAAAAAAGTTTGTATATTTGCGGTGGAAATAAAAAAGAATAATTTTATGGCAGCAATAACATTGGAATATAATGCACGAAATTCGTTAGCAAACAGGACGATAGAATATATTTTATCGTTAGGCGTGTTTAATGCCAAAGTTGCGTCGAAGCCAAAAACCGGTTTAGACCGCGCTATTGATGAATTAAAAAACGGTAATACAGTTCGTTGCTCCGATTTTAACGATTATCTTGAAAAAGTAAAATGAGTCGTCAGATTGAATTTACCAATCTCTATCTGAAAGATTTGCATCTTGCAAGAAAGCGCAATCTTCCCGAAGAGGAATTGAATAGGATAATTGAGCGGTTGGCAAATGATATTCCGCTGGATGTCAAGCACAAAGACCATTCTTTGAGGGGAAACTATCGAGGATATAGAGAGTGCCATATCCGTCCCGATTGGCTGCTTATTTACAAGAAAGAAGATGATAAGAATCTTTCTTTGCTGTATTTAATGCGCACCGGCGCTCATTCCGATTTGTTTTAATAACAAAATATTAAAATCACAGTTCGGACAATCACATTAAAACCCCTTGAAACGTGCGTCGCCGCCCCGGATTACCGCCGAACACTCAACCTCAATCAGCCAGCCTTGGCGGCAAACCGGAGCCAGCAAAATAACGAAAGGAACAGCGGGAAAACGTTTGGCAAAATAAAGTTTTGTCCGCTCGTAATCGCCTGAATCACGCAAATATACAATCAGATAGCAAAGAGAATCGAAGGAGGCTCCCGCTTCGGCGAGCAGAGTTTCCACATTTTCCAACATCCGGCAGGTTTGCTGCTCAATATCAAGCGGATACATTATTTCGCCACGATTGTCGATGCTTGCCGTGCCGGAAATAATGACGTGGCTGCGGTCGCCGTAAGCGATTTTCGTTCCGCGTTCGAAAGTTACCCCGTATTCGTGAGTGGGATTCAGATGGCTGCGGCCTTGCAGGTAAGCGATTTGCCCGCTCTCGATTTCGGGAATGGCGTAAGCGTCCATTACTACAAGCGTTTCCGGCTCTGCCGACCGGCCTTCAATTCCGGTGCTGGCTATAAAATGCGTATCTTTTGTAAGACCTTGGCGTTCAAAAATTTCCCGCCTTGCCCGCACCATTCCGGAATAGCGGTTGTCGATGTCGCGGACAAAAATCCAAGTCCTGATACAGTTTTTTTCGAGCGATGCTCCGGCTTCGGCAAGAATTTCGTCGTAACGGTTGAAAATTTCCTGCGTCTGTTGGTAAGAATCGCCGGTTTTGCCGCTCAATCCGGCTGTAAAAATATGGCTGTAAGCGAGCGGAACATCTTCGATGAAATAAGCCCACAGAGCGGCTTTTGAACCGTTCAGCGGCGCTTGTTCGATAATGGAAACGGCTCTGTCGCCGGCTATAAAACCGCGCTGATTGGCCGCATCGCTCACGAAAAAACGTTGCCAATGCAGTTTCATTTTCCGGAAAGCGGCCTCGTTTTTAAGTCTTTTGAGAGCCTCGGAAAGGTTTTTAAACTGTTCTTCTGCGGCAAGCAGATTGTCGTTTATTTCTAATATTGAGTGGATTTCGGACGCGCCTCCGTCAACGTAAAATTCGCTGAAAGAAACGCTTACGCCCAAATCTTCCCAAAGGATTTTATTGTATTTCATCAAGGGAATTTTTTATTTAATGTTCTTAAAATCAGCAAAATAACTCTCTAAAAGTTCATTTGCTGCGGCGAAAGAACTGATTTCGGAGTTCAGTACTTTCAACTCTTTGGCTTTCAGTTGGTTTTCAATTATCGGCGAATTGTAGAAACGGGTTTTCAGTTGCTCATTTATTGTTTCGTACATCCAGTATTTGGCCTGCGAATTGCGTTTGCGCTCGAAATATCCGTTTCCCTTTGTAAATGCGGTGTATTCGTCAATCATATCCCAGATTTCGGCAATTCCTGTTTTGTAGTATCCCGAATAGGTTAAAACCTTTGGCTGCCAGCCCGATGCGGGCATAGGAAACAGGTGCAGGGCGTTGCGGAACTGCGCCGCGGCAAGTTTGGCCTTTTCCACGTTGTCGCCGTCGGCTTTATTTACGATGATTCCGTCGGCCATTTCCATAATTCCGCGCTTGATGCCTTGCAGTTCGTCGCCGGTGCCGGAAAGTTGGATGAGCAGGAAGAAGTCGGTCATCGAATGGACGGCGGTTTCGGACTGTCCCACGCCGACCGTTTCCACAAAAACGGCGTCGTAACCGGCTGCTTCGCAGAGGATGATGGTTTCGCGGGTTTTGCGGGCAACTCCGCCCAGCGAGCCGGCCGTAGGCGAGGGGCGGATAAATGCTCCGGGTTCGCGCGAAAGTTCTTCCATCCGGGTTTTATCGCCGAGGATGCTGCCTTTCGAGCGTTCGCTGCTGGGGTCGATGGCTAAAACCGCCAATTTTTTGTTTTTTTCTTTTACGAGATATGTTCCGAAAGCGTCTATCGAGGTGCTTTTCCCGGCTCCGGGAACTCCCGTTATGCCTATTCTGACCGAATTTCCCGAATATGGCAGGCATTTTTCGATAATTTCCTGCGCCGCAATCTGATGTTCGCGCAACTGGCTTTCGACCAGCGTAACAGCCCGGCTCAACAGCGTAATATTACCCTTGCGGATTTGCTCCACATATTCCGATGGCGAATAGTCTTTTTTCCGCTTTTTATGCGGTTTCAGGTAGGGATTTATTGTCGGAGGCTGGCTGACGCCCTGGTTTACGGCCAAGCCCGCATATTTCGGGTCGTTTTCGGGATGTTTCATTTTTCTGATTTCTTACGGTCGTGCGATTAAAGTTATCTCTGTTACCGGCGACGATAAATCGTCGGAAGTGATTGTGAGCGTT
The DNA here is from genome assembly GCA_031272085.1 of Dysgonamonadaceae bacterium. Taxonomy (GTDB): domain Bacteria; phylum Bacteroidota; class Bacteroidia; order Bacteroidales; family Azobacteroidaceae; genus Azobacteroides. The sequence goes on along the minus strand of JAISUN010000079.1, from coordinate 16,413 downwards.
GTAGTTAGCGGCGATTTGACCTGTTTTTTGTCGATGCTGACGGTCAGGTCGTCTATTTCGTCCGGTTCAATCGCAAATTGGGTTTTTGAAACCGAAATAAACGGCTCTTTTACCTGAATATTGCGGATGTTAAGCGTAGCGTTGCCGGAGTTTGAAATCCGGATTGTCCGCTTTATCCCGGTCGAAAAATTGCCGAAATTAACTTCCTTAAAATTGACGTTTATTTTACCGGATTTTTGCGCAACCAGGCCTGTGGCGCCGTCAAGCAAAGTGGCTTTATATGGGATTTTGTAAATCTTGCCGTCGATAAGAAGCGCAATTTCGCCGGTTTGAATGCCGTATGATTTCGTGAGGCTGCCGTCGAAAACAAACTCTATTTCGCCGGAAGTTTTTGCTTGAAGCGAAGAACTGCCCAATTTTACCGCAATGTGGGACGGACGTTTATTAACTCGTTGAATTAAAGCCTCTTCACCATTGTTGTAAACCTCTATTTTGACGGATTTTTTATCATTCGGGCTTACGTTTCCGAAATCTATTTTATCTGTTTTGAGCAGGTAATTACCCCATGCTGTGGGAAAGGATTTTTCGGGATTGGAAATGTTTGTTTTTTGAGTCTGTTGCATCACATTTCCCGTGATTTTGAGCGTAATTGTGCCGGCGATGTTCGTTTTCACGTAAATAGATTTGGTAAAACGTCCCAAACCGCGGCCGACAGGATTGTAAATTGCAGTAACCAAGCCTTTTTTGCCCGGCTCAATCGGAGTTTTTGTCCAGACCGGTTTAGTACATCCGCAGGAAGCCTGAACGTCGGTAATCAGCAGGGTAGCGGCGGAATTATTCGTTAATGTAAAATCGTAAGAAACAGGGTCGGTATCGTTAATCGTACCAAAATCGTGTTCCAAAGCGCCGAAGGCTACCTTTGTATCCTGCGCCGAAGCATAAATTCCGCATAGCAGCAGGCAAACGATAGCAAAACAATATTTTTTCATCATATATGTTTTATTAAGAATTTTATAATTTTACAGCCATTTAGCCATTTCGTTCCTGACTTTTTCGGCTTCCGCGGCGGCCGCTTCTGCAAATCGTTCCGAACTGTCGGCGTAAAGTATTTGCCGCGAGGAGTTTACCAAAAGGCCGCATTGGGCGTTCATCCCGTATCGCACGACTTCTTCGAGGCTGCCGCCCTGCGCTCCTATTCCGGGAACTAACAGGAAGTGGTCGGGAATTATCTTGCGGACGTCGGCAAACAGCCGTCCCTGCGTTGCGCCAACGACGTACATCATATTTTCGGCGTCGCCCCACTGCTGCGATTTCCGCAAAACTTTCTCGAAAAGCCGCTCGCCATGCGCATCTTCCGTCATCTGGAAATCGAGAGAGCCTTTGTTCGACGTGAGAGCCAGCAGAATAGCCCATTTCCCGGTACGCAGAAAGGGTTTCACGCTATCCTCGCCCATATAGGGAGCCACCGTAACAGCGTCAAAATCGTCCTGTTCGTAAATTGCGCGGGCGTACATTTCCGAAGTATTTCCAATATCGCCCCGCTTGGCGTCGGCAATTATGAACTGTTCGGGATAATTTGCGCGGATATAGGCGACCGTTTGCGAAAGTTGGCGAAGTCCGTCCACGCCTGCGCTTTCGTAAAACGCCAGATTCGGCTTGTAAGCCGCGCAAAACGGAGCAGTCGCGTCAATTATAGCCTTATTAAATTGAAACACAGCATCTTCCCCGTTTCTCAAAAATTCCGGGATTTTCTTAATATCGGTATCCAATCCTACGCAAAGGAAGGATTTTTTTCGCCGGATATTTTCGTATAATTGTTGTTTGGTCATAGTGGTTTGATTATTTTTTGACTTTTATTTTTACTTTATCCATTCCTTCAAGTCCCTGTTTGTCAATAGCCTTGACTGCTACCTGATGCTCTCCTTCCGGAAATTTCTTTTCCTGAACGCCGGTTTTATCCATAGTTATATCGCCTCTAAATACCTCTTCATTATGATTGAAGTCCCACGAATAAAAATCTATTCCGGCTTTGCTTTCTGCATAAGCCTCAAACCGATATTTCATATTTTCAAGTTCTTCGGCTGACAGCGTTACTTGCGGGGGATTGTCGTAAGGGATAATGTCTTTGACATATTTCAATGAAATAATTATGTTTTCCTTGTTTGCAAGTCGTGCAACCTCGTTTTTCAAATCCTTTGAAAAATCAAAACCGATAATAAATCCGCAAATCTGTCCCTCTTTTTTGTTTTTTTCAAATAATCCTTTGTCATCGCGTGAAATTGCAGTAATAAAGGAATCAAGCGTGTCCCGACCAACAGGTCTATTCCATTTTTTTACCTGAATAGGCGTGCCATATTGCGTGTGTCCGTCTATTCCTAAATCTTTGCCGCCTTTCAAATTAGGGATTCCGCCGTATTTATCTACGATAAAAATTTCAAACTGTTTACCTTCTGCTTTCTGCAATTTCGATAAATCAAAAGTCGGAATCTCTACCTCAAACGGTTTTGCAAAAAGTTCGTTTTGTCGTTTTCTCAGTCGCAATTCCGTAACTTTTACCGCCATAACAGACTGGTCGATTCCTATCCATTTGCGGTTTAGTCTGTCGGCTACTGCAACAGTCGTTCCGCCGCCTACGAATGGGTCGAGTACTACGTCGCCTTCATTTGTTGTGGCTTCAATAATTCTTTGTAAAAGGGCTTCAGGTTTTTGAGTAGGATAGCCGATGCGCTCTTTGGCTGATGCGTTTATAATCGGCAATTCCCACACATCGCCGAGCCTTTTTCCCTCAGACAAATATATTTTATACGGTTCAGCCCCTTTTCGTTTTTGCATTCTGTACCAATTACCCTCTTCATCCTGCTTGTAATGGCTGTCCATTTTACCCGATTTTTCGCCATAATCTTCTCTCGTATCATAAAAAGTATAATCTTTCCCTTTTGAATACCAGAAAATTGTATCGTGCAACGATTGGAATTTTTTGCTTTTTGCCGTATATCTTTTATAACTCCAAATTATCTCATTTCTGAAATTATTCTTACCAAAAATAGAGTTCAAAACATCAATTTTTATTTCAGCGTTTGCATGCCAGTCGCAATGCAGAAAAATGCTGCCTGTATCTTTTAGAATACGGTGCATCTGGCGCACTCGAACTATCAACCATGAAAGATAGACGTCAATATCTCCGGCAAAACGGTCGTCAAAACTGCGTCTTTCTCCATCGTCGCCCCAAATGATTTCATAAGTGCGATTAGAGAAAAACGGCGGGTCGGCGTAAATCAAATCTACGCTTTCATCGGGTATTTTCTGCAACTCGACGAGATTGTCGCCGAGTATCAGTTTATTGATAAATTCTTTCCCGTCTGCCATAAAAAATTCTTTTTAGAAATTTATTTTGCAAAGTTACCCTTTTCTTTTGACAAAAACAAAATTTACAACTCGCTTTCTTTTAAGCGCTCGGCGTTTTCGGCAACGGTCAACTGGTCGATTACGCCCTGAATATCGCCGCCCATAAAGGCTTGAAGGTTGTAAACCGTGTAATTGATGCGGTGGTCGGTAATGCGCCCCTGCGGATAGTTGTAGGTGCGGATTTTCGCCGAGCGGTCGCCTGTCGAAACCATTGTCCGGCGGCGGGACGTGATTTCGTCGTTGTATTTCTGCAATTCGATGTCGTACAGTTTGCTGCGCAGCATTTGCAGAGCCATTTCGCGGTTTTCCAACTGCGAGCGTGTAACCTGGCACTGAACCATTATGCCCGTCGGTTTGTGGGTCAGTTGCACTTTCGTTTCCACTTTATTGACGTTCTGGCCGCCTGCTCCGCTCGACCGCGCCGTTTGATATTCGAGGTCGGCCGGATTTATCTCTACATCCACTTCTTCGGCTTCGGGAAGCACTGCGACGGTCGCCGCCGAGGTATGCACCCGTCCCTGCGTTTCGGTTACAGGCACCCTCTGCACGCGGTGTACGCCCGATTCGTATTTCATTGTTCCGTAAACATTTTCGCCCGAAACGGTAAAGATTATTTCCTTATAACCGCCTATTGTTCCTTCGCTTGCGCTTGTTACTTCCACTTTCCAGCCCTTCTGTTCGCAATATTTGGCGTACATTTTGAACAGGTCGCCCGCAAAGATGGCCGCTTCGTCGCCGCCGGTGCCGCCGCGTATCTCGACTATTGCATTTTTGCCGTCCTGCGGGTCGGCGGGGATGAGCAGGAGTTTGATTTTTTCTTCCAGTTCGGGCAAATTGCGGGTACACTCGTCCAATTCCGCGCGGGCAAGTTCGCGCATTTCGGCGTCGGATTCGGTTTCGAGTATCATTTTTGCTTCCTCGACGCCTGCAAGCGTCTGTTTATATTCTTTTTGAGCCTCGACAATTTTTTCAAGTTCGCGGTATTCCTTATTGAGTTTCACGTACCGCTTCATATCGGCAATAACGTCCGGGTCTGTGATTTGAGTGGAAATTTCTTCAAACCGCAGAACCAGCGCATCCAGCCTGTCGAGCAATGTATTTTGAGCCATAATTTCGTTTTCTGGGTGCAAAGGTACTAAATTTCCATCATTTTTTCAATTCCGGATAACTAATCCGCGAATGATACATCGAAATCAGTTTTTCGACAAATACGGTTTTTATGGCTGTAATGTTCTGGAAAGTCAGCGGCGCATCTTTCATCAATCCGTCGGCTATTTGGGTGTCGATTATCTTGTCAACCAGCGTGCGGATGCTGGTTTCGGAATAATCCGGCAGGCTGTGCGAAGCGGCCTCGACCGAATCGGCCATCATCAAAATCGCCGTTTCCTTGGTGTCGGGATTCACGCCTTCATATGAAAAGGCTTTTTCATCGACTTCGGCGTCGGGAAACTGGTTGCGGAACGAGTTGTAGAAATACTTTGCCTTGCCGCGTCCGTGGTGCGTTTTGATGAATTTGATTATCTCTTGCGGAATCCCTTCCTTTTCGGCAATCGCTACGCCGTCAGGCACGTGGCGGGTTATGATTCTCGCGCTTTCCACTAACGAAAGCCCTTGGTGCGGGTCTTCGCCTGCGATTTTGTTTTCAACAAAGAAACTTGGATTGTTCATTTTACCAAGGTCGTGATATAGCGCTCCGGTGCGTATCAGTTGCGGGTTTGCGCCGATTTTCGAGGCGGCCGCCGCTCCGAGCATCGACACTTGCAGCGTGTGCTGGAAAGTTCCCGGACAACGCTCGGCAAGTTTTTGCAAAATGGGCTTGTTGATGTCCGAAAGTTCGACCAGAGTTACGTTTGAGATATATCCGAATATTTTTTCCAAGATATAAATAAACGGATAGGTAAACATCACAAACAGATAATTTACGAGGAAAATCACAAGCCGGTTCCACTCAAAGCGGGCAAATCCTCCGTCTTGAAGCAGGAGCAAAGCCAGATAAACCAGTATGTATGAGGCTAATATGTAGAACGAGCAGGTTATCAGTTCCGAACGGCGCGTAAGGTCTTTCAATACGTAAATCACTACTAAACAAACGATAAACTGCATCAAGATAAACTCGAAAGGCAGCGGCAGCATCAGAGCGCAAATGAGCGTCGTGATGTTGTGTGTCATAATTGCGGTGCGCGAATCAAAGAAAGTCCGGATAACGATGGGAATTATCGCAAACGGGATAATATAAACGTCGAACAGTTTGTAGTTTACGCAAATCTCTGTCAGTAAGATAAATATGACGAGAAGCATAAGCAGGAAAAGCACGTCTTTTCGCCGGTTGTAAATCTTTTTCCGCAAAAAATAAAGGTACAGGAAGAAGCAGAGCAACAGCGAACAGACAAGAAAAGCAATGCCGGTCAGCAGCGCAATTTGCCGTCCGGTTTCCCCGCCCTGTTTGTCGTATTGCATTTTTAGGGAGCGTAAAATATTGTATGTCTGCGAATTAACCAACTCGCCGCGGTCGATTATCTTCTCATCCGCTTGAACTGTCCCTACATAAGGCGCAATTTTGGCCAAAATCGCCTGCCGTTCTTTTTCGGTGGCCAGCGAATCGTATTTCAGGTTTTCGTGCAGAAAATCCACGAGATTATAGTCGCTCAAAAGGCTGAAATCGAGGTATGGAGGGCAATTTGAAACCATAAAATCGTAAGCGGTTTTAGCGGTAAACAAGTCTTTTTCGGGCAAGGTTTCTACCTTTGCAGAGCCGGAAATGCGGATTACAGCCGATTTATCGCCAGCCAATCGCTGCAATTCGGCTTCGGAAACCGTTCCGCGGGCGTAAATTTTTCGCAAAGCGCTGATTACATAATTTTTATAAACCGAAGGAATTATTTCGTGGTCGATATTGTCGTACAACTGCTCAAAGCGGCTTATTTGCTCTGTTTCAACCGATTTGTCTAATGAATAGTAAGGCTGGAAATTGCGTAGGGACGAATCTTTGGCCGCCTGAATTTCGGCAGAGGTCTTATAAACCGGAAAATCGAAAGGCGCCGTCAGCAAGCCGTAATGCCAGGGTTTGCCTTCGTCGAAGGAGTATCTGAACTTGCCTTCCCTCGGGAAGAAAGCGATTATAACTGTGGCCACAAGAATAAAGTAGGCTATGGCCGGTATTTCAAATGTTTTTTTAACCATATTTCAGAATTTTGCCGAAAAGTAGTAAAAAAACCGGAAAAAATGCGTACTTTTGCAAAAATTTTGGATTTTTTCATTGTTACACGCAAAAAAATGTACAATAATATAATTCGTCTATACGCTTTCGCGGTCAAGTTGGCCGCTCCATTTAAAAAGAAAGCGGCAAAAATAATTTCTGGACAAAGAAACACACTCTCTATTCTATCCGAAAAAATCATTCCGGGCGCTAAATACATCTGGTTTCACGCCGCTTCATCGGGCGAATTTGAGCAGGGAAGGCCGCTTATCGAAAAAATCAGAAAGGAAAAACCGGAATATCGAATCCTGCTGACTTTCTTTTCGCCGTCGGGATACGAGATGCGGAAAGATTACGAAGGAGCCGACATCGTCTGTTACCTGCCTTTCGACAAGCCGGAACTGGTTGAAAAATTTCTCGACGCAGCCAATCCCGCAATCGCTATTTTCATAAAATACGAGTTTTGGAAAAATTATATTAATTCCCTGAAACGCAGGCGGATACCTACGTATATCATTTCGGCGATTTTCCGTCCTAACCAGATTTTTTTCCGTCCTTACGGACGACATTACGGACGGGTGCTTGAAAAATTCGACTGGCTGTTTGTTCAGGACGAAAATTCGCGAATCCTGCTTGAAAAGTACAATATCCGCAATGTCAGCGTTTCGGGCGACACCCGTTTCGACCGCGTTTACGAGATTTTCGAGAAACGGAAAGAAATCCCTGTTGTAGAGCGGTTTTTGAAGCGGAACGACGATGTGCAACGCCTTGTCCTGATAGCAGGCAGCACATGGGAAAAAGACGAGGAATTGCTGATTCCGTTTTTCAACGCTCATCCCGAATATCTGTTCATTATTGCGCCTCACGAAATGGGAAAAGGCCGTGTGGAGCGGCTTTTGGAGCAAATCAAGAGGCCGGCAATCCGCTATTCCGAAGCCGAATCGGGGCAAACCCAACAGGCTGACTGCCTGATAATCGACAATTTCGGACTGCTGTCGTCGATTTACCGTTATGCCGATGTAGCCTACGTTGGCGGCGGTTTTGGCGTCGGCATCCACAATATTCTCGAAGCGGCGGTTTACGGCGTTCCGGTGCTTTTCGGCCCAAATCACAAGAAAGCCCGCGAAGCCGACGGGCTGATAGAGGCGGGAGGCGGAGCAGCCGTCGCCACTGCCGGCGAACTTGCCGCAATTCTCAACAACTATTCGGCTTACAAAAACCTGCTTGCCGCAAATGGCCAAAATTCAGGCGATTACGTAGTGAAAAACCTTGGAGCGACCGACAGGATTTATGCTAAACTTTTTGGGCTTTGAAAGTTTTTATAACTTTGCGTCCGCATTTTTTAATTTTTACAGATATGAAAAACTTCATCATATTACTTTTGTTTTGCGTTTTATTTCCCGCGTTTACATCCCGCGCCGAATCGTTTGTGATTGGCAACAGCCGTTTCACGTTTTATTCCGATAATGTTGTGCGGATGGAGGCGGTGCGCGAAGGGGCGTTTTTGGACGAACCCACGCTTTTTGCTTACAATCGGCAAATCGATTACAAAGGCGCAAGGCTTGTCGATAAAGGCAACAACCGCTACGAATTAAGCACGCCAGCCATGCGCGTCGAGTATTATAATGACGGTTTTCCTTTCGGACAGACCAACCTTGCCGTCTATTTCAAGATGAAAGGCGAAGAAAAAGAACGCCGCTGGTATATCGCCAGTACGCAACGCCGCAACCTGAAAGGCGCCCTCGCTACTTTGGACGACGTGAGCGGAGCCGTTCCTCGCGACGAAGGCTTAATCAGCCGCGACGGTTGGTATCTGATTAATGATACCAACAAAGATTATCTGAAAGACGGTTGGCTCTGCCGCCGCGACAAAAACCATATTCAGGATTTTTACCTCTTTGTGTATGGCAATGATTACAAAGCCGCCCTGAAATCCTTGGCGCAGGTGTCGGGCAAAACGCCGATGACGCGCAAGTACATTCACGGAGCGTGGTATTGCCGCTGGTGGAATTATACCGACGACGATTACCGCCAAATTGCGGCAGGATACAAGGAACACGATTTTCCCTTGGATATTTTGGTTTTCGATATGGGTTGGCATACGCAAAATGCAACAATCGGCACGGGACACGCCGGAAACCGCGGCTGGACAGGCTATTCGTGGAACCGCAAACTGATTCCCGACCCCGCCGCGCTGATTCAGGAGTTCAAAGACGATAATATTTATGTGGCGCTGAACGAACATCCTCACGACGGATTGCGCCCGCACGAGGACGCTTATCCTGAATTTATGAAAGCCTTATCTTTGCCCGAAAATGCGGAAACTCCACTTTTCGACGCAGGCGACCGGCGTTATATGGATGCGTTTTTGAAATATGCGCACGGCGAAAGCGATTCGATGGGCGTTGCGTTCTGGTGGCTCGACTGGCAGCAGGATTACCTTTATCCCATTGTCAGAGGCACGGATACCAAACATCTGGCATGGCTCAATCATCTGTTTTACGAATATTCAAAACAGGGCAATCTGCGCGGAGCAGGATTCAGCCGCTGGGCAGGCTGGGGCAGTCATCGCTATCCGATTCAGTTTTCGGGCGACGCAGCAGGAAATTGGGACGTCCTGCGGTTTGAAATCGACCTGACCACAACCAGCGGCAATGCGGGCTGTTTCTTTTGGGCGCACGACGTAGGCGGTTTCTATGGCGGAAAAGACGCCGAGTTGTATGTCCGCTGGACGCAGTTTGCAATGCTCAACTCCTCCCTGCGCATCCATTCTGTTTACGACGAAAAATTAGACCGCCGTCCCTGGCTCTGGGGCGATGAAGCAGAACAGGCAATGCGCAAAGTCTATCACGAACGCGCAAAACTGATGCCCTACATCTATTCCTCTGTCCGTCAGTGCCATACCGATATGTTGCCGCTCAATCGCGGAATGTATATCGAATATCCCGATTCGGACGAGGCTTACAAACATCCATATCAGTTTTTGTTCGGCGATTTGATGCTGGCTGCGCCGGTTATCCGGCCGCAAAAATCGGATTCGCTCAATAAAGAAGAACCAATCTGGCTGCCCGACGGCGACGAGTGGTATCATTATTTTACCGGAAAACATTATGCCGGCGGACAAAATGTCGTTATGGAAACCAGTCCCTTGGACGAATTTCCGTTCTTTGTGAAAGGCGGTTATCCCCTGCCGATGCAGCCTTATACGCAACGTATGGCAAGCGCTCCTCTGACGACGCTGACAGTGCGCTGCTATCCTGCCGCCGATGCCGACCATTCTTATACGCTCTACGAAGACGACGGATTGACAATGGATTACGAGCAAGGCAAATACGCCACGACGCGTCTGCGTTATCAGAGCGACGGCGGCAAAACGACGGTTACGGTTTATCCTGCCGAAGGCTCATACAACGGACAGGTTCGGAAACGCGCCTACCGCATCGAACTGCCTGCCGTCGCCGCCAATACTGCTGTGTCGGTCAATGGCAAGCGCACAAAAGCCGTTTTCGACAAGTCGCTGAACGGGATTGTAGTAAATGTTCCGGCAAAAGATATTCGGCAGGCGGTTAGGGTTACCTTTTAATCAATTTTTATTCAAATAATCAACAAGCACATCTTTTGTAAGGCACTCATTTCCAACGCCAAACCACGTCTCTTTTTCAAGTCCGGCAATCTTGAAACGACGCTTTATTTCTTCTACAAATTCGTCGGTATAAAGTTCGTAAAGCGGGGCATCTTGAACTTCGTCCTGCAAGGATTGCAGAAAAATATAGCCGTCAAAATTATCTGCAAATGTGCCTGTTTTAATATCAAACCGTATATCGCCGTAGTCAAACATTTCTTTGCCAAAAGGGCTGTGTTTCAAATCAAATGCTGCCGGCTTATTCCCATTTTCGGCAAAAGCGTAGTCAAAAAGCCCGTTTCGGATTTTCCCCAAAATAGCGCCATTGTTCAAGCCATTTGCCGTATGCGTGAAAATCGAAAAAACATTGTCATTGCCCAATTTTTCAGACAAAAGATACCCTGCCGATAATCCGTTTATCAGCAGACTGCCGATTTGCAGCGCCGATGATTTATAAGCGTGCATGCAGCCAACGATAAATAAACTGTTTCGTTTGTCCTGCGAATTGTTTATCGTATTTACAATGGTTTCTGCCATAATTTCGTTCCTGTCGAGCCTGATTCTCGAAATGGAGTCGTGCTGCTGTTTTGATGTTATTTTTTGATAAAATTCTCTTTGATAATCAGTTGCAACAACCTTTATTTTATTTTTAAGATTCCGGTTTACGTCCCATAAATCTAAAAGAAAATCATACATTCCCCTGTAATTCCATCCCGACAGTTCCTCCTGTTGGAAAATTTTAATTATCGGGCTTGGGTCTTTCGTCTTATTTTGGTAAAATGTATCGAGGTAAGGTTGAGCATCTTTCGAGAGTTCCAGAAAAATTGTGCCGGTTGTAGCGGAAAATTCAGGAGTTTTAATAAGTTGCCTCAATAAATCCCAATAAATTTTTCTGTAATGCACTTCGCCGAAAATTACCACCTTGTGGTTTTTTAATTTTTCATTCAAATAAACAAGCGGCTCTTTTCCATTATTTTTAAGATAGTTAACGAAAGCAAGCGTATCGGTTGAGTAGGTTTTCAGCCTATAATATTGTCTTAATTTTAACAAATGCTTAATCATATTGTTTTCAATATATTGCGTTGTTTCGTCCATATTTTTTGCGAAACATAAACCTTCGCCGTTTCCTAACCATTTCCCATTTTCAAAAACAGAAATTCCGACAAAATAAGCGCTCGTGTCATCTGCATTTCTTCTAAAAACAAAACCGACTGAATCTCTGTAAATTACCTCTTTGACAATTTCAGAATTTAACATTATGACTGCCGATTTTTGAGAATATGGTTTCATCGTTGTTTGCCGAATTTCCGCATCAATCATTTCAGAATTAATTGGTTGATATACCCCGTTTATCCACGAATACATCCTTGCAGCATAGTTTTCGACCGGCGAAGCGTATGGATTTTCACAAGCAATGTCTTTTACTAATCTGTTAATATCCAACATTTTATAATCGCTGCTCAAACTTTGGGCAAAAGATGAAATTCCGCAAAGCGACAGCCAAATAAATGTGAAGAATCTTGTTTTTATTCTACCTCGCATTTTTCGTCAGCAACTAACCAGCGTTCCAATTTTTTCGCCGGTCAGCACTTTTTTCAGGTTTCCCGGAGTATCCATATCGAAAACAATGATTGGAAGCCGGTTATCGCTTGCGAGGGCGGTTGCGGTCAGGTCCATTATTTTCAGGCCGCGGCGGTAAACTTCGTCGTATGTTATCTCGTCGAATTTTGTTGCGGACGGGTCTTTTTCGGGGTCGGCGGTATATATGCCGTCAACGCGGGTGCCTTTCAACATCACTTCGGCTTCGAGTTCCACTCCGCGCAAGGCTGAAGCGGTATCGGTCGTGAAAAACGGATTTCCGGTGCCGCCTGCAATTATCGCTATTTCGCCGCGCTCGAGGGCTTCCACGGCCGCTTCTTTTTGATAATAACGCCCGATTGGCTCCATCCGGGTAGCGGTAAACACCTGCGCCTTAACGCCGTTGTTTGCCAGCGCAGAACTCAAAGCGAGGCTGTTGATGACGGTTGCCAGCATACCCATCTGGTCGCCTTTCACGCGGTCGAATCCTTTGGCTGCGCCCGAAAGTCCGCGGAAAATATTGCCGCCGCCGATGACTATTGCCGTTTCCACTCCGAAAACCGAGATTTCCGCTATCTGTGCGGCATAAAGCGACAGGCGTTTCTCGTCGATTCCGTAACCCTGCCCGCCCATAAGCGATTCGCCGCTTAATTTCAATAAGATTCGTTTATATTTCAACATTTCAGGACAATTTTATTCCGCAAAGTTAATAATTTAATGTAAATTTGCAGCGTTTTTTAATAAAAAAATGTTTGACAAATGAAGAGAACGCTTTACATACTTGTTTTTTTTGCGCTGTTTTTGCTGTTTTCGGTACTGATGAGGCCGGTTTTTCTGCTTTGGCACTGGCCAATGTCGGCCGAAGCCGGATTTTCGGGCTGCCTCGGCGCCATAAAACACGGTTTTGTTATGGATATGGCTGCGGCAGGCTATTTAACAGCCTTGCCCGCTCTGCTGATGCTTGTTTCGACTTTTTTCAAAGGCCGGATTTTTGCTGTTGTCCTGAAAATTTACGCGTTTATTGCCGCCCTGATTTCGGCTATGATTTTTATTCCCGACCTCGAACTGTATTCGTTTTGGGGATTCCGCATCGATGCTACGGTTTTCAATTATATCGACCATCCTGCCGAGGCTGCGGCGAGCGTTTCCGGCTGGACAGTTGCGGCTTTGCTTGCGGCAATAGCATTATGGACTTATATTCAATATTTTACGATAGACCGTCTGATTATCCGCAAAGTTTCGGCCTTGCCGGTTTCGGGCAAAAAAATTATTGAACCTTGTTTTATTCTTATTCTAATAGCCTGTGTAGCAATAGTTTGCAGAGGAGGAATTACTGTTTCGACAATGAATGTCGGGCGGGTTTATTTCAGCGACAAAATGTACCTGAACCACGCGGCTGTGAATCCGCTTTTCAATATGCTGGCTTCTATCGGACATTCGACGCAGGATTTTGGGAAAATGTACCGTTTTATGCCCGACGAGGAAGCAACGGCGGCTTTTGAAAGCCTGAAAAACGCTCCGGCAGCGGCCGACAGCGCTGTTTTGAAAACTGCCCGTCCGAATTTGGTTTTTGTCATTATGGAAAGTTGCGGAGCCTCGGTTTTGGAGGCGCACGGAGGCGCAAAAGGCGTAATGCCCTGTTTGAGCCGGCTGTCGGAAGAAGGCCTTTTCTTCCGCAATATGACGGCAAACAGTTTCCGCACCGACCGCGGTTTAGCGGCTATTTTAGCCGGCTTTCCGGCGCAGCCGAATATGTCGATTATTAAATTTCCCAACAAAACACGCAATCTGCAATCGCTGCCCTCAATCCTGCACGACAAGGGCTATCACACTTCGTATCTTCACGGAGGCGACGTGGATTTTGCCAACATAAAATCTTTCCTTGTGAGCCAGAAAATTACCGATATTACCCGCGATACCGATTTTCCGGTGCGCGATTTGCTGAATAAATGGGGCGCTCCCGACCATATCACGTTCCCGCGCCTGCTGGAACAGATAAAGGAAGAAAAACGCGAACCTTACCTGAAAATTTTCCTGACTTTGAGCAGCCACGAGCCTTTCGAGGTGCCTTACCACAAGTTCGGCGAGCCTTACCTCAATTCCGTTGCATATACCGACAGTTGCCTTGGCCGATTCGTTTCGGAACTGCGCCTGCTGCCGGAATGGGACAATCTGCTGCTCGTCGTTTTGCCCGACCACGCAGCCCTGTTTCCCTCAACAATGGCCTACAATTCGCCTGAACGGCACCGCGCTTATATGCTTTGGCTCGGCGGCGCATTGAAACAAACGGGAAATATCGACAAAATATGTATGCAGAGCGACTTTGCGGCTACGTTACTCGCACAACTCGGCATCGATACTTCACCGCTTCCGTTCAGCCGCGATATTTTGAACGGCGGATTTAAGGAGTTCGGCTTCTACGATTTTCCGGATGGTTTTGGCGCAATAACCCGCACTGATACTGTTGTTTACGATTGCAACAGCCAAACGCTTGTCAGCCGTTCGGGAGCGCAGACAGACAGCCTGCTCGCGACGGGCAAAGCCTTTCTGCAAAAACTGTTCGACTGTATTGCCGGATTGTGATGTTTATTTTGCAGTATAATAGTAAATAACTTTGCCTTTCTGCAATTCCAGCGTTTTGTCGCTGACCGACAGGACTTGCGCATAATTTTCCGCCCAAGCGTCGTTTTCGTCATCCCAAAGGCTTATAGCCGTTTCGCCGGAATTTTGCGTCCATTTCCATTCTGTAAATTTCATTGTCGGCAGGTTTTGCGCATCTTTATTAGTTAAAATGCAGGTACCCGCTTTTGTGAACAGAAAAGAAATCCCCTTGTTGTCTTCATATAACTGCTGTTCGAGCGCTTGCAGCCAGTTTTCGCCGTATTCCAGGTAATATTCATTCCTGTCCTCTTCAGAGATTTGCAGCGAATCGACGGATAAAGTATCCAGCGCCCACGAGCGGCAAATCAGGTCGGTCTTCGCAGATGAAGAAACGTTTGAGACTTTTAATGCCGTTAAGTCGGAGCCGGCGAACAAGAAATTAAATATCCCATTTTCGGGAACTTTGACTGCCTCTACCGTTCCGTAGGCCGACAGGACGATTTTATTGGCGTTAATTGTGTATGTTCCAAGACGGTACGACAGATAAGTTCCATTTTCTCCCGAACTGTTTTCAACAACGATATAATCGCCGTCTTTTGTAAATTCAAAAGAAGCGTATTTGCTGTTTACATTTTCGACGTCCCATTTTCCGATAATATCTTCGGCAGTCAGATTAACATCGCTGTAAGGCCAGTCGTTGTTTTTGTCGCACGACGAAAAAGCAGTCATCACAAGCAGGCTTGCCAAAGCCGGAAGCAGATTTTTTACGTTCATTTTTTCAGTTTTTACGTCCGTTCCTTGCCGGACATTTTAGTTTTAAAATAAATTTGTTAAAAAAAAACACTAATAAGCATCTCGCCGCAAAGGTAGTGGTTTTTTTTGTTTTACGGAAAATTTTTCGATTTTTTATTGTAAAACAGCAATTTGAAGGGATAAAAACCTGTTTTTTCAGGAGGTAAAGAATTTTGATTATCTTTGCGGCATATTAAAAAAACTGTGAGATATGAGCAAAATACTAAAATTGAGTAAGGTAGAAGACCACATCATTCGTCTTCGCAACCAAAACGTAATCATTGACAGCGACGTAGCCGCGCTGTATGGCGTTGAAACTAAACGTGTCAATGAGGCTGTCAAGAACAACCCTGACAAATTCCCGCAGGGGAAAGGGTATATTTTTGAACTTGACAGTGAGGAACTTACAAATTTGCGGTCGAAATTTTCGACCGCAAATATATCTCCAATGTCAAGAACAGCGCCCAAAGCCTTTACCGAGAAAGGCTTATATATGCTGGCGACAATCCTGAAAAGCGATGTCGCCACTGCTACTACCCTCGAAATCATCGAAACATTCGCCAAACTTCGCGAACTGACACGCACCGTTGCCGAAATAGCCGAAACTCAGGACAAAGCAACGCAAAAATCGCTTATGCAGAAAAGCGGCGAACTCTTTGCCGACCTTATGGACAACAACCTCGAAGTAACCGGCTCGGAAACAACCGTTGAAATCAACCTTGCCATGATGAAAATCAAACATACTGTTAAAAAAGAGAAGAAAAAATAGCAAAATTGAAATCAAAATATGAGAAAAGCAAATTTCTCCGGGAGAACAAATTGCATGGAAATATGATATAATTGTTCCCGGTGAGTGTGGCGATTCAAATAATACAAAACAAATACCAATCAATCAAACGCATATTCAATATGTTGTTGATTGGATGGAGGCGAACAAAGGTAAATATGAATTGATAAATCAAACTCAACGTACTTTTTAATAAGTTAATATTTATGAACAGGATTATTACGTATAAATGACAAACGCAATATTGACCATATTATATTTTTTCCGGCTGTTTTTGCCACAAGCAAAAGCAAATAGGATTATTATATCTGCCTATGTGGTTGAATACCGCAAAAAAGGTTCCTCGCGCTGGTATGAGGGCAATATCGCTTCGCCCCTGCTGTGTCCGGTTTACAACCTGCAATTCGGCGTCGAATACGAATACCGTATCGG
>JAISUN010000051.1 GCA_031272085.1 Dysgonamonadaceae bacterium | reverse complement strand
CCTGTTGCTGTTATCGACAGTTTCGTGCTAATACCTTCAAGTGCGTTTATCGTTTTTGAATCAGGCGAATAAGAATAGATGCTGGCCGGCGTGCATCCAACAACAACATCCATATCGTTGTTCGTAACTGTTGCCGTTTCGCAATCGTTTGACACATTAAGGTTTATCGCCGCCACTCCCGACAAGGGGAAATGCACCTGCACAATGTTGCTTGTCGTGCTGCCGAGAACTGTTGCGCCTGTTGTTCCGGGAGTTACCGTCCAAAGATAATTTACTCCTTCTTGCGAATTTGCCGTTGTTGCAAAATAGATTTTTGTGTCGCCTGCATCTACTTTATTTGGTCCCGAAATGGTATAATCCGGTAACGCAATTCCCGCACTCGGCGAAACTGACACCGTAATTTCGTTGGATTTCTGCGACGAGCATCCGCCGTCCGTTACTGCCGCAAACCATTTGCCCAAATCGGCATTGATTGTGGTTTGCCCCGAAAGTCCGGTTTGTCGTATTCCTTCTTTAAACCATTCCAAGGTTCCGGTTGCAGGCGCAGTTGCGGTTATTGCCGCCGTTTCCGTTGCGCCGCAGACCATTCCGTTGTTTGTTGCGGAAATCGTAACTGCTGCGGGCGCAGCCGTCGAACCGACTGTTATCACCAAGGTATCGGGTTTCACCGTTGTACAGCCGATTTTATCGGCATAAACAATATACCGTCCTGATTGCGTGGCGACATAATCCGTACCCGTCGCGACTTGAATGCCGTTGCGCGTCCAGATATAGGTTCCTGTTGGTCGGCCGTCCAAATAAAGATATGCCGCTCCGCCGGAGCACAAATCCGTCGTGTTTTCGCCTTTTATTTTCGGTGCGGTTGTCGAAGGGTTACAACCCGAAGTATCGCCATCCTGGGTATAAACGAAAGTCTGGCTTTTTCCACATGGCGAAGTAACGAGTAAAATTACGGAACGCGAAGATGCGCGGTCGTTGGCGTCGATAGTCAGCGTAAACTGTCCTGCGTTCGCGTCGAGGATTTCCAATTGGGCATATTCCGCGCCGGCGATGAACGAAAACGAATATTCACCGCCCGAAGTGCAGGCAGGGTCGCTTATCGAGCAGGTTACAGAGCCGCCTGCGGGGGATATTGCATCCGCAGGGCAGGAAGTTGCAAAACTTGCGTCGGCGCCGGTTTTTTCCCATTTTCCGCCGTCCCAGACAAAAAGTCCGACGCCGCCCGCGAGGGCGGAATTGGTGTTATAGACGACCATTCCCTGCAAGTCCAAGAAATAGTCCTGTTCGGCAGGAGTGAATGAACCGGGCAGCGAGGCAGGCAGGCTGTCGGCGCTGGTAATAAAAACATTTGGAAACAGAAGTCCGCCAAGATTGGCGGCGGATTTTGGATTGAGGTCAAGCGTTGCGCCCTTCATTGGCTCATCCAGCGCCCCGATTGTTACCTGGGCGCGTGCGCTGTCAGCGAATAGGAGTACTATACATACATACATACATACGGACCAGCCTGACAAATTGTGCGCAGAGCCGGCTTCCGGTTTTCGTTTTGTGATAAAACTGTAAAATTTGTTTAACATTATAACTCTAATTTTAGGTGCTCTATCTATATAACACCTGAAAATGAAAAAAGTTCACGAAAATTGGCAGTTTTTTCGGGAAAATGAGGCCAAAAAATCATAAGTTATTGATAATCAATGAAAAATAATTTTGAACTTTACTGTAATTTAGACAAAATCTAAATAAGGCCGTCAAAAAACGCAAAGGACTGTCTTCCCAGACAGTCCTTCACTACTTTTTTTGTGCTATTTACTAATAATAATAAATACTAATAAAACTATATATTTTCATGAGATGTTTCACTATTCTTGCGGAGCCGGTTCCGGCTGCGGTTCTTCGGCAGGCAGTGCGCCTTCCAAAACTGCCGCGCCGTTTTTGGCGGCTTCTATCGCCTTGTCTTTTGCTTCCTGCAATTGCTGGTCGGTCCAGCCTTTTTCTTTTGCTGCGCGTTTTTCGCAGGCGCTGCAAAGCGAGTTCATTTCGGGCTTGATTTTCGAGTTGTTGGCGTAAGCGTCGGCCACTGTTCCGCCCTCAAAAATCTCGGTTGTGCGGTCGCTTTTCAGATACTGGCAATCGTCGTAAAGATGATATTTTGTCCCCGATTTAGTCCAGTAAACGTGATTTGAACCCATCAGTTCGGTAACGTAGGACGATTGTTGGGCGTATTCTTCCTGCGAAGCGGGCTTGTAATCTGCGCTTGCCGCGCCTCCGCCTACTCCGAATATTGCAGCAGCCGCCACAACGAACCATGCCTTTTTGATAATAGCCTGAATCAGAACAGGAACGAAGCATACAGCCGCCATAATAACGCCTGCCTGGCTTTGAACGGCGAACATAGCGCTCGCTTTCGAGGGCGGGTCGAGGCGGTTAGCATTTTTCCAGAAACTTGAACCTGCTACGAGCAGTATCAAATCGACAAAGAGGATTGAGATGATTAACACGTTTTGCCCCGTTGTGAGAGCCACTTCCGGGTCTTTTTTCGACAGAATGACCATCGCTGCAATTTCGGCTACTACTGCCAATACCCAAAGGATTACAGCGTACATGCGATTTTTGCCGGCCGCGCTTTTTGCCTCGGCAGTGGGCGTCCATCGCGGTTGTTGCGAGGGAGTGGAGGCCGAACCGCCTTCCACGTGAGTTACTTTTTTTGTTGTTGCCATAATAAATTTATATAAAATTAGTACGTAATTCGGCGCTAAAAATGTTAATTAATTTCCTTTTGCAAAGATGACATTTTTTTATTTGATTTCCAAATTTTTATATAAAAAAAGTAAAAATTAAGCGTTTTTTACGCTCAAACCCTTGTCTTTTGCTATATCTAAAAGGAGTTGATGCGCCGCTTCGTACTCGTTTGGTATCAGTCCGTCGAGAATTGCGTCTTTTATCACCGTTTTCAGTTCGCCGACTATGGGGCTTGGCGCAAGGCCGAACATTTCCATAATTTCCTGACCGTCAACCGGCGGCTGGAAGTTGCGAACCCTGTCTTTTTCCTCAATTTCTTTCATTTTTTCGCGGACAATGGCGAAATTTTTGAGGAACTGCCGCACTTTTTCGGGATTTTTCGAGGTAATATCGGCTTCGCAGAGCAACATCAGGTCGTCGATGTTGTCGCCTGCATCGAAAAGCAGGCGGCGGATGGCCGAATCGGTAACTTCGTCGTCCGACAGCGCGATAGGTCGCATGTGCAGCGAAACGAGTTTTTCCACGTATTTCAGATGTTCGTTTTTCGGCAGTTTCAGGCGGTTGAAAATCCCTTTCAGCATTTTTGCGCCCATCATTTCGTGGCCGTGGAAAGTCCAGCCGAGTTTGGGGTCGAAGCGCTTGCTGCGCGGCTTTCCAATGTCGTGCAGGAGCGCAGCCCAGCGCAGCCACAGGTTGTCGCTTGTCCGCGCCAGATTGTCAAGCACTTTCAGCGAGTGGCTGAAATTATCTTTGTGGCCGACGCCTTCGCGGGTTTCAACGCCTTTCAGCGCCGAAAGTTCGGGCAAAATAAGCGGAAGAAGTCCGGTTTGTTCCAGCAGTTCAAAACCGACCGACGGCGCGGGCGAGAGGATTATCTTGTTCAGTTCGTCCACAATCCGCTCTTCGGAAATGATTTTCAGGCGTTCGCGGTTACGCTCTATCGCCTCGAAAGTTTCGGCCTCGATGAAAAATCCGAGTTGAGAAGCAAACCGTATTGCGCGTAGCATCCGCAGCGGGTCGTCGCTGAACGTAACGTCGGGGTCGAGCGGCGTGCGCAGCAGCAGGCTGTCCATATCGCCGAGGCCGTCGAAAAGGTCAATCAGTTCGCCGAAACCGTCGCGGTTTACCTTTATTGCCAAGGCATTGATAGTGAAGTCGCGGCGGCTCAAATCGTCGGTCAATGTTCCGTCTTCCACAATCGGTTTGCGGGAATTGCGGTCGTATGATTCTTTTCTTGCGCCTACAAATTCTATTTCGGTATTTCGGTATTTTATTTGCGCAGTGCCGAAATTTTTGAATACGGCAAGCGATTTCCGCCTTTTCAGCCGGTCGGCAACGGCCTCGGCAAGCGCAATTCCACTGCCGACGCACACAAAATCAATATCTTTCGAGGGACGGCGCAGGAAAATATCGCGCACGTAACCTCCAACCACGTATGTATCCACATTCAAACGGTCGGATTCTTCGGATATAGCCCTGAAAATTGCGCCGTCGAGTTTCTTTAATATATCTTTCTTTTCAATTTCCATTCTGCAAAATTACATCATTTTTTCGTTAGTCTGCTCGAATTTCAGAAATTTGATGTAAATTTGCAGCGGATTTTAAACTGAAAAACAAGTATTCAATATGAAAAGCAAATTTTTTTTAGCGGCAACGCTCGTCATTCTGGCCTCCTGTTCGATGAAGCCTAAATTCGATTTGGATATTACGCTGAACGACAAATCTCTGATAGACAAGAATATGATTGTCTCGGAAATCAGAATCAGCGAGGGTCAGACATCGGATTACATCTACACCGACACCCTTCGAATCAAAAAAGACCATTTTACAGTGAAACTCCCTTACGAAGGCCCTGCGCTTGTCTTTGTTTCCATCCCCAAATCGGACAACCGTTTCCGCCAGATTCTGGTTGCCGAAGAAGGAAAAGTCAGCCTCGCAATTGACAGCAATAAATCGGTTATCGGCGGCACCCCGCTGAACGAACGCTGGCAGGTTTACAACAACGAATCGGATTCTATTTCAGAACTTTTCGCCCGCCTCGACCGCGACGGCAAACTTGCGGAAGACACCACCATCACCCGCCGCGACCTGTTGAGAATCAACACCGACCGCATTATCGCCTTCACAAAAGAAAATATCGACAATCCGATAGGCGAATATTTTTTCATCAACAATTACACTATGATGCCGGAAGAACGGAGGCTCGAAATGAACCTTTTCGTTTCCGAAAAACTGAAAAAAATAATGCACATAGAAATTGAGTAACAAAAGGCTTTTTTAATCAATAATTTAAATGCTGACAGTTGAAAAAATAGGCGGAACCTCGATGAGCCGCTTCGGCGATTGCTTGAACAATATCATCCGCGGCAAACGCAAACCCGATGAATATTACAACCGTATTTTCGTGGTTTCGGCCTACGACAATGTTACAAACTGGCTGCTCGAACACAAAAAAACCGGCGAACCGGGCGTGTATGCCCATTTCCAGAATAACGAGGAGTACGAAAGCGCTCTCGACAAACTTTGCGCCCGCCTCCTCGAAATAAACCGCGTTTTTGTGCCGCTCGGCCTCGACCTGCAAGAAGCGAACGACTTCATCACCCACCGCATTGCGCAGGCTAAAACCTACCTCTCGTCGATGCACAAAGTGCTGGCTTCGGGATACGTCGAGCCAAGCAATATCTACTTGGCGGCAAGGGAAATACTCGCCTCGATAGGCGAAGCGCACTCGGCGTGGAATTCCGTCAATATACTGAATAACAGCGGAATAAACGCAACTTTCATCGACCTTTGCGGATTCAACGACAACGAAATGCTGACCATCGACCAGCGTATCCACAAGGCGTTTTCGGAAATAGATTTTTCAAAAACACTCTGTGTTGCAACCGGTTACACCAAAGGAACGGAAGGCATTATGAGGGCTTTCGACCGCGGATATTCCGAAGTTACTTTCAGCAAAATAGCGGTGGAAGTGAAAGCCGACGAAGCAATCATCCACAAGGAATACCACCTTTCGAGCGCAGACCCGAAAATAGTAGGCGTGGAAAAATCGGTTCCCGTCGGCCGCACCAATTTTATTATAGCCGACCAGTTGGCCGACATAGGAATGGAAGCAATTCATCCGAAAGCCGCCAAACCGCTTGAACTTGCGGGAGTTAAGATAAGAATAAAAAACACTTTCGAGCCGGAACATCCCGGAACGCTCATCTCAAACGACTACGTTTCGCCCGTTCCGAAAATCGAAATTGTGTCGGGAACGGACAAGGTTATCGCCTTCGAAATCCACGACCCGCTAATGGTCGGCGAAGTGGGCTACGACCTGCGGCTGATGGAAATAATGAAGGCGCACAACGTCAGTTACATCCTGAAATCGACAAACGCCAACAGCATCACAATGGTTGTCTGGGATAAGGCCGCTGTCCGCGAAATGCTGCGGGAAATGAAAGACAAAGTCTATCAACTGACCGTCAAACAAGTAGCGATAGTCTGCGCAATGGGAACCAATATCGCGTGGCCCGGATTCCTCTACCGTTGCGCCAAAGCATTGTGCGACAAGAACATAAACATCGAATGTTTCGGCCAGTCGCTCAAACAGGTAAATATGCAGTTCGTAATCGCCCGCGAGCGTTACCGCGACGCAATAATCGCGCTGAACGACGAACTGTGCCAGGCAAACAAAGAAAACTAAATTATATATATGGGAAATTTCAGCATAAAAGACTTCATCAGCGCATTTATCGTACTTTTTGCAATTATCGACGTAACGGGTTCGTTGCCGATTTTTGCAGATTTGCAGACTAAAAACCGCAAGTTCAGCCCCGCCAAGGCTTCGTTGTATTCGTTTTTGGTTATGCTGGCGTTTTTCTTCGTCGGCGAAGTCATTTTACGCTTGTTTAACGTTGATGTAGAGTCGTTTGCAGTAGCCGGTGCGCTTGTAATTTTCGTCATCGCCTGCGAAATGACTTTCGGGTGGGAAATATTTAAAATGGACAGTCCGGGCGGCTCGGCTACGCTCGTTCCGGTCGTTTTTCCGCTGCTGGCGGGGCCGGGCGCGTTCACAACCCTGCTTTCGCTGAAAGCCGAGTATGCTTCGCCGGAAATCATTGCCGCGCTGATGCTGAATATGGTATTCGCCTATTTAGCGCTGAAATACGTCTATTTAGCCGAAAAAATTATCGGAGCCGGAGGAATTTACGTTTTGCGCAAATTTTTCGGGATTATCCTGTTGGCAATTTCTATGAAACTGTTTATCAGCAATGTAACGCGTTTATTATAAAAAATTTTACAAAACTTTCAAATGAACTGGATTTCAGAACTATTGAACGGCACGGGCGTCGCCCACACAGTGCTGCTGTTCGCTTTTGTAATCGTGGCCGGAATAGGCCTCGGAAAAATCAAAATCTTCGGAGTTTCACTCGGCATTACCTTTGTGCTGTTTGCCGGAATCGTGGTTTCGCACTTCGGCTTCCGAATAAATCACGAAATTATGCACTTTATGA
The DNA here is from genome assembly GCA_031272085.1 of Dysgonamonadaceae bacterium. Classification (GTDB taxonomy): domain Bacteria; phylum Bacteroidota; class Bacteroidia; order Bacteroidales; family Azobacteroidaceae; genus Azobacteroides. The sequence goes on along the minus strand of JAISUN010000051.1, from coordinate 17,589 downwards.
AGGAATTTGGACTGATTCTATTCGTCTATTCCGTAGGCTTGCAGGTCGGCCCCGGCTTCTTTTCATCCTTCAAAAAAGGCGGAATCACGCTCAATATGCTGGCATTGACCATCGTTGCGCTCGGCGTGATAACTACGCTTGTCATCCATTTTATAACCAACGTCCCTATCCAAACCATGGTCGGAGTGATGTCGGGAGCAGTTACCAACACGCCCGGCCTGGGAGCCGCGCAACAGGCTTTTTCGGATATGAAAGGCGAAGGCGACCCGACGATTGCAATGGGCTACGCTGTGGCCTATCCGCTTGCAGTAGTGGGAATTATAATGACCATTATCCTGCTGAAATACGTTTTCCGAATCAGTCCCGACCGCGAAATGGAAGAACTGAAAAACCAGACTTCAAACAACGAAGACCGAATCCAACTTACTTCCGTCGAAGTGAGCAATCCGGCCATTTTCGGTAAAAATATCGGCGAAATCCACCGCCTTATCGACCGCCCATTTGTGATTTCAAGGGCGCTCCACGGCGACAGCAAAATAGAAGTGCCGTCCTCGAACACCATCCTCAACGAGAAAGACAAAATTTTCGTGGCCGCCACTCCCCGCAACCGCGAGGCCGTAATCGCCTTTCTGGGCAAAGAAATCGATATGGGGCAAAAAGAATGGGATATCCTCGATTCACACCTCGTTTCGCGCCGAATCCTTATTACCAAGTCCGCAATCAACGGGCGGCCTATCCGGCAACTCGGCCTGCGAAGCAACTTTGGCGTAAATATTACCCGTGTAAACCGCTCCGGCGTGGACCTGATAGCCGACCCCAACCTGCCGCTACAAATAGGCGACCGCGTTACAGTCGTTGGCAACGAAAACGCCCTGAAAAACGTCGAGCAAGTGCTTGGAAATCAGATGAAACGCCTCAACGAACCCAATCTCGTGCCAATCTTCATCGGCATCTTTCTGGGAATCGTGCTGGGAAGCATCCCGATTACTTTTCCCGGAATCCCGCAGCCGGTCAAACTCGGACTTGCAGGCGGCCCGCTGATTGTGGCAATCCTAATCAGCATTTTCGGTCCGAAATACCACCTTGTAACCTACACCACAATGAGCGCCAACCTTATGCTGCGCGAAATCGGAATCTGCCTTTTCCTCGCCTGCGTGGGTCTGGAAGCGGGCGAAAAATTCGTTGCAACAATAGTCGATGGAGGCGGCCTCAACTGGATTGGTTACGGAGTGATAATAACCGTCGTGCCACTGGTAATAACGGGAGTAATCGGGCGTATCTTCTTCAAACTCAATTATTTTACGCTTATGGGACTGCTCGCGGGAAGCACTACCGACCCGCCCGCTCTGGCCTATTCAAATGCTAATTCCGGAAACGACGTTCCGGCAGTCAGTTACGCAACCGTCTATCCGCTGACGATGTTCCTTCGGGTGCTGTCGGCGCAGTTGCTGATACTCTTTTTCTGCAAATAGAAAAAAGTTAAGGTTTTGGTTTAGTTTAGACTAACTAATAAACTGACTACAATTTAGCATTACGCTAAAAGAAGTGGAAAGAAAAGACAAATCATTTGAAACGCGCTTCCTGCGAAGATAATGCGTATAGTATCTTTCCATTTTTTTCATGTTTGAGCATAAAATTTGATTGTCACTTATTAAGTGACAATCTTTTTTAATATGGTTTTGCTAACTCGTTAATAATAAAGAATATAGATTTAACCTTTCCGGTTTTAGCCCAAGAATTGGGAAAAATGCAGCAAATATAAAATCAATAGAAAAATGTACATTTAAAACCTCTGTTGCAGAAAGTGATAAAAATAATTTGGCATTGCTGCAAATTGTTAATAAATAAATGAAAAATGATAAATACATATTGGCAAAAACCACGTACCTTTGCACGATGTTTGACAGATTAAGTCATAGATTTTTTTAGAAGATTGTCACTTAATAAGTGATAATCTTTTTTTCTGACGAAAAAACTGACATTTTTTCATTTTCCACATTTTCATCCCGGACAATCATTCAATATTTGAGGAAAAAAATCGGATTTTTTTTATAAAAAATTAGATTTTCATCTGGTTTTTGCCCCGCTGTTGCAAAAAATAATTATTTCAGGACAAACTCATACCAAAGCCTTAAAAAATTAACTTTTTTTAACTCAAATGTTCAACCTTTTTTGATAAAAATCTTGTTTAAACATAATTTTAACTCTAATTTTGAAAATATTTTTATGGAACAGTTATCAAATTATGTAGAAAGGCTTTATGCCCAACTTTGCGAAGTCGGACGATTCCGCACTGCACAGGCGTATCGCTCGGCGTATCAGTCATTTGCAACTTATCTTGACAGGGAAGCAACTTTCGCCGACATTTATGAAAATCGGATAAAAAATTACGAAAACTATCTGAAACAGCGGTGTTTGACACTTAACTCCATTTCGTTTTATATGCGGAATTTAAGGGTCGTTTATAATCGGGCGGTCAAGAACAAAATCATTTCCGCACAGCAGGAAAATCCTTTCAATCAGGTATATACCGGCATTGCGCCAACCAAAAAACGCGCTTTGAGCGAACAGGAAATCCGCGCTCTTTGCCGCAAAGCCGGCCAACTCGAAAACGACGGACTGAACGACGCCGTCCGCCTGTTTCTCTTTTGTTTTTACGCGCAGGGAATGTCGTTTGCCGACGCTGTTTTCTTGAAAAAAAGCGCGGTCGGGGACAAAACAATTTCCTACCAAAGGCGCAAAACCGGAAAAAACATAATCGTGGCTATAACCGCGCCTATGCAGAAAATCATCGATTCATTCGCCGAGCGGACGGCCGGCTCCGATTTCGTTTTCCCCTTCATCACGCAGGGCGACGAAAAGAGCGAGTACAAACAGTACCGCTATGCGCTCTCGAAGCAGAACAGGATGTTGAAAACGGTTTGCAGCGGCGCAGGCTTGGAGCGGAACCTGTCCACTCACGCAGCCCGGCATTCGTGGGCAAGCGTGGCGCGGAATCACGGTTTGAGGCTTACGGTAATTTCCACAGCGCTGGGACATTCGAGCGAAAGTACCACGCAAATTTACCTCGACCAACTCGACAACAGCCTGTTAGCCAGCGCGAACGAAACGGTTTCGAGCCTTTTTCCAGTAAATATCGAGAACCGCACCGCCTGACGGAAAAGCAAAAACGCCGGAAACAATGCTGTTTCCGGCGTTATGACGAATAATCGCAAAAATTATTTCTTTGCGCGGCTGCCGTAGCGGCTCATAAACTTGTCCACGCGGCCTGCCGTATCGACAAGTTTCTGCTTGCCGGTATAGAACGGGTGCGAAGTGTTTGAAATTTCAATCTTTACAAGCGGATAGGTTACCCCGTCGAGGTCGATTGTTTCCTTCGCGTTAATCGTCGAACGGGTAATAAACGTATCGTCGTTCGACATATCTTTAAATACTACCGGACGATATGCTTCCGGATGAATTCCTTGTTTCATTGCTGTTTATATTTTATTTTTTTAATTTATACGTTTTATTCGGGCTGCAAAGGTACGAATTTCAATCCAATAATCAAAACTTTTTGCATTTTTTTTCCTAAAATTCCTTTTTTCCCATAATTTCGGAATAAATTACGGCCTTCCGCAACTCGTTTTCGTCGGAAAAATCTATCGGAAAACCCGAATATTCTTCTACGGCGACTGCCCGAATATCGTCTTCCAAAACAGGCTCCTGAACGGGTATATGACCGGCAAACTGCGTTTCTTTTCGCGCCGGTTTGGGCTGTGCAACAGGCTTTACAGGCTGTTTTGCGGCAGGTTGCGCTGCCGGTTTCATCGCCTGACGCGGGATTCCGGGGAAAAATTCCGGCTCGCCGTCCGTTTCGGCGGGCTGATTGGCGGGGGAATCGCCTGCGCTGTCGGCCAACCATTCCTTCACTTTTTTGAAGCCCGAAACCAAAAATGAGATGATAATTACGAGCAAAAAGATATTATCTAACAGTTTTTCCATAAATTTTACTAATTTTGTCGCCCCAAATGTACGAAAAATATTTTGAAATATGCAAAATGAATCGATTTAAAATGTTAATCGCGGCTTCACAGCCGCGATTAACCCATTTAACCAAAACCTTAACTATGAAAAAATTTTACGTTTTTCGATTGCAAATATATATATAATTTTTTAAACAACAAAATTTTTACAAAAAATTTTCACTTTTTTTTCAAAAAAAATTAAAAATAAGTGCATTTTATTAAAAATTTTAAAGCAAAAAATGAATGAAACAGACTGAAAATGTGATTGAAAATAAGAAAAGTCGAAAACTTTACATAGAAACCTACGGTTGCCAGATGAATGTGGCCGACAGCGAGGTTGTCGCTTCGGTAATGCAGATGGCCGGTTACGAAACTACGGAAAACCTGTCGGAAGCCGACGCCGTTTTCGTAAATACCTGCTCGGTGCGCGACAATGCCGAGCAAAAAGTCATCTCGCGCCTGCAATTTTTCAACTCCCTGAAAAAGAAAAAGCGCAGCCTGATAATCGGCGTTCTGGGCTGTATGGCCGAGCGGGTGCAGCGCGAACTGATAGAAACTCATCACGCCGACCTCGTGGCCGGCCCCGATTCCTATATGGATTTGCCGAATCTGACGGCCGCCGTCGAAAACGGCCAAAAAGCGATGAACATCAGCCTCTCGACCACCGAAACCTACAAGGACGTTATGCCGCTGAAACTGCCCGGAGTGCATATTTCGGGCTTCGTGTCGATAATGCGGGGATGTAACAATTTCTGCACCTATTGCGTGGTTCCATACACCCGCGGACGCGAACGCAGCCGCGAAACCGAAAGCATACTCAGCGAAATACGCAATATGAAACAACAGGGATACCGCGAAGTTACGCTGCTCGGCCAGAACGTAAATTCTTACCTCTACGACGACGGAACCGAAAAAGTTGATTTCCCGCGCCTGCTCGAACTCGCCGCCCTCGAAGCGCCCGAAATGCGAATCCGCTTTACAACCTCGCACCCCAAAGATATGAGCGACCGGACGCTCGAAACCATCGCCCGTTACCCGAATATCTGCCGGCACATCCATTTGCCTGCCCAGTCGGGAAGCACAAAAATCCTGAAAGCAATGAACCGCCGCTATACCCGCGAATGGTATTTGGAACGGATTGCGGCTATCCGGCGCATATTGCCCGAAGCGGCCGTATCGACCGACCTGTTTTGCGGATTTTCGGGCGAAACGGAAGAAGACCATCTCGAAACGCTTTCGCTGATGCGGGAAGTGGGCTTCGATTCGGCGTTTATGTTCAAATATTCCGAACGGCCGGGGACTGTGGCCGCCCGCTCGCTGCCCGACAATGTTCCGGAAGACGAAAAAGTCCGCCGACTGGAAGAAATTATCGCCCTGCAACTCGAACTTTCGCTTGCAAGCAACAAAAAAGACCTCGGCAAAACGACCGAAGTCCTTGTGGAAGGTTTCTCCAAGCGTTCACGCGAACAGTTGTTCGGGCGGAACTCGCAAAACAAGGTAGTGATTTTCGACCGCGGACAGCACAGAATCGGCGAATTTGTCAAATTGAAAATTACCGACGCTACCGCCGCTACGCTTTTTGGGGAGGTTATTTAAAAATTCAGCCAAACTGCAAAAAGCAGTAAGGCTGAATTTCCATAAACCTGATTATATTTAAAATCAGGAGTTTAGAACATATAACCTGCGGTTACGGCGATGTTGGAATTTTTAATGGAAGCGTCATTGCCGAGTATATCAGTGTTGGCAAAATTAGCCAAACCAAGATTGTACTGCAATTTGAAGAAAATCTTTGAATACTGATAGCCTACGCCAAAATTAACTCCATAATCAAGGCTTTTAAGGATATTATCGCTGCCGAACTTGAAATTGTAGTCGTCGCCCAAATATTCGTCAACGTCCACAGTTACTCCGGCTGCTTTTACCTTGTTGCTGGTCGAAAGGCCATAACCAACGTAGGGGCCGGCAAAAAACATAAGTTTCTGGTCCATTCCCAAGTCTAATTTGTACGCAAGATTAATCGGCAACGTCAAATAATTAAGCGCCGCTGTCCAAGAAAAATCTACGCCATCTTCCGACTCGGAGTATTTGGCGCCTTTTTGAGAAAAGTTAAGTTCCGGGATAATAGAAAAACTGTTAGTAATTCCCAAATCCAGAACAAGGCCAGCCTGAAAACCGAGTTTGTAACCGAAGTCAACTTCATTAGGGTCAATAGCAACCGTCGAAGTATTCAACCCGGCCGTAACGCCGAATTTAACTCCCTGCGCAAATCCTGCGCCGATAAAACCGCAAAGTACCAATGATAAAATAATTTTTTTCATACTAAATAAAATATTTAAAAAGTTAAACATAAAAAGTCCGCAAATGTATAAAAATTTTATTTATTAACAATCTTTTTCAAAAAAAAACGTTATTTTCATAAAATACTCGTATTTTTTTAGTACTTTTGCGAAATTCTGACGAATCGGAATGTGTCAAAGTGGAAAATATAGATAACGGGCAATGAAAAATAAACGGACAATATCATCCGTAACCTTCTTTAATTCAAGGCTTACGGCTATTATAAGCATTACGCTTGTTCTGTTCCTCTTGGGATTGATTATCCTCTTCGGCCTCGTAGCCAACAACCTGACTTCCTACGTAAAAGAGCAGGTTTCGTTCGATATTGTGCTTTCCGACGAGAGCAGCAACGAGCAAACCGCCGCCCTGATTCGCAAACTCAACAGCCAGAAAGCGGTGAAACAGACGGAATATATCTCGAAACAGCAGGCCGCCCGCCAGTTGGAAGAAGAAATAGGCCAGAACCCCGAAGAATTTTTGGGATACAATCCGCTTCCGGCAATGATAACTGTAAGAGTAAAAGCCGATTACGCTAATACCGACAGCCTTGTCCTCGTGGAAAAACAAATCCGCGGGCTGGCTACAAATATAAAAAGTATCGAATACCGCAAAGAATTGATAGACGTAATGAATGAAAACCTGAAAATGACCGGTTTTTTCCTGCTCGGACTGTCCATCCTACTGCTCCTGATTTCTATTGCGCTGATAAACAACACCATACGGCTGATGATATATTCCAAACGCTTCCTGATTCACACAATGCGTTTGGTCGGCGCAACTCCGGGATTTATCCGGCGGCCGTTCATCAATGCACAGATAGCGTCGGGCATAATTGCGGCTCTGTTAGCCGACGGATTGCTGTTCTGGCTGCTCTGGTACGAGTTTTACGATACCAAAAATATTTGGGAAATGCTGTACCCGCGCACGCTTTGCATTGTCGGCGGCGGCGTTCTGATATTGGGAATCCTGATTTCGATGATTGCAACCCGTTTTGCAGTGAACCGTTATCTGCGTGCCAATGTCGATGATTTGTATTATATGTAATATATTAAATATGAATAAAAAAGATTTTGTATTTGGAAAGGGGAATTTCATTTTGCTCGCTGTTTCGGCGGCAATCATAATTCTCGGCTTCTGGCTGATGTCGGGCGCTAAAACTACCGAAGAAACGGGCTTCGACCCGCGGATTTTCGATACCCGGCGGATTGTGATTGCGCCGATAGTAACAATGCTCGGCTTTTTGCTGGTAATCCCCGCGATTCTGCTCAAACCGAAAGATAACGATACACAGGCAACAAAGTGAGTATGAGTTGGTTAGAGGCTGTTATCGTTGCCATTGTCGAGGGTTTGACTGAGTTTTTGCCGGTCTCGTCAACCGGCCACATGATTATCGCACAGGGGATTATGGATATTAAGAGCGACGAGTTTGTCAAGGCATTTACCGTAATTATTCAGTTCGGCGCGATTTTGTCGGTTTTGGTTTTGTACTGGAAACGCTTTTTCCAGACTTGGGATTTTTACCTGAAACTGCTGATTGCCTTTCTTCCGGCTGCCGTAATAGGCTTATTGGCAAGCGATTATATCGATTCGCTGCTCGAAAGCGTGCCGGTTGTGGCCGCGATGCTGATTATAGGCGGTATTTTTATGCTTTTTGTTGATAAATGGTTCTCGTATCCCGAAGAGAAAGAGCCGGAAATGAGCGCCGGACGGGCATTCAAAATAGGTCTGGCTCAATGCGTTGCGATGATTCCGGGCGTTTCGCGCTCGATGGCGACAATAGTCGGCGGAATGGCGCAGAAATTCAGCCGTAAAACAGCGGCCGAATTTTCGTTTTTCCTCGCGGTGCCTACAATGGCGGCCGCTTCGGGCTACAAACTGATGAAACTGCTGATGAACGAAGGTTCGCGGCAGTTGCTGGTTGATAACATCAACATATTGATTATCGGCAATGTAGTGGCTTTTATCGTAGCAATGGCGGCAATCCGGTTTTTCATCGGATTCCTGACAAAATACGGATTTAAAGCCTTTGGATGGTACAGGATTATTGCCGGGTCGGTCATTTTATTGCTGCTTTATTTGGGATTTCATTTGGAAGTTGCATAATGGATTTTCAGGAAGGGGAAATATTATATTTCGACAAGCCGCTCAACTGGACTTCGTTCGATTTGGTAAACAAGGTCAGATACGGTATTTCGCGCTATTTGAAGGTTAAGAAAATAAAGGTCGGACACGCCGGAACGCTCGACCCCCTGGCTACGGGCGTGATGATTGTCTGTACGGGCAAGGCGACAAAACGGATTGACGAGTTGCAATACCTTACAAAAGAGTATGTTGCAACGCTGAAACTCGGCGCCACAACCCCGTCTTTCGACCTCGAAACCGAGATTGACGCGACTTATCCGGTAGAACACATCGACCGCGAGGCCGTAGAATCTGTGCTGCAACAGTTTAAGGGCGAAATAATGCAGATTCCGCCCGCCTATTCGGCCTGCAAAGTGGAAGGCGAAAGAGCCTATCTGCGGGCAAGAAAAGGCGAAGACGTGGAAATCAAGCCTAAACCGTTAGTTATAGACGAGATAGAACTGCTTGACTTCACCGGCGATGAAATAAAACTGCGGATAGTTTGCAGCAAAGGCACTTATATCAGGGCTTTGGCACGCGACATCGGACAGGCGCTAAATTCAGGGGCGCACCTCATAAAACTCGAACGCACAAGAGTTGGCGAGGCAACCCTGGATAAATGTCTGAAAGTTGCTGATTTTCAGCCCGAAAAATTGTTTGAAAAAGATTGTTGTTTAGGATAAAAATTAAAAAATTAAGATAAAAATGAAACTTTCAAAATTTAAATTTAACCTTCCGCCGGAATCCATCGCGCTGACGCCGGCGAAAAACCGTGATGAATCGCGCTTGATGGTTGTCAACCGCAAAACGGGAAAAGTGGAACATAAAATTTTCAAGGACGTTCTGTCGTATTTCGACGACAGGGATTTGTTCATTTTTAACGATACACAGGTCTTTCCCGCTCATTTAGTGGGAAATAAGGAAAAAACCGGCGCACAGATTGAAGTTTTCCTGCTGCGCGAACTGAATCCCGACCTCCGCCTCTGGGACGTGCTGGTTGACCCCGCCCGGAAAATCAGAATCGGCAATAAACTCTATTTCGGCGAAGACGATTCTATGGTGGCCGAAGTCATCGACAACACCACCTCGCGCGGCCGCACGCTGCGCTTCCTGTACGACGGCGCTCACGAAGAATTTAAAAAATCGCTCTATTCGCTCGGCTCAATGCCCATTCCCTCGTATATCCAGCGGCCTGCGACAGTGGAAGACGTCGAACGCTACCAGACAATTTTCGCTCGCAACGAAGGCGCTGTAATGGCTCCCGCAGCCGGCCTGCATTTCAGCCGCGAACTTATGAAACGTATGGAAATCAAGGGGATAGAGTTCGGATACATTACCGTTCATTCGGGGCTTGGCAATTTCCGCGACATCGACGTTGAGGATTTGACCAAACACAAAATGGATTCCGAAGAAATGATTATTACGGAAGATTCTGTAAACCAGATAAATGCCGCACAGGACGAAGGCCGCCGCATCTGCGCGATAGGCGCCTCGGTAATGCGGGCTTTGGAAACGGCGGTAACTACCCGCGGACATATAAAGGAATATTCGGGCTGGACCAACAAGTTCATCTTCCCGCCTTACGATTTCACTGTCGCGTCGAGCCACATTACGAATTTTCATTTGCCGCTTTCGACGATGCTGATTCAGACGGCCGCTTTCGCCGGTTACGAACTGACGATGCAAGCGTATGCGACAGCCGTAAAAGAAGGCTACCGCTTCGGCGCTTACGGCGATGCAATGCTGATTTTATGACCGCTTATTTAGCATTGGGCGCCAACCTCGGCAACCGCGAAGCCTTTTTGTTGAAGGCAATCGGGCTGCTCTGCAAAAATGTGGGCGTAATCAGCGGAATATCATCGTTCTACGAGACAAAACCGGAAGGTTTTTCATCTGAAAACCTGTTTCTGAACGGAGTAATCAGGATAGAAACCGACCTCGAACCGGAAGAAATCCTGAAAGCCGCTTTAGAAACGGAAAAAGCGCTTGGACGCGGGGAAAAATCCGGTTCGGGCTATCAAGACCGCGTAATCGACATCGACCTGCTGCTATGCGAGGATTTGATAATTGAAAACGAGCGTCTGACGCTGCCTCATCCGCGGTTTCACAAGCGGCTGTTTGTGCTGGAACCGCTTGCCGAACTCGCGCCATCGGCAATTCATCCGCTTATCGGCAAAACCGTTGCAGAATTGTTGGAAAAAGCAAAAAACGCTGACAATTAATTTTTTCAGAATATTTACTTTTTCCATTAATTTTAACAAAAAATGACTATCTTTGCGCGAAATTTTTTAATAATATTTTACAAGGCATATTAATTTAATGGCAAAAAAGAATTTGACTCCCGACTTTATTTTCGAGTCATCGTGGGAAATCTGCAATAAAGTTGGAGGTATTTATACCGTATTGTCCACAAGGGCTAAAACTTTAAAGGAAGAGTATGAAGACAGGGTAATTTTCGTCGGCCCTGACATTTGGGACGGAACAGAAAATCCCGATTTCAAGGAATCGAAAACGCTCTTGAAAGGCTGGAAAAGCAAGGTAAAAGAACAATATAATCTGAATGTAAGGGTCGGCCGCTGGAATGTTCCGGGCGAACCGCTTACCGTTTTGGTCGATTTTCGGCCTCTGTATGAGAAAAAAGACGAAATTTATGCCCGGATGTGGGAAAAATTCGGCGTCGATTCGTTGAGCGCTTACGGCGATTACGACGAATCGTGTATGTTTGCGGTTGCAACAGGGCAGGTTATCGAAAGTCTTTACGGTTTCCTGAAATTGGAAGGCAAAAACGTAGTAGCCCACCTGAACGAGTGGATGCTGGGAATGGCCGTTCTGTACCTTCGCGACAAGGCTCCCGGAATCGCTACGGTTTTCACAACTCACGCCACTTCGATAGGCCGCTCTATATGCGGAAACCGCAAGCCTCTCTACGATATTCTCGACCGCTACGACGGCGACCAGATGGCCCGCGAACTGAATATGGTTTCAAAACATTCTGTTGAAAAACAGGCCGCCCATTACGCAAACTGCTTTACCACCGTCAGCAAAATAACAGCCGCAGAGTGCAAGCAACTGCTTGATAAAGAGCCGGATGTGATTACTCCCAACGGATTTGAGTTCAACTTTGTTCCCGAAGGAGCCGAATTTGAGAAAAAACGGAAAGCAGCCCGCAAAGCCCTGATTAAAACCGCTTCGCGGCTCTGCGCCGAAACAATTTCCGAAGATTCGCTGTTAGTCGCTATCAGCGGCCGCTACGAGTACGAAAACAAGGGAATCGACGTTTTTGTTGAATCTATCAACCGAATCCGTTTAGAAAATCCTGAGCGCCAGATAGTTGCATTTATCTTGGTTCCCGCCTGGATAAACGGCCCCCGCGAAGACCTCGCAAAAGCGATGAAAAGTACGAAAAAAACCGCCGGTTCGCCGCTGCACAACCCCTTCGTTACGCACCGGCTCAACTGCTTCGAGCGCGACAAGGTTTGCAATTACCTCCGCTATCTGAATTTCCTGAATCAGCCGGAACACAAAACAAAAATCGTGTTCGTTCCATCGTACCTGAACGGCGCCGACGGAATTTTAGACTTGCCGTATTACGAAATCCTGACCGGAATTGATTTGACCGTATTCCCTTCATACTACGAGCCTTGGGGCTATACTCCGCTCGAAAGCATCGCCTTCGGAGCGCCGACAATCACAACCAACCTCGCCGGCTTCGGCCGCTGGCTGCTCGGAAACGGAATTTCGGGCGGCAATATAGAAGAAGGAGTTGCAGTCATCAAGCGGAACGACGGCAATTATTTCGAGGTTGCCGAAGCAATCAAAAACGAAGTCGTCAACTACTCAAAACTTGCGAAGCCGGAAGTCAAAAAAGCGCGTTCGGCCGCAAAAAAACTGTCGAAAAAAGCATCGTGGGCGAATTTCATCAAATATTACCACGAAGCCTACAACATCGCACTGAAAAATAATTCAACCGAAAATAAAAACAGAAAAATATGAAAATTAAAGCAAATTATGCAAACGAACCGTTCTGGCGCGAGAGTACGATTTACTCCAAAATGCCGCAAGAACTGAAAGTTTTGGACGAAATAGCCCACAACCTCTGGTGGGTATGGAATTACGAAGCAACCGAAATGTTTTCGGCTATCGACAAAACGCTCTGGCGCAAAACGGAAGGCAATCCCGTTGCACTCCTGCAAATGCTGTCGTACAACCGCCTTGAAGAAATCACGAAAGACGTGGCTCTGATGAACCAAATCAACGCCGTTTACGCCAAATTCCGCGCTTATATGGACGAACCGGTTCGCCGCGACATCCCTTCAATAGCCTATTTCAGTATGGAATACGGCCTTTCAAATATTTTGAAAATTTATTCCGGAGGCCTCGGAATCTTGGCCGGCGACTATATAAAAGAAGCCAGCGACATAAACGTTGACCTGACCGCAATCGGATTTCTGTACCGCTACGGCTATTTTACGCAAACGCTTTCGATGGACGGCCAGCAAATAGCAAACTACGAACCGCAACGTTTTGAGCAACTGCCGATTCAGCAACTGCTCGACGAATCGGGAAAACCTGTCGTAATGGAAATACCGTACAACAATTTTTCGGTTCACTGCAACGTATGGACGGTAAACGTAGGCCGCGTAACGCTCTATTTGCTTGATACAGACCTCGATATAAACAGCGAATGGGACCGCTCGATAACTCACCAACTCTACGGCGGCAACAACGAAAACCGACTGAAACAGGAATACCTGCTCGGAGTAGGCGGAATCCTGCTGCTCAACCGGCTTGGAATAAAAAAGCAGATTTATCACTGCAACGAAGGCCACGCCGCCCTTATCAACGCTCAACGTTTGGCCGACTATATCGAAAAAGACAAATTGAATTTCAACGAAGCGCTCGAAGTTGTCCGCGCATCGGCGCTTTACACCTGCCACACTCCGGTTCCGGCCGGCCACGACTATTTTGAAGAGCCTCTTTTCCACAAATATATGGAACAGTTTCCGGCTCGTCTGGGCATTTCGTGGCAGGAATTTATGGATATGGGACGCGCAAAACCCGGCTCAAACGAGAAATTTTCGATGAGCGTTTTTGCCCTCAATACCTGTCAGGAAGCCAATGGAGTAAGTTTCCTGCACGGCGAAGTGTCGAAAAAAATGTTCGCTCCCGTATGGAACGGCTATTATGCTCCCGAAATGCACGTCGGATACGTTACAAACGGCGTTCACATGCCGACTTGGGCTGCTTCGGAATGGCGCAAACTATACGAAAAATATTTCGGTGGAGAATTTTATAAAAACCAGTCGAAAGCCGAAATCTGGGAAAAAATATACACCGTGGACGACGAAGAAATCTGGAACACCAAAATCGCCCTGAAAAAGCGGCTGATAAAGCATATCCGCGAATCGTTCGAGGATTACTGGCTGCGCAACCAGAACGACCCCTCGAAAGTGGTTTCCATCCTCGAAAAAATAAATCCAAATGCGCTGCTAATCGGTTTCGGACGGCGTTTTGCAACCTACAAACGCGCCCATCTGCTGTTTACCGACCTCAACCGTTTGGAAAAAATCGTGAACAATCCGCAATATCCGGTGCAAATCATCTATACCGGAAAAGCGCATCCGGCCGACGGCGGCGGACAGGGACTGATAAAGAATATTATCGAAATTTCCAGCCGTCCCGAATTTTTGGGAAAAATAATATTCCTCGAAAATTACGATATGCGGCTCGCAAAACGCCTTATTTCCGGCGTTGACGTATGGCTCAATACCCCTACGCGGCCTCTGGAAGCATCGGGAACATCGGGCGAAAAAGCCGAAATGAACGGGGTTTTGAACCTGTCGGTACTCGACGGCTGGTGGTACGAAGGCTACCGCAAAGGCGCAGGCTGGGCTTTGACCGAAAAACGGACTTACGACAACCAGCAATATCAAGACCAGTTAGACGCAGCCACGATTTACTCAATGCTCGAAAATGAGATAATTCCGCTATATTACGCCAAAAACAGCAAAGGTTATTCGCCGCAGTGGATTCAGTACATTAAAAACTCAATCGCACAGATTGCGCCCCACTACACGACCAAGCGGATGTTCGAGGATTACAACTCGCGGTTCTACGAAAAACTTGCCATCCGCTCCGATATGCTGAAAGACAAAGATTTCGCAAAAGCCCGCGAAATAGCGGCATGGAAAGAAAACGTGGCCGCAGGCTGGGATTCTATCAAGATAATTTCAACTTCGGTGGACGAAGATGCGCTGAAACATTTCGAGATTGGCAAGACGATGAAAATGTCGCTCGTGCTTGATAAAAACGGCATCAAAGGCGATTTGGGAGCGGAAGTGGTACGCATTCTTACCGACCCGATTACCAAAAAAGAAGTCGTCAGCGTTTTCAAGATGAATCTCGACCGGACGGAAGGCAACAAAGTCTATTATTCAATAGAATTGAAAGCCTCAACCGCAGGCCCGCTCAAATTCGGAATCCGCATTTATCCCGACAACAAAGACCTGCCTCACCGTATGGATTTCGCTTACGTCAAATGGATTAACTTCTGACGTCGGCAGAATTTCCTTTCGGATTGAGCGCACAACCCGGACAGCCCGCACAACGGTCTGTCCGTTTTTTTTTGCTGCAAAAAAACAGATAGACTTCGCGCCCAATACAGGCTGCAACAGCAATCCCAATGATATAGACTATTATTTGCTGAATCATCTTGCTTGATTTTTCGGCAAAGATACAAAAAAACTTCTTTTCAGCGAACAATAATATGTTACTCCTCTGCCCCCCAGACGCAAATTTCGTCGATTTTGCCGTCTAAAAACCGGATATTCAGGACGATAGAGTGGAAATAATACTTGTCCTCACAGCAGTTTTCGTTGTGCGATTCTTCGCTGACAAAGGGCAAATCGTACTTCCGGTGATACTCTTTTATGTACGCCCTGATTTCGTCCTGACTGAGGAGCGAGAACTGCACGCCGTCCAAAACTAAATCTTCGGTATAAATATGCAGGCCGCAACGGCTGACCGGCTTACCCATTACCGCCTCGATTTCCGCCTCTGTAAATGTAAAAAGTACCGAACCCAAACCGCTGTTTGGAGTGAAAGTTATATTTTGTAATGACATAATATTCTTGTGTTTTTATGTTTGAAATTAAGAGAAAATCAGCGCAGGCGCTTGCCTGCGCTGAAATTCATAAAAATTATACTACACTTTCATAGATTTGTCTATTTAATAAAAGTATTTGTACTGTAGGGCTTGGGAGAAAATTGGCGGAAATGAAATGTGATTTCCGTATTAAAATCGTCAGTAACATCTTTTCCATTGTAAAGTAAAAATATTTTTTTTCTTACAAAAGTTGTGTCATTTAAGATGTTACACTGTGCCTCGCATATTCGCCAATAGTGGCCGTTAAAAATGCTGTAAAACTGATATTTCAACGTATTATCACTCACAGAAAATGTTCCCCAAAATCTAATATTATCTATGTCGTCAATTAAATATTCCGGATTTTGTAGTTTTCCAGTTTCATAATTGTAATTTCCTCCAAAAACTGCTCCATTTCTATAAAAGAACAACACTTTTCCTTCTTCCGGATTATTACTCGTCTTACTGAAAAAATAACCGTCATCGGTTCTCAATTCGATTCCTGAATACGGAATTGCTTTCAAAAATTCTTCATCTTTAATAAACCAGTCCTCACAACCCATCAGAATTATGAGCGATACTGCAAACAAAACTTTCATCTTTTTCATATAAAATTGCATTATAAGTTAAACAAAACAAAATCCCAACAACCCAAACGCCATTGGGATTTTGTTATTATTGTCAATTTCATCAACTCTTTTTGTTACTACTAATAAACCCTGTTCAAGTTCACAAGCAACACAACTTCCAATTGGAAATAACCACTCTTCATCTAAATGCTCAGGCGACAATCCATTTTCGACGCCTAATACTTTGTAGTGATTTTTTCCAATGCGTTGTGCTATAACAGGTCTGCTTACCCTTGTACCTTCGTTTAATAGCGGCATATATATTATTGTTTTTTTCATTGTCTATATGGGAAAATCAGCGCAGGTTTTCAGGCCTGCGCTGATTGAGGTTATGTTCCAATATCAAAAACAAAATTAAAAAGGAATGTAGAACTCTTAAATAAATAATATCCAATATTCTGGAAAAACATATTAATCATATCCATTTTAGTCATAAATTTTTAAAATTTAATAAGGAACTTTCAATAATCTTTTCTGTTTCCTCATAATTTTTAAGATTAAAATATACTTTAAAATTATGTTCATTCCATATATTCCAATTTCCTATTGCATCACGAAGAATCTTAAAATAAATTTTAAAATCTTTGTCTTCTAATTTAGGTAATACTTCGTGATAGATAATAATATCTTTGAGTCCAATCCAATCTAAATCACACAAACAATCCCATAAAGCATCCCAATTAAATCCAAAATAAGGAAACTTAAATTTTGTATAATAATTATTCATTAAATCTTCTTTTGAAAGATTATTACCTATTATTTCTACAAAATATGAATTAATATTGCCTATCTCTTTTACGTCGTTAATGAAATAAAAGTTTGCATGTTTTTCTATGACCGGATGGAATACCATTTTATTGACAGATTTATCGAAAAATGTCCAATCATTTTCTTTCCAATAGAAATCTATTATTTTCATAATAATTGCAAATTAATATTTGAATCGGATAAAGGTTTTATAATGATCCGGTGAATAATAATACTCACCGCCTTTTCCAATAATAATTCTTTGAGTGCCAGGACCGTTTGTACCTTGTGTGGGATGTACATATTCATTATAATAATTAGGATCGGCTTTTGCAGGTAATTCACCGCCCAAATTTTTATATGTTCCTCCGTCGTTTCTATGTGGGTAGGATCCACCATTATTTATTCTTTCCATTGTAGATTGGACTCCAAGGTCTTCGGCTGTAATATCAATCTTTGATTTTCCACTCCAAGGGCTTTCTTTGGCCTTATAAGCGTCCCGCATACCGTTTGCAACGCCGGAAACTGTACCAACAGCCAAGCCAAACAAACCATTCTTAAAACCTGTTCCCAAGGCATCTTCAAACGATTCCCCATTCATAAG
>JAISUN010000049.1 GCA_031272085.1 Dysgonamonadaceae bacterium | reverse complement strand
TTATCAACGATTACGGTTTGGAATCGGCAAGCGGAAATAAAGTTGACGGCCTGATTGAATATGTCAAATACATTGAAAGCCAGGGTGCGCAGGTTGACGGAATCGGCACGCAGTTGCACCTGAACATCAACTGGTCGGACACGACCGCTATCGACAGGATGTTCCAGAAATTGGCCGCTACCGGCAAACTGATAAAAGTTTCGGAATTGGACGTCGCCATTTCGAGCGAATCCGACCCGGCTTCGCCGGTTGCGCCTACGGCCGACCAATACGCTCAACAGGCTGAACTGTACCGTTTTGTCGCAAATTCCTTTACCAAAAACGTTCCCGAAGCGCAACGCTACGGAATCACGGTTTGGGGGATTTCGGACAACGAACAGGAACACGTTTACTGGCTTACCAACGACGCTCCCAACCTCTGGGACGCCGACTACGCCCGTAAGCACGCTTACAAAGGCTTCTGCGACGGCCTTGCCGGACGCGACGTGAGCGCAGATTTCAGCGGCGAACTTCAATATTGAAGTCCGCTGCCCGATACAGGCAATTTTTGTATCATATATGTGTTTAATTTAGTGGAAGGAACGGCGGACAAAGGTTTGCCGTTCCTTTATTTTTGCCGGATTTACCGGTTCAGCCGCCACTCCGCGCCGTCTTTGGTGTCTTTTATCTCGAAGCCGAGGGCTGACAGTTCGTTGCGGATTTTGTCCGAAGTAGCCCAATCTTTGTTTTGCTTGGCTTGTTGCCTGATATTTAGCAACATATCTACTGCTCCGGCAAAAGATTCAAAGGATGCGTTATTGTCTTTCTGCTCATTGCGGAGCCCCATCAGGTCGAACAGGAACAGGTCGAAAAACGCCTGTAAAGCCTCTATATCTTCCGCCGAAAGCGTAAGTTGTCCGGCTAAAGAAGTATTTATAATCCGCGATGCCTCAAACAGATACGAGATTGCGACCGGAGTATTCAGGTCGTCGTTCAAGGCCTCGAAACTCTTTTTCGGCAGTTCGGCAATATTTTCGTTAAGTCCGGAGCCGGAAGCCTGCAAACGCTCAATATTTCCGTAAGCCTCCATCAGTCGGGCGAGGCCTTTCTCTGCCGCTTGCAGAGCCTCGTTGCTGAAATCGACAGTCGAGCGGTAATGCGCCTGCAAAATAAAAAACCGGATAGTCATAGCCGAATAAGCCTGCGTGAGCAGTTCGTGATTGCCGGTAAAAAATTCTTCGAGCGAGATGAAATTTCCGGCCGACTTGCTCATTTTCTGGCCGTCGATAGTTATCATATTGTTGTGCAGCCAGTAACGGACAGCCGGTTTGCCGGTTGCTGCCACGCTTTGGGCTATTTCGCACTCGTGATGGGGGAAAACGAGGTCCATTCCGCCGCCGTGAATATCAAATTCATCGCCGAGATATTTTTTCGACATTGCCGAACATTCGAGGTGCCAGCCCGGAAAACCGTCGCTCCAAGGCGATGGCCAGCGCATTATGTGTTCGGGTGCAGCCTTTTTCCAGAGGGCAAAATCGACGTTGTGCCGCTTTTCTTCCTGACCGTCCAATTCCCGCGCTCCGCTCAACATTTCGTCGATATTCCGTCCCGAAAGCGCTCCGTAATTGTGCGAATGATTGTATTTTTCCACATCGAAATAAACCGAACCTTCGCTTTCGTAGCCGAATCCCGATTTCAGAATATCCTTAACCATAGCGATTTGCTCAATAATATGTCCGCTGGCGTGAGGTTCGATGCTGGGCGGAAGCACGTTCAGCGCGTCCATCGCTTTGTGGTAGCGGTTTTCGTAATGCTGGGCGACTTCCATGGGTTCCAGATTTTCGAGGCGGGCTTTTTTTGCAATCTTGTCTTCGCCCGAATCGGCGTCGTTCACCAAATGGCCCACGTCGGTTATGTTCCTCACATAGCGCACTTTATAGCCCAAATAGCGCAGGTATCGGAACAGAATATCGAACGTAATGGCCGGGCGGGCGTGGCCGAGATGCGGATCGCCGTAAACCGTGGGGCCGCAAACATACATCCCTACGCGACCTTCATTTATGGGAACAAACAGTTCCTTGCGGCGCGTCAAGGTATTATAAACAAAAAGTTGATTTTCCATTTTTCATTTCATTTTGAGCCGCAAAGTTAGTGATTTTTTACTTAACAGCAGGTATTTTGAAAAAAATCATTTAACTTTGTGCCATAATATCAAACCGAAAATGGCAAACAGATTACTTTTGATAGCGTCGCTTTCGCTCTTTGCCTGCGCCTGCAAACAGCCTCCGAGAGTGCAAGAAAACCTTGTACCGGTGGATGTTCCGCAGTTCAACGCCGACAGCGCATTCAATTATACCGCGCGGCAGGTGGAATTTGGCCCCCGCGTCCCGAATACCGCCGCTCATAAGGCTTGCGGAGCGTATTTGGCCGACTGCCTGCGGAGTTTCGGCGCAGAGGTTACGGAACAGGAAACCACGCTCCGGCTGAAAGACAACACGCCGATTGAGATAAAAAACATTATCGGCTCTTTCCAGCCCGAAAAGCGCATCCGCATTATGCTTTGCGCACACTGGGATTCGCGTCCCTTCGCCGATAACGCGCCTAACGAAGCCGACCGCCTGAAACCTATCGACGGAGCAAACGACGGAGCCGGAGCCGCGGCAGTCCTGCTCGAAATCGCCCGCCAAATCGGACAGAAGCAACCCGCTGCGGGAGTGGATATTATCCTCTTCGACGCCGAAGACTGGGGCGAACCGCGATTTGCCATGCCATCGAAACATTACGGGACTTTCTGCATGGGGTCGGAATATTGGGCGAAAAATCCGCACGTGCCGAATTACAAGGCTAAATTCGGGATTTTGCTCGATATGGTCGGCGCTCCGAATGCCGCATTTTACCGCGATTATTATTCAATGCAATTTGCACCCCAAATAGTGAAAAAAGTTTGGGAAGCGGCAAATTCCCTTGGTTACAGCGACTATTTCATCAATAAAGACGGCGGCGGAATACAGGACGACCACTACTACGTAAATGAATACCGCAAAATCCCCTGCATTGATATAATTCATTATGATACAAACCGTTATGCAGACGGATTCGCCGATTATTGGCATACTCACAACGACAATATGAAAAATGTCGATACTGCAACATTAAAGGTTGTAGGTCAGACGCTTATGTATGTAATATATAACGAAAAGTAAAAAATGACAGTAAACGAAATACAAGACGAAATAATAGAAGAATTTTCCGTTTTCGACGACTGGATGGATAAATACAGCCTGCTAATCGAAACGGGCAACGCGCTTTCCGCTTTGGAAGAGCATTACAAGACGCAAAACAACCTGATTGAAGGCTGCCAGAGCCGCGTGTGGCTGCAAGCCGACCTTACGGACGGAAAAGTGATTTTTCAGGCCGACAGCGACGCACTGATAGTGAAAGGCATTATCGCGCTGCTAATCAGGGTTTTATCGGGGCGCGAGCCGCAGGAAATCCTCGACGCCGACCTGTATTTTATTGACGCAATCGGGCTGAAAGAACACTTGTCCCCTACCCGCTCCAACGGCCTGCTTGCAATGGTTAAACAAATGAGGCTTTACGCCTTGGCATTCAAGTCCTTAAATGCGTAAACTGAAAGTTGCGGAAATGGGACGCCTCACAGCCGAGGAGTTCCGCGAAGCCGAAAAAATACCGCTGGTAGTTGTCCTCGACAATGTGCGCAGCCAGCATAATGTTGGCTCGGTTTTCCGCACCGGGGACGCTTTCCGCATCGAGGCCGTTTATCTGTGCGGGATTACCGCTGCGCCGCCCAATGCCGAAATTCACAAAACCGCTCTGGGAGCCGAGTTTTCGGTAGATTGGAAATATTTTGAAACAACTCTCGACGCTGTTGCCGAACTCCGCAGCCGGGGCTACACGATTGCCGCTGTGGAACAGGCCGAAGGCAGCGTTTCGTTAGACGATTTTCGCGCCGAACGCGGGAAATACGCAATCGTTTTCGGCAACGAAGTGAAAGGCGTATCGCAGCCGGTGATGGATTGTTGCGACCTCTGCATCGAGATTCCGCAGTTCGGCGTCAAACATTCGCTGAATGTTTCAGTTTCTGCCGGGATTGTTATTTGGGATTTGTTTGGGAAGATGAGACCTACGATTAATAAAGTGTTTTCCTGAGGGAAAAATTGAGCAGCGAATTCCGACCGGTTGATTTTTTTGTTTACAGCAGCCCCATCTCAACTAATTCCACAACACGTTCTGTGGCAGCGTCTTTGCCTTCCGGTTCCCAAGTCGATTTGAGGCTGGCGCCGAACATTCCGGCAAAAAGATTCCAGAATCCGGCTCTGACCGGCCCAAGAAAGGCTTTCAGCAAATCGTAGGAAGTCTGGTTGCACTCGCGGTCAATCAGTTTTATCAGCAGTTTGCCTTGCGAGAGCGTCATTTTTTTCAAAACCGGCTTGTATTCGTCGAAAAGGTCGTTTTCCATACGTTTCAGGTGCGCCTCGCGGGCCTGCTCGGTAGGCAAGGTTTCGATAAATTCGTAGGTCTCAATCAGCGTTCCGTAAATAAGTTTGGCGTAAGGCAGCGTCTTTTTCACGTCGCGAATCAGTTTCAGGTATTTTTGAGCCTCTTTCTGGTCGGTAAATGCTTGCGGCGGATAGACAAAAATATCGTTCAGGGCAAAAGTCCTGATGCTATCCCCCTGAAATTCAGTCATTTTGGGGATAGTCGGACGAAATTTGTCCTGTCCTTCAAGATTTGCCGAAATCAGGCAAAAAATAAAGAGAAAAGCCGCCGGAAACAAGTGTTTCATCCGGCAAAAATACTACTTTTTTTCCGATATAAAAAATAAGCCGCTAAAACCTCAAATCCGCGCCGCCCAAAACCACAATGCCGGGCATCGGAAATCCGGCGTATGTTTCGTAAGCCGTATCGGTCAGGTTTTCGCCATTCAGGAACAGGTTAAACGCCTTGCCGATGCGGTACGAGAGTTTGCAGTTCACAAGCGCGTAATCTTCGGTCGTTTCCGCATTGTCGGCAAGATAAAGCCCTCCAATATATTGGAAATC
>JAISUN010000046.1 GCA_031272085.1 Dysgonamonadaceae bacterium | reverse complement strand
GGCGTTGAAGTGGATTGCGCGCAGGAACTGCCCGACGGAATGCGTTTTATTGAAATAAAATCATCCGAAACATTGTCGCCTGACCATATAAAGAACATTGTGTCTTTGCGTAATCTTTTTAAGCAAACCGAAGATTATGTCGTTTATGCCGGGCAAAATGTTTCCGATTTTCATAATGTAAGGTTTGTAAATTGGAAAGAAACGGGATTGCTTTAACTTATAAAAATAATAGACTTTTTAAAAGTTTATCATCGACAATGCAA
Source organism: Dysgonamonadaceae bacterium (assembly GCA_031272085.1). Classification (GTDB taxonomy): domain Bacteria; phylum Bacteroidota; class Bacteroidia; order Bacteroidales; family Azobacteroidaceae; genus Azobacteroides. The sequence goes on along the minus strand of JAISUN010000046.1, from coordinate 30,239 downwards.
TTCTTGAATAATCAGCCCGTTATTTTTCAGCGCAAAATAAAAATCAAAAAAAATGTTTGAAATTTAAGAAATATGTTGTACTTTTGTTGCTTCTTATAAATCTAAACTATTTATAATTGGTATATTTTAAGATTGATTAAAAATTTTACATAATATAATTTATGTCAGGAAAAACAGGATATATTTCGCAGATTATAGGCCCGGTAATCGACGTTGCCTACGACAAGACGACGCAATCGGTACCAAACATTTACGAGGCCTTAAAAATTACCCGCCCCGACGGAAAAACCCTTTTAGTGGAGGTTCAGCAGCACATTGGCGAAGATACGGTTCGCACTGTTGCGATGGATTCGACCGACGGTTTTTACCGCGGGATGAAGGTTGAAAGCCTCGGCTCGCCAATCTCAATGCCGGTGGGGGCGCAGGTTAAAGGCCGTTTGCTGAACGTTATCGGCCAGACTATCGACGGGATGAAACCCGTCAGCAACGAAGGCGCAAGGCCTATCCACCGTCAGGCGCCAAAATTTGAAGATTTGGCTACCTCGAACGAGATTCTGTTTACCGGAATCAAGGTTGTGGACCTGCTCGCCCCCTATCTGAAAGGCGGAAAAGTAGGGCTTTTCGGAGGCGCAGGCGTGGGTAAAACCGTGTTAATTATGGAGTTAATCAACAATATCGCCAAGAAGCACAACGGATTTTCGGTTTTTGCAGGCGTTGGCGAACGCACCCGCGAGGGAAACGATTTGCTCCGCGAAATGATAGAATCGGGCGTAATCCGCTACGGCAAAGAGTTTAAGGAAGCAATGGAGCGCGGCGAATGGGATTTGTCGAAAATCGACTACGACGAACTCGCAAAATCGCAGGCTACGCTGGTTTTTGGACAGATGAACGAACCTCCCGGAGCGCGTTCTTCGGTAGCCCTTTCGGGGCTTACCATCGCCGAAGCATTCCGCGACGAAGGCGGCGAAGGCGGACGCGATATTCTGTTTTTTATCGACAATATTTTCCGTTTCACGCAGGCAGGTTCCGAAGTTTCGGCTCTGCTCGGACGTATGCCATCGGCGGTTGGCTATCAGCCTACCCTGGCAACCGAAATGGGAGCGATGCAGGAAAGAATCACATCTACAAAAAACGGCTCAATCACTTCTGTACAAGCCGTTTATGTGCCTGCCGACGACCTCACTGACCCCGCTCCGGCCACAACATTCAGTTTTCTTGACGCAACAACGGTACTCGACCGGAAAATATCGGAACTCGGTATTTATCCGGCAGTTGACCCCCTCGGCTCGACGTCGCGAATCCTCGACCCCAACATTGTCGGCGAAGCGCATTACGAAACGGCGCAGCGGGTTAAGCAACTCTTGCAGCGTTACAAGGAATTGCAGGACATCATCGCCATTCTGGGCATGGAAGAACTTTCGGATGAAGACAAACTCGTCGTCAACCGCGCCCGCCGCGTGCAGCGTTTCCTTTCGCAACCCTTCTATATGGCGGAAGCATTTTCGGGAGTTCCGGGAGTAATGGTTTCAATAGAAGATACAATCAAGGGTTTCAATATGATTATGGACGGCGAAGTGGATGATTTGCCCGAACAGGCTTTCCTCAACGTCGGAACTATCGAAGACGCCAAAGCGAAAGCGGAAAAACTGAAAGCAGGAAATTAAAAACATTATGAAACTCGAAATCATATCCCCAGAAAAAACGCTCTATTCCGGCGAAGCAGAATTAGTTACCTTGCCGGGAGCGTCGGGCAGTTTCACGATTTTGAAAGACCACGCGCCAATCATTTCCGTTCTCACGAAAGGCAAACTGCTTTACCGCAATGCCGGAGGCGATACCGAACTGCTGATTGACGGCGGATTTGTCGAGATGAAGAACAATACGATAGAGGTGTGCGTCGATTGAATTTATAATTGAATGAAAGTATATTTTGCGATATTGGTTTTGATAAATGCCCTGATTTTGGCGTTTATGTCCGGTTTCGGCAGCAGGATTTTTCCCGAAAATACTGCCTTAATCTGGACTTATACCGCTGTCGCCCTGCTGTTTATACTCGAATCAATAATAATTCTGACTACCGAACGCAAAAGCCGGACAATTACTCCCGCACAGTCGGTAAACCTGTTTATGGAGCTGAAAATCGGGAAGATACTGCTCTCGGTGGCATTTTTGCTCGTTTATGCAATCGCCGTCGGGGTGGAAACAAAGCGGTTTCTGCTTGTCTTTCTCGCTCTGTATCTTGTATATTTAGCATTCGACACCTTTTATCTCACAAGCCGCGAACGGGCTTTGAAAAATGAAAAAAACAACAACAGATGAAACATATAAAATACATATTGTTTGCAATCGCGCTGCTGACACCGCTTTCGACCACGCTGGCCAACGAAGCGGAAGGCAAAACGGAAAAAATAAGTCCGAAAGACATCATTTTTGAACACGTGTTGGACGCTTACAGTTGGCATATTTTTACCGCCGGCGGACACCACATTTCCCTGCCGCTGCCGATTATTGTGAAAGGACAAAACGGATGGGCGGTATTTTCGTCCTCGAAACTCGCTCACGGAGCGGCATACAATGGATTTTTCCTTTCGCCCGAAACGGGAAAGGTTGTGGAAGAAATTAACGGTAAGGAAATCAGGCCATTAGACCTCTCGCTTACCAAAAACGCCTGCTCCATTTTGCTGGTTTGCATCCTGCTGTCGGCGCTGTTTATAAGCCTCGCAAACTCCTATCGCAAAGACCCTTACGCCGGCAGGAAAGGCTTTGCAGGCGCAATGGAAATGCTGTTCCTCTTTATCTACGACGATTTGATAAAGCCCTGTGTAGGAAAAGATTACAAAAAGTTTGCCCCTTATTTGCTGACAGTATTCTTTTTCATCTTTTTCAACAACCTGCTGGGACTGTTTCCTCTGTTCCCCGGCGGGGCTAACGTTACCGGAAACATCGCCGTAACGCTGGTTTTGGCGCTGATAACATTCACAATAACCAACGTATTCGGAACAAAGGAATACTGGAAAGAAATTTTCTGGCCCGACGTTCCCGCGTGGCTGAAAGTTCCGCTGCCGATAATGCCGCTGATAGAATTTATCGGAATCTTTACCAAGCCATTTGCCCTGATGATGCGTCTTTTTGCGAATATGCTTTCGGGACACATGATAGTGCTGGTGCTGGTAACGCTCATTTTTATCTTCACCTCGCTGATGGGAGCAATCGCAGGGAGCGGAGTAGCCGTAGTTTCGGTGCTTTTCTCGCTGTTTATGCTGATGCTCGACGTTTTGGTCAGTTTCATTCAGGCTTACGTATTCACCATGCTGTCGTCGATATTTATCGGAATGGCGCGTGTGGAGCCGCATTTAAGCAAACATTAAAAAAATAAAAATAAAAATTAATATAAACTTAAAAAACACAAAAATTATGTTATTAACAGTATTATTACAAGCAGCAGCCGAACTCGGCTTGGCAAAATTCGGCGCATGTATCGGCGCAAGCATTGCGGTACTCGGCGCAGGAATCGGAATCGGACGCATCGGCGGACAGGCAATGGAAGCAATGGCTCGCCAGCCCGAAGCGCTCGGCGACTTGCGGAGCAGTATGATTGTGGCAGCCGCCCTCATCGAAGGCGTTGCATTCTTCGCAATCATCGTTTGTTTATTGGCATTCTTCTTATAATCGCGGATTATGGAACTGCTTACTCCCGAAGTCGGACTGATTTTCTGGATGCTGATTGCGTTCCTGCTGGTATTCTTCATACTCGCCAAATTCGCGTGGCCTTTCATAATGAAAAGCGTTGACGAACGGCGCGACTTTATCGACCGCTCGGTAGCCACCGCCCGCGAGGCAAACGAAAAACTCGCCGGAATAAAAGAAGAAGGCGAAAAAATCCTGAAAAAGGCTCACGAAGAAGAATTGCGTATTCTGAAAACGACCGAAGAGGCCGGAGCCAAACTCATTAAGGAAGCGAAAACCAAAGCAGGCGCAGAAGCCGACAAACTGATTGCCGAAGCCCGCACCGCCATCGAAAAAGAAAAAGAAAAGGCAGTGAAGGAAATCCACAATCAGGTTGCCGCACTCTCTATCGAAATAGCCGAGAAAATCCTCCGCCGCAACCTCGAAAACAGGGACGCACAGCGGGAATTGGCCGACAAACTGATAACCGAAGCAAAGAACTGACGATGGACGCAGGAAAAATATCGACGCGATATGCCAAGGCTATCTACGCTTACGCTTCGGAACGGGGCGAGGCCGGACAGCTGCGGAAAGAGTTCAAAACTCTTTCCGCCCAATTCAACGCCCTGCCTACCCTGAAATTGGCGCTCGACGACCCTACGGTGCCTGCGGAAAAGAAAATTTCCGCCCTGCTCGCCGCTGTCGGCTCCTCTGCAAGCGAATCGTACTGCAAAACCGTAAACCTGATTATCGGAAACGGACGCGGACATTACGCCCAGCAGATAGCCCTCGTCTATGACCGGGTTTACCGCCGCGAAAACAGGATTATCGTTGCAAACCTGCTGACCGTAGAGCCGGCCGCCGAGGCGATGAAAAGCGCCCTCAAAAAACTCGTTTCAGACAATCCCGACGAAACGGTTGATTTCCACGCTGAAACCGACGCTGCAATTATCGGCGGATTCGTCCTCGAAATAGACGACATCCGTTTAGACGCCAGCGTAAAGAATCAGTTGAACACCATTAAATTAGAATTGACTAAATAAGAATAATTTATGCCTGAAATAAAAGCAAGTGAAATATCGGAAGTGCTGAAAATGCAACTCGAAGGCATCGATACCCGCGTAAAATTTGAAGAAGTGGGAACTGTACTTCAAGTGAGCGACGGCGTTGTGCGCATCTTCGGCCTTTCTAACGCCGAAGCGGGCGAACTTATCCAGTTCGAAAACGGCGAAATGGCCGTCGTGATGAACCTGGAAGAAGACAACGTGGGCGCAGTGCTGCTCGGCCCGACCGACTCGGTAAAAGAAGGCGATACCGTAAAACGCACGCGCAGAATCGCGTCCATACCCACGGGCGAAGGCCTGCTCGGACGGGTCATTAATCCGCTTGGCCAACCCCTCGACGGCAAAGGCTCGATAGACGGCGAACTCATTGAAATGCCGCTCGAACGCAAGGCGCCCGGAGTTATCTTCCGCCAGCCGGTGAACCAGCCTCTGCAAACCGGACTTATCGCTATCGACGCAATGATTCCCATCGGACGCGGCCAGCGCGAACTCATCATCGGCGACCGCCAAACCGGAAAAACCGCTATCGGAATTGATACAATCATCAATCAGAGAGCCAATTACTTGGCAGGCGACCCCGTTTACTGCATCTACGTGGCTATCGGCCAGAAAGGCTCGACTGTGGCCACTATCGTGAACACGCTCCGCGAAAAAGGCGCCCTCGAATACACGATTATCATCAACGCTTCGGCATCCGACCCCGCCGCCCTCCGCTTCTATGCGCCATTCGCAGGAGCCGCCGTCGGCGAGTTCTTCCGCGATACCGGTCGCCACGCGCTCGTTATCTACGACGACCTCTCGAAACAGGCTACTTCCTACCGCGAAGTGTCGCTCATTCTACGCCGTCCGTCAGGCCGCGAAGCATATCCGGGCGATATTTTCTATCTGCACTCGCGACTGCTGGAACGCGCCGCTAAAATCATCAACAACGACGATGTGGCCGCAAAAATGAACGACCTGCCCGAAGTGCTGAAAAACCGCGTCAAAGGCGGAGGTTCGCTTACAGCGCTCCCGATTATCGAGACGCAGGCGGGCGACGTTTCGGCCTACATCCCGACCAACGTGATTTCGATTACCGACGGCCAGATTTTCCTCGAAACCGGACTTTTCAACGCCGGAATCCGTCCCGCAATCAACGTCGGAATCTCGGTTTCCCGCGTAGGCGGAAACGCCCAGATAAAGGCAATGAAAAAAATCGCCGGAACACTGAAAACCGACCAGGCGCAATACCGCGAACTCGAAGCATTTACCAAGTTCGGCGGCGATATGGACGCAGTTACCCGGATGGTTCTCGACAAGGGAAAGAAAAACTCGGCTCTGCTGGTTCAGCCACAATACAAGCCATTTCCCGTGGAACACGAAATTGCCGTCATCTACGCCGGAACAAAAGGCTTGCTTTACGACCTGCCGGTTGATAAAATCGACGATTTTGAACGCGAATATCTGCGCTTGCTCGAACTGAAATACCGCAAGGAAGTTCTCGACGTTCTGAAAAAAGGCGTTTTGAGCGAAGAGGTAGAAGCCCTGCTGAAACAGACTGCAACAGAAGTAGTTAAAGATTTGACTAAATAAGGATTATGTCGTCTTTAAAAGAAATAAAAGGAAGAATTGCATCGGTAAAATCGACGCAAAAGATAACCTCGGCAATGAAGATGGTCGCATCGGCCAAACTCCGGAAGGCGCAAAACCGGATTGAGCAGTTTTTGCCCTACGAAAAGCGCCTGAAAAGCATACTTGACAACTTTCTCGCTTCCGATATGGACAGTTTTGCTACCCCTCTGTCGGAAGAACGGGAAACAAAGCGGGTTGCCGTAGTCGTATTATCTTCAAATTCAGGACTTTGCGGAGCATTCAATTCCAATATTTTGAACCTGATGTCCCGGACTTTGGACGCGTACAGAGCAAAAAATATTGAGATTCTGGTATATCCTTTCGGCAAAAAAGTGGAAGAAAACCTGAAAAAGGCAAAAATTCCGGTTGAAACGAAAGGAACTTACCAGAAACTGGTTGATTCGCCTGATTATGAGGTTATTAAAGCAGTCGCCGACGAATTGATAGAGGATTTTCTGAATAAAAAAATCGACCGCGTTGATTTGGTTTACAACCATTTCAAGAATACGGCCGTCCAGATTCCGACCTGCGAGCAGTTTTTGCCGCTCAAACTGTCGAAACCCGACGGCAAGCAGATTCCGGGCGATTACATTGTCGAACCCAACAGGGATGCGGCGCTGAACGCCCTTTTGCCTAAAACGTTGAGGAGCAAGGTGTTTTCGGTTCTGCTGGATTCCGTTGCTGCCGAACACGGAGCGCGGGTTATGGCGATGCAGATTGCGACCGACAATGCCGACGATTTGCTCGAAGGACTGACTATCCAACTCAACAAACAGCGTCAGCAGGCAATTACAAGCGAATTGCTCGATATTATCGGAGGCTCGGAAGCCCTGAAATAATTTGCTGTCTTACTGTTTGTCGATAATGGTAAATGGCTGTAACTTAATTTATTGCAATGAAGAATATCTTAATCATTGACGATGTTGTAACACTGGGATTAATGCTCAAAACCTGGTTCACAAAGAAAGGTTTTGAGGTTAAAACCTGCCTCAATATCAGCGATTCAAAGAAAGAGATAAGCCAGAATCCGCCGCAGTTGATAATTTCCGACCTGCGGCTTCCTGACGGCAGCGGCCTCGACCTGCTGAAATGGGTCAAGGAAAACCATCCGTCAATTGAGGTCATTGTGATGACAAGTTACGCCGAAATCAACTCCGCCGTAGAGTGCATCCGCGCCGGGGCTTACGACTATATCGCAAAGCCGCTGAACCCCGACGAACTGCTCGAAAAAATCAACGCCCTCGAAAAGGAACAGCCCTCGATAGCCGTCGGCAACGCCGTCCGGCACAGCGTTACGGCGAAAAAAAGTCCGGAAACGGACTACATCCGCGGCTGCTCGCTCGAATACAAAAAAGTTTACGAATACGTGGATATGATTGCTCCAACCGACCTCTCGGTGTTTATCAAAGGCGAAAGCGGGGTCGGCAAAGAGCATATCGCAAACCTGATTCACGAAAAAAGCAAACGCGCCGACAAACCGTTTATCCCGGTCGATTGCGGCACGATGAACAAGGAACTTTCGGCCAGCGAATTTTTCGGCCACATAAAAGGCTCATTCACAGGCGCTATCAGCAATAAAAAAGGCTATTTTGCCGAAGCCGACGGCGGAACCCTCTTCCTCGACGAAATAGGAAACCTCTCGCTCGACACCCAAATCCAACTTTTACGCGCATTGCAGGAAAGGAAAATCAAACCCGTAGGCGCAAACAAGGAAATTCCTGTGGATGTGCGGGTTATAACCGCAACAAACGAAGACCTCGAAAAGATGATTAATACGGGACATTTCCGCACCGACCTCTATCATCGCATCAATCAGTTTGTTATAAACATTCCCACGCTCGAAAAATGCAAGGACGACATCTCGCTATTTGCCCACCATTTCCTGAAAGCGGCGAACCTTGAACTCGATAAAAACATTATCGGATTCGACGAAAAAACCTTGAAACTGCTGTTGAACTACAACTGGCCGGGCAACATCCGCGAGTTGAAAAACATAGTTTACCGGCTCGCAATAGTTTCAAAAAAGCCGATTATCGAATCCTCAATGCTGATAGAAACCGCCCCATATATTTACGAATACGATAAAACGGTTGATAGTAAATAAATTAGCATCAGAGGAAATGAATTTTTCAAAGATAAATACAAAATGGATTGTAATCTTGGGATTCTGCCTGCTGGTTTTCCTTATAATTGTCGGACTGACAACTATTTACAAGGAAACATACAAGACTGCCGACAATTGGGGCGCAAACGCAAGTCCTGAACTCGTGCAACTCAACAACACGCTGGCTGCAATGTATCAGGCCGAAAGCGCAATGGGACTGCTTTCCGTTTCGCTCAACGACTCGGTCAAATCGCAGTTCGACCGCCTGACCTATAACGCTATGAGGCAGATAGATACGCTGAAAGACGTTATGAAAGATAAAAATATCGCTTCCCGTCTTGACACCCTCAATCTGCTGCTTATTTACAAGAAAAATAATATTACAGACCTGGTCAATTTTACAAAAACGATGAACGACAACCTCGCGACCCGCGTCAGGGAAACGATGATTTTTTATCGAAACGACTTTGAAAAACAACTCATAAACCGCGCCCACACCAGAACCGATACATCATTCGTCGTCCCGAAGCGAAAAGGCATTCTTAAACGCATCGGCGATGCAATATCGAACCGGCAGGACAGTATGATGCGCGTCAATTCAAGCACCGATTACTACATCGATTCGGTAATCCCGATGTTGCTTACGGATACGGTCATCCAGAAAGACAGGATAATTTCGCGCCTCACAAAACAGCAAAGTGAAAAAATCCTGAACAACATCATCATCCACCGTATGGAACTTTCGCGCCTTAACGAGGATATCAGCCAGCATATCAACCTAATAATGAACGATGTAAAGGAATATGAAATCCAGAACCGCCTCAATTATCTGCAAAACAAAAACGATTCGTTGCGGAATATCACGACCTACGTGGCCGTCATCGGCGCACTTGCGTTTGTCATCGCTTTCTTCTTCATTGTCTGGACATTAGCCGCCTTGAACAGCGAGGCAAAACTCAAAAACCGCATTCAGGATTCAAAACGGCACGTAGAACGGCTGCTAAAATCGCGGGAACAACTGATATACACCGTAACTCACGATATCAAAGCGCCAATCAGTTCCATCATCGGATTCCTGTATCTGATGGCCAACGACCGCCCCAAACCATCGGCAAAACAGCAATATTATATCGGAAATATGAACTCCTCGGCCGAACATATTATGAACCTCGTCCGAAACCTGCTCGATTTCCACTATTTGGAAAAAAATATGCAGACTGTCCGAACTATTCCTTTCAATCCACAAACGCTCGTTACGCAGATTTACGACAGTTTCAAACCCGCTGCCGACCAGAAATTCCAGAAATATGTCCTCAATTCCGCCCTCGACGACGAATCGGAATACTTGGGCGACCCGATGTTGATTCAGCAAATACTTAACAACCTGATTTCCAACGCAATAAAATATACGCCCATAAAAGGCCGCATCGAGGTAAAATCCTCAATCGAAAAACATATACTCCGCATTTCGGTGAAAGATAACGGGCCGGGCGTTTCCGACAGCGATAAACAGCGGATTTTCGAGGAATTTACCCGCCTCGACGAAACAAAAGAAGGCAACGAAGGCAGCGGCCTTGGCCTCGCTATTTCGCAAAAATTGGCCATTCTGCTGGGCGGAAAAATCAGTATAGAATCAGAGAAAAAAGCCGGTTCAAATTTCATCCTTACGCTTCCGCTCGAAGAAATTTCCGCCAAAATGCCGATGGAAAGCGAAACGGCGCCATCGCCCCTGCTACTGTCCGACGATTTTGAAATAATGTTCATCGACGACGACGCTGTCCAGTTGAACCTGATTTCGGAATGGATGAAACGCCTGAAAATTCGCTTCGCCTGCTGCGCAAGTTCGCGGGAAGCGCTTAATTTGCTGAAACAGCGGCGCTTCGACATAATATTTACCGACGTCCAAATCCCGGATATTAAAGGCACAGAACTGCTTTCACATATCCGAAATGCAGGATTTGAAAACGCCGCATCGGTGCCGATTATAGGATTTTCGGCAGTCAGCGAGTACAAAGACGAGGCTTACGGAATGTTTACCGATTTCATTCAAAAACCGTTTAATATCAACCAGTTAATTGATTTGATAAAAAAATACGCGGGCAAAAAACTGCTTGCCGACAACACTCACAATATGTCCGAAAAATCGCAAATTCAGGCCGGCGATATGGAATTTCTGCTGAAAATAAACGACACTTTTTTCGAGGAACTTTCGGCAAATAAGGAACAACTGCAAACGGCCTACGAAAACAACGACACCGAAACGGTTAAATATCTGGCGCATAAGATGTTGTCGCTTATGAAAATGATTTCTGCCGACGAGATAGTCTATATTTTACACGACCTCGAAAAAGGAATTATCGACGACAGCAACCGCATTTTGCTCTTCAAACTGATTGACGAAAAACTGGAAGAATTGAAGGCAAAACGCAGCAATGCCCGCCAAAATATTATAGAAGATTTACTTATTATAAACTAAATAAACATATAATTTTATGAAAATTTTAATAGCAACCGAAAAACCATTTGCATCAGAAGCAGTGGAAGGAATCAAACAAGTGATTGAAAATGCGGGATTTGAACTCGCCATTTTAGAAAAATACACGCAAAAATCGGAATTGCTGAAAGCCGCAGAAACGGCCAACGCAATCATCATCCGCAGCGATATTATCGACGCAGAAGTGTTTGACGCGGCAAAAGAACTGAAAATCGTTGTCCGCGCCGGAGCCGGTTACGATAACGTCGATTTGGCCGCCGCAACCGCTCACAACGTGGTTGTGATGAACACTCCCGGCCAAAATTCCAACGCTGTGGCCGAACTCGCATTAAGCCTTATGGTTTATGCAGCCCGCAATTTCTTCGACGGAACTTCGGGAACCGAACTGCTCGGCAAAAAACTCGGAATTCACGCCTACGGAAATGTCGGCCGCAATGTAGCCCGCATCGCCAAAGGCTTTGGAATGGACATTTACGCTTACGACGCATTTTGTCCGGCCGAAGTTATGGAAAAAGACGGCATCAAGGTATGCGCCTCTGCCGAAGAACTTTACAAAACTTGCCAGTACGTTTCGCTGCACATTCCGGCAACGGCCGAAACGAAAAACTCAATCAATGCCGCTCTGCTTGGCCTGATGCCGAAAAAAGCCGTTCTCGTGAACACTGCCCGCAAGGAAGTTATCAACGAAGCAGAATTGGCAAAAATTCTGGAAGAACGTCCTGATTTCAAGTACGTTACCGACATTATGCCCGGCAACGACGCCGAACTGAAAGAGAAATTCCCCAAACGCTATTTCACAACTCCGAAAAAGATGGGCGCACAGACGGCCGAAGCCAACAACAATGCCGGAATCGCCGCTGCCAATCAGATTGCGGACTTCTTCAAAACGGGTAATACTAAATTTAAGGTAAATTGATAACCTCGTTCCCCTGCCCCTAAACGAGGCGGGGGAATTTTAAAATACATCAAAAAAATGTTAAAACTTCGCCTGACAATCACGCAGTTCCTCCAATTTTTCATCTGGGGATGCTGGCTCATTTCCTTTGGAAATTATATGTTCAGTATGGGAATGGGCGACAAAATCGGCACGCTGTTTGCAACCGCCGGAATCGCTTCGTTTATTATGCCGACCATCGTCGGAATCATCGCCGACCGCTGGATAAACTCCGAACGCCTGCTCGGAATCCTGCACCTGCTGGGAGCAGGATGCCTGCTTGCCGCATCAAAAGCAACCGAATTTAACTCGCTGTACCTCTGTATGTTCCTGAATGCTATGGTTTTTATGCCGACTATCGGGTTGAGTTATTCGGTCTGCTACAAGATTATGAACAGTTACGGACTTGATACAATCAAGGATTTCCCGCCAATCCGCTCGTGGGGAACAGTGGGATTTATCGTGGCTATGTGGATTGTAAACCTCGCCGGTTGGGGAACAAGTCCCAATCAGTTGCTCTTTGCGAGCGCTTCGGCATTAGCGCTTGGCATTTACGCATTTACCTTGCCGCCTTCGCCTCCGATTCGCGCACAAAAAGGCAGTTCGCTGATGTCGGTACTCGGGCTTGACGCGCTTGTTTTGCTGAAAGAAAAACAAATGGCCTTGTTCATCTTCTTTGCCGTTCTGCTCGGCGTTTGCCTGCAAATAACAAACTCTTACGGAAGCACCTTTTTGGGCAGTTTTTCGGGCGCATACCCCGATTCGTTTGCAGTGAAATACAACAATATTTTTATGTCGATTTCCCAGATTTCGGAGGCTCTATTTATACTTGCAATCCCGTTTTTCCTGCGCAAATTCGGCATAAAAACGGTTATGCTGATGAGTTTGGGCGCCTGGGTGCTGCGTTTCGGACTGTTCGGAATCGGCAATCCGGGTTCGGGAATGGTCTGGCTCACGCTTTCGATGATAATTTACGGTATGGCGTTTGATTTTTTCAACATTTCAGGTTCGCTTTACATCGAAAAATCCACGCCTTCGAAATACGAAGCGAGCGCACAGGGTATGCTGATGATGGCCACTAACGGACTGGGAGCGATAATCGGCAATCTTGGAGCGGAAAAAATAATCAATATGCACACGACCGACGGAGTTACCGACTGGCCGACCTGCTGGTTTATTTTTGCGGGATATGCGCTTGTAATTGGAATTTTGTTCGCCGTTTTCTTTAAATATAAGCACGAGAAAGCGGAATAAAATATCAGACATAAAATATATTTTGAATTTCGCCAAAAAAGCAGTACCTTTGCGCCCTGAAATTCAAATAATTGAAATAATAATAAAATGAAACGTACAGTTATCAGGGAATTGCTTGATAATCCCTCTTTTGGACAGACAGTTTGCGTAAAAGGCTGGGTTCGCACCCGCCGCGGCAGCAAACAGGTGGCTTTCGTGGCTCTTAACGACGGCTCAACTATCAATAACATCCAGATAGTGATAGATTTAGGCAATTTCGACGAGGAAATGCTGAAAGATATTACCACCGGCGCCTGCCTTCGTGTAGAAGGCAGGCTGGTAGAGTCGCAAGGACAGGGACAATCGGCTGAAATTCAGGCAAAAGAAGTGAAAATCTACGGAAAGGCCGACCCTTCGGTTTATCCTTTGCAGAAAAAAGGACACTCGCTCGAATTTTTGAGGGAAATTGCCTATCTGCGCCCGCGAACCAACACTTTTGGAGCGGTTTTCCGCCTGCGCCACCATCTGGCTTTCGCTATCCACGACTATTTCAACAAAAAGGGATTTTATTATTTCCACACCCCGATAATTACCGGGTCCGACGCCGAAGGAGCCGGACAAATGTTTCACGTTACGGCGCTCGACCCCGATAACCTGCCGAAAACCGACGAAGGAAAAGTCGATTACGCGCAGGATTTCTTCGGCCGGCACACCAATCTCACCGTTTCAGGCCAACTCGAAGGCGAACTCGGAGCAATGGCTCTGGGCGGGATTTACACTTTCGGCCCCACTTTCAGGGCAGAAAATTCCAATACCCCGCGCCACCTTGCCGAATTTTGGATGATTGAACCGGAAGTTGCATTTTATGACATAAACGATAATATGGATATGGCCGAGGAATTTCTAAAATACGTCATTTCCTACGCCCTCGAACACGGCAAAGACGATATAGATTTCCTCGCTAAAATGTATGATAATGAATTGGTTACGCGCCTGAAATTCATTCTCGACAGCAAATTTATCCGCCTCACATATACCGAAGGCGTTGAAATCCTCGAAAAAAGCGGCCGGAAATTTGAATTTCCCGTCTATTGGGGCGCCGACCTGCAATCGGAACACGAACGCTACCTTGTTGAGGAACATTTTAAATGTCCGGTAATTATGACCGATTATCCGAAGGAAATCAAATCCTTCTATATGAAGCAAAATGAGGATGGCAAGACGGTTCGCGGCATGGACGTACTCTTCCCGAAAATCGGCGAAATCATCGGCGGCTCGGAACGCGAAGCCGACTACGACAAACTCCTCCGCCGGATAAACGAACTGAACATGTCGCTCGACAGCCTTTGGTGGTACCTCGACACGCGCCGCTTCGGAACGGCTCCCCACGCCGGCTTCGGCCTTGGTTTCGAGCGTCTGGTACTGTTTGTTACCGGAATGACAAATATCCGCGACGTGATTCCTTTCCCGCGCACCCCAAAAAATGCCGAATTTTAACCAATTTGTCAGAAAATGTTTTCAGGAATAGTAGAAGAAGCAGCGACAGTAGAAAAAATTGTCCGCGACAGAGGAAATATTCATCTTACCCTAAAATGTTCGTTCGTCAATGAACTGAAAATCGACCAAAGTCTGGCTCACAACGGCGTTTGCCTGACCGTAGTCGCGATAGACGGCGATACCTATACCGTTACCGCAATCCGCGAAACGCTGGAACGCTCGAATCTCGGCCTGCTCGCGGTCGGCAGCAAGGTCAACCTCGAACGCTCGATGCCGATGAACGGCCGCCTCGACGGGCATATTGTGCAGGGACATGTTGACCAAACGGCAGTTTGCACCGCAATAGAAGAAGCCGACGGCAGCCGCTATTATACCTTTGAGTATCAGTTCGATAAAGAAATGGCTCGTCAAGGTTATATGACTGTCGAAAAAGGCTCGGTTTGCGTGAACGGCGTAAGCCTAACAGTCTGTAATTCAAAGGACAACAGTTTTCAGGTAGCAATAATCCCCTACACTTACGAATGTACCAATTTTCATCAAATAGAAGTCGGCGCGGTCGTGAATTTGGAATTTGACATTATCGGGAAGTATATCAGCAAGTTGAATCGCTGGAAGTAATTTAATTTCCGAGTTCCAACTGGTTTCTTCCAATTAAGTTGATAGAAGAACGATTGAAAAAATAACATTAATTAGTCCTCGCTTTTTCTTCTACATTGCTTGTTTTGCTTTCTTTTGCCGATATTCTATTGTTTCCAAAACGGTATGATACTGAAAGCATTACACTGCGAACATCAGAATAATTGGTATAATACAGCGGAATGTCGTTGATTGTCTTTTCCCATTTTTGCCAATTGGTTTTAAAAATATCCGATACAGTTAAACTGATTACAAGCCGTTTTTTAAGCGCCAAATATTTTAATCCAAAATCAACAACAGCGCTTGCCTTATGCTTTTCGTCAATATAGGTATATGGAAATCCATAATACAAATCCAGATTGCCCAAAAATGTTTTTGATTTGTTAAAAATTAACGAGTTGTATGCGCTTACAGAAGTAAATCCCAGCCCGCCGGAATATCGTACAACACTGGGATTATCGGATATTTATTTACTGTAACTCAAATTGCCGGAAAATGTAGTTTCAATCCATTTCAATTTGTTGAAAATACAATTTACATTGACTCCATAATTGTCTGATGTATAATAATTTAACGGCGATGAAGCCTGAACGAGCGAGGCAGTATCTACCAATGTTACAAATCCATAATCGTCTATTGCTTTGGAGTAATAGAGTGAGATATTTAAGTTTTTAAAAGTGTAGCCAAATTCTACATTATGCCTGCTGCTTGGTTGCAAAAACGGATTTCCTTCGGAATAACTGTATGTACTTGCGTAAGTTCTGAACGGATTGAGAAAAGAAAATCTTGGACGGCTGATGCGTTTTCCGTAATTCAAAGAAAATGAATTATTATCATCAGGCGTGAACGCAATATAGGCTGTCGGAAATATCCGCAAATAGTTGTTCTCATTTATCCGGTTTATTGTAAGAGAATTACCTTCGGTTTGCGTATTTTCCATTCTTAATCCGGATTGTGCACTCCATTTTTTATTGAAACTTTTGGACGCTGAAATGTATATGGCCTGCGTATTTTCCTTGTAAATAAATTTGTTGTTGTTTTCATTATCCGGAACAGGCGAACCTGATGATAAATTGTAATATTCAAGGCTGTTGTTTGTGGTTGAGCGGGATAATTTCCCGCCATAATTAAGTTTAATCCATTGTAATGGATGTTCAATATCAATTTTTGCAGAATAATTTTCGACAATCTGTTTTCCTGTATTATTCAATGAAGAAAAAGAATTTGGAACAGTAATGCCCTCATTGTCATAGCCGGTAGTAGCATAAGTTTGATTATTATTTTTCCAATAATTGAAATAATCGACGTCTAACGTAAGTTTTTTCCCCGCTGAATCAATATTGTAAATAGTATGAAAATTAAATGTGTTGTAGTTGTTTTTTACAGCGTTGTTTAAATTGGTTTTTATTGTTTCGGTAAGTTGTCCCAAAGGATTGGTCAGTATCCCTGTATTTTTACTTTTCGATTCCGGCTCGGAATAAATTCCAGAATATTGTAGGCCTATTGTCAGATTTTTTGTAAATTTATAATCAATTCCGAACTTTCCGCTAATAGCATTTGCAAAATATCTGCCGCTATTTTCATTGTAAAAAGTTTGTTTCGGATAATAGACTATATTTGTTTCCGTTGCACCGTCCGAACCATTCGTATAACCAACATTAGATGAAACAGTGATTTTGTTTTTCTTATATGTAAAGCGACCGTTTACAGAGCCTTTTCCGTATTCCGACTGCTTATAGGACGACATCACAGATGCGCTCCACGAATCAGGGGCAGTTTGTTTCAGGCGGATATTTATAATTCCCATATTTCCTTCGGCTTCGTATTTTGCCGGCGGATTTGCAATTATTTCTATGCTTTTTATATTATTAGCATCAATAGATTTAAGGTAATTTGCCAAACTGTTTCCGGAAAGACGCACAATTCTGTCATCTATCATTATTCTTATTCCGCTTTTACCAATCATAGTTACCTTTTCATTTCGCATACTCAGGCGCGGAGTAATTTTTAACATATCCAATGCCGTACCGCCGATTGCAGAAATGGAATTTTCCACGTTAAAAACCAGTCTGTCGGTCTTCTGTTCAACAAGTTTCTTTTTCGCAGTAACAGTTATTTCCTGCAACATTTTTGCCTCAACTGCCACTTTAACTGTTCCTAAATCAATGTTTTGGCTTAAAACGTAATCGCGGATATAAAGCGTATCGCCGAATTGCCGTATAAACAGCGTATAATTTCCCGCCTGTGCAAGCAGCGAAAAATATCCGTTTTCATCAGTCATAGCGGATTTTACGACAGAATCATTTTGAAGCAGAATTGTTTCGGCAAAACCGACAGCAGCCTCATTTGCGCTATTGATTACTGTTCCTTGGATTAGGAAAGTTTGAGCATAACTTCCTATGCCTGAAAGCAGGAGTAAAAGGGCTAAAATAACTGATTTACCGTTCATCGTTTTCTAATTTTATTTCACTGCAAAAGTATAAAATAAAAATCAAAAAAATTAACAGCAATGTTGTAATTTTTACAACAAAAAATAATAGGGGACTGAAAAAAAGTCAGCCCCCTATCGGTATTTTACTTTCATTTCTTCAAATCAACCTTCAAATGCAGTTCTTCCAACTGTTCGGGAGCAACCTGCGAGGGGGCGTCAATCATCACGTCGCGTCCTGAATTGTTTTTCGGGAAAGCGATACAATCGCGGATTGAATCGAGGCCGGCAAAGATTGACACTAAACGGTCGAGGCCGAAAGCGATGCCACCGTGAGGAGGAGCGCCGTATTTGAAAGCGTTCATCAGGAAGCCGAATTGAGCCTGCGCCTGCTCGCGGGTAAATCCGAGAGCCGAAAACATACGCTGCTGCAACTCGCTGTTGTGGATACGGATTGAGCCGCCGCCGACTTCCGAGCCGTTAATGACCATATCGTAGGCATTGGCGCGAACCTTGCCCGGAGCGCTTTCAAGAAGCGGAATATCTTCCGGTTTCGGGCTTGTAAACGGATGGTGCATAGCAAAATACCGCTTCAATTCTTCATCGTATTCCAAAAGCGGAAAATCGACCACCCAAAGGCAACTGAACTTGTTTTTATCCCTCAAACCCAGACGATTACCCATTTCGAGGCGGAGTTCCGAGAGTTGTTTCTGCGTTTTTTCGGTTTTTCCGCAGAGGATGAGCAACAGGTCGCCGGGCTTGGCATTGGCGCGTTCAGCCCAGAGTTTCAGGTCGTCCGGCGAATAAAATTTATCGACCGATGATTTCAGGCCGCCGTCGGCGTCATAGCGGACATAAATCAGCCCGCCCGCCCCTATTTGAGGGCGTTTCACAAACTCTGTCAGTTCGTCAATCTGTTTGCGGGTATATCCGGCGCATCCGGCGGCGCAAATTGCTCCTACATATTCTGAATTATCGAAAACTCCAAAGCCCTTTCCGGTTGTAAGGTCTTTTATTTCAACAAATTGCATTCCAAAACGAGTATCTGGCTTGTCGGAACCGTAAAGCCTCATCGCTTCGGCGTATGAAAGTCGCGGAAATTCCTGTAAATCAATGCCTTTAACGGTTTTGAAAAGGTGGCGTATCATTCCCTCAAACAGCGGAAGAATGTCTTCCTGCTCTACAAACGACATTTCGCAGTCGATTTGCGTAAATTCGGGCTGGCGGTCGGCTCGCAGGTCTTCGTCGCGGTAGCATTTAACTATCTGAAAATAGCGGTCGAAGCCGGAAACCATCAACAGTTGCTTAAACAGTTGCGGCGATTGCGGCAAAGCGTAAAACTCGCCCGGATTGATGCGCGATGGCACCAAAAAGTCGCGGGCGCCTTCGGGGGTTGAACTCACCAAAACCGGAGTTTCAACTTCTAAAAATCCTTTGTCATTCAGATAATTGCGCGTAGCAATAGCCATTTGGTGGCGCAGTTCTAAATTGGAGCGCACCACGCTCCTGCGCAAGTCTAAATAGCGGTATTTCATCCGCAGGTCGTCTCCGCCGTCAGTTTCGGTTTCTATTGTAAAAGGCGGAGTATCAGCGGGATTCAGAACAGTCAGTTCCGAAACGATTATTTCTATATCGCCGGTAGGAATATTCGGATTTTTATTGGAACGCTCCGATACAGAGCCTGTTACCTGAATCACCCATTCGCGTCCGGCTTTTTCGGCCTCGTTTTGAAGCGTTTCGTTTATTTCGCGGTTAAAAACCAATTGAGTTATCCCGTAACGGTCGCGCAGGTCGATGAACAACATTCCGCCGAATTTCCGGGTTTTCTGCACCCATCCGGCCAGCGTAACTGTTTCATTTACATTGCATAAGCGGAGTTCCCCGCAAGTTTTTGTTCTGTACATTTTGTCAATAATAAATTTGGGTGCAAATTTACGAAAAAAATCCTTTGATTGGATTTAAATATGCAGTTAATTAACAAAATGGAACGGAAATTTGCCAAAATTTCGGGGATTTTTTATAATTTTGGCGGGTAATATAAACTTAATGATTTTTTATGAAGCCGGCATTTTTTTTGATAATATCGCTGTTTTTGGCTGTTGATGCGCTTTTTGCACAAGGCCTCGCCCGTCTGAATCCGGAAGAAGCCGGGATGGACGGACAACGGCTGTCGCTGGCGGACGACGCAATCAACCGCGCAATCAGGGAAAAAACAATTCCCGGAGCGGTTTTGGCCGTTGTCAGGCACAAAGAGTTGGTTTATCTGAAAGCATACGGCAACCGGCAAGTTTATCCCGATACCGCCGCAATGACCGTCAATACTGTGTTTGACCTCGCGTCTTTGAGCAAGCCGACCGCTACCGCAACTTCAATTATGATTCTGCTCGAACAGGGCAAAATCAGGCTTCGAGACAATGTTTCGCTTTATATTCCCGATTTCAAGCCTTGGACAAGCGCCGACGGCAAAACCACAGAGCCGATAAAAATTATTCATCTGCTGACGCATACTTCGGGACTTCCGCCATACGCTCCGGTAGATGCTTTGAAAAAGCAGTATTCAAGCCCTAATCCCGATGGATTGATAACCTATATTTCCAACGTCAAGCGGAATAAGCGCCCCGGAACGGCTTTTGATTACAGTTGCCTGAATTTCATCACTTTACAGCGGATAATAGAAAACGTCGGCGGAATGAGTTTAAGAGACTTTGCTTCAAAAAACATCTTCCAACCGCTTGGGATGCGGCATACCGACTATAATCCCACCGGCGAAACGCTTCAACTGACGGCTCCAACCGAGGTGCAAAAAGACGGTTCGGTTTTGAAAGGCGTAGTTCACGACCCATTGGCAAGAGTGATGAACGGCGGGATTTCGGGTAATGCCGGAGTATTTTCTTCGGCCGAGGATTTAGCCGTTTTGGCGGCAATGTTCATTAATCGCGGCGAAATAAACGGCGTCAGGATTTTAAGCCCGCTCACTGTCGAGAAGATGATTTCCGTTCCGCAAGGCTACGAAAAATTCGGACGCGCCCTCGGCTGGGACGTTTATTCCGATTTCCGCAGCAACGGCGATATTTTCGGCGCGAAAACCTTTGGACATACCGGCTACACAGGCACTTCAATCGCGATAGACCCCGTTTCGGAAACAGCCGTAATTTTGCTCACAAACCGCGTTCATCCTGCCGATAAAGGCTCTGTCAGCCGGCTTCGCGAGGTGGTGGCAAATGCTGTGGCGGCAGCTATAAAATAAACTCACATTTCTTTGTAAATTGATATTTTTTTTCTGCATTTTGATAAAGATTGTATGAAAAAATAACAATATCTTTGCCTCTGAATTGAAGATAACAAATTTTATTGTTATACTGTGTTACTGAACAGTTGTGAATGAACAAAAAGAAGTGTGTTAAACAAACTAACTGAAAAAAATGAGAAAAACAACATTCTTAAAAAGAATTTATTGGCAAGTGCGTCCGTGGATGGCCGTTCTCTTTATGACAGTAATTATGGCAGTATTTTATATGCTGTATAATTCTATCTGAAAAGCCATTTTGCCCGTAAAATGCCGATTTTTTGAGGTAAAAAGTCTTTTTTCAATAAAAAAACTTTAATTTTGCAATGATTTATTCCTCAAAATGAATGAAGAAAAAAAACTCGCCATTTTTCTGACAGGCTATATGGGCTGCGGAAAAACAACCTTGGGCAAATATATTGCGCAAAAAACCGGCTTGCAGTTCGTCGATATGGATTTATTTATCGAAAACCGCTACCGGAAAAGCATTAACGCCATATTTGAAGAAAAAGGCGAGGCCGAATTCCGGCTGATTGAAAACCGGATTCTGAAAGACGTTGCAGACTTTGAAAACGTGGTCGTTTCCACGGGCGGAGGCCTGCCGTGTTTCTTCGACAACATGGAGGTGATGAACCGTTCGGGCATTACAGTCTATCTGAAAACTGACCGGGACATCTTGGCCGAACGCCTGTTCGGAGCCAAAGACAAACGCCCGCTGTTGAAGGGCAAAAACAGGGACGAACTGCGCGATTTCGTAGCCAAAAGCCTTGCTGAACGGGAAAAATTTTACAGTCAGGCGCAAATAATCTTCGACTGCGACCGGCTTTTCCTGAAAAATGAGTTTGAAACCCGCGCAAATGAACTGATTAACCGCATTTACAATATATGAAAAACGAAAGCATCAATCAAACCGCAAGAGCGCCGAAAGAGTTGCAGAAAGAAATAACGTCCTCGCGAAATCAACTGTCTATCGGCATTCCCAGAGAATCGGACAGGCGCGAAAAACGCCTCGCCCTCACCCCCGAAGCCGTAGATATGATTTCCGAAGCAGGCCACAAAATTTTCCTCGAATCGGGAGCAGGCGATGGAATAAACTATTCCGACAATGTTTATTCCGAAGCGGGAGCGGTAATTACCGGCCGCGAAGAAGTTTTTTCATCCGACTGCATAATGAAAATCGCGCCGCTGACGCCCGACGAAATCGCGCTTGTCAAGAAGCGGGCAAGCGTTTTCAGCATGTTGCAGATTCCGGATATGTCGGCTTCCGCACTTCAAGCGATGAGCGAAAAAAACCTGAATGCCGTCGGCTACGAACTGCTGACCGACAGCGGGACTTTCCCGATTCGCGATTCAATTTCGGAAATCGAGGGGATGGCGGCCGTTTCCGTTGCATCGGAACTGCTGAACAACGAACGCGGCGGCAAAGGCATTCTGTTTGGCGGAATTACGGGCGTTTCGCCTGCCGAAGTCGTGATTATCGGAGCCGGAGTAGCCGGAACGGTAATTACCCGGATTGCGCTCGCAATGGGCGCTACGGTAAAAGTTTTCGACAGCGACCTGAAAAAACTGCGCAAACTGCAAAAGGAAGTCGGCTTACCCGTCTTTACTTCGGTTTTCCAGCCAAACGTGCTGCTCAACGCCTTCCGTTCGGCCGACGTGGTTTTCGGGGCAATGCGCTTTATCGACGAGCCTGTCCGTTTCGTGATTTCGGAAGACGTAATCAGGGCGATGAAACGCGGCTCACTCATTATTGATATAAGAATAACGCAGGGCGGCTGCTTTGAGACCACCTGCCTTTTGCCAGACAAAGAACAGTATGTATTTGAAAAACACGGAATTACGCATTATTGCGTGCCGAATGTCAGTTCGCGGGTTGCCCGCACAACCTCGATGGCGTTAAGCAACGTACTTACAAATATTATTCTTCAAATGAACATTGCCGGCGGAATAGCCCCCGCAATCCAAAAAGAAGGTATCTTAAAGTCAGGATTTTATATGTTTTCCGGTAAAACGGTCAATCCTTATGTGGCAAAATGCTTCAATTTGCCCGCTCATGACCTTGGTTTGTTTTTATCCGCGTTTTAATTTTGTTTTTCAATTCAGTTTTTGTAACTTTGCGGCCTGAAACAAGAATTTATTTTTATAAATTGGAAATAATTAATAAACATTTATGACAGAAGAAGTTAAACCAAAAGACAGGGAAAGCGTAGTCATCCGTTTTTCCGGCGACTCGGGCGACGGAATGCAGTTGGTTGGCACAATGTTTTCCAATCTTTCAGCCGAATTAGGCAATGAAATAATCACATTTCCTGATTTTCCTGCTGAAATCCGCGCACCTCACGGCACATTAAGCGGGGTTTCGGGTTTTCAAATGCAAGTAGGCGGGAAAAACGTTTTCACGCCGGGCGACAAAGCCGACGTACTCGTTGCTATGAACCCAGCCGCATTGAAAGTTAATGCCGGTTTCTTGAAATCCGACTCGGTCGTCATCATCGATACCGATTCGTTTCAGGCTGCCGACCTCGAAAAGGCGCAATTTACCACCGACGACCCGTTTAAGGAACTCGGACTTAACTCGGTTCAGGTTGTTGCCGCCTCAATAACCCAAATGTGCAAAGACAGCCTCGAAGGGCTGGCCGATAATAAACAGGCTCTGAAAAGCCGGAATATTTTCGCTCTCGGCCTTGTTTGCTGGCTGTTTAACAGGCCTTTGCATATTGTAGAAAAACTTTTGACTACAAAATTCAAAAAGAAACCTGACGTTTTGCAGGCCAATCTGCTCGTTCTTCAAGCCGGATTCAATTATGGCCACAATATTCACGCAAGCGTAAACTCATACAGAGTAGAAACCGTTTCGCACAAGAAAGGTTTCTATACCGACGTAAACGGCAATAAAGCAACAGTTTACGGACTTATTGCCGCTTCCGAAAAGGCAGGATTGCCACTATTCCTCGGCTCATATCCCATCACTCCGGCTACCGATATTATGCAGGAACTTACAAACCGTAAGGAACTTGGTATCAAGGTAATGCAAACAGAAGACGAAATCGCCGGAATCTGCACCGCTATCGGAGCGTCGTTTGCCGGAAATTTGGCTGCCACAAGCACATCAGGCCCCGGTCTGGCTCTGAAAAGCGAAGCAATCGGATTGGCAGTAATATCCGAAATCCCTCTTGTTGTCGTTGATGTACAACGTTCAGGCCCCTCGACCGGTATGCCGACAAAGAGCGAACAGACCGACCTGCTCCAAGCGCTTTATGGACGCAACGGCGAAAGCCCCGCGGTAGTCATTGCCGCAACTTCGCCTACCGACTGTTTCGATTCGGCTTTCTGGGCTTCAAAAGTTGCGCTCGAACATCTTACCCCGGTTATCCTCCTGACCGACGGATACATAGCCAACGGCTCGTCGGCCTGGCGAATCCCGGATTTGGAAGAATATCCCGAAATCAAACCGCCTTTCGTAAAACCCGAACAGAAAGAGGGTTGGACGCCTTACCTCCGCAATCCGGAAACCGACGTCCGCTACTGGGCAATTCCCGGAACAGAAGGTTTTGAACACCGCATCGGCGGTCTGGAAAAGAACAGCGCTACCGGAGCAATCAGCACCGAACCCGATAACCACCAGAAAATGACCGAGTTGCGCCAGTCGAAAATCGACAAAATCGCCAACAGCATCCCATTGCAGGAAGTTTTGGGCGACAAAAGCGCCGACACTTTGGTTGTAGGCTGGGGCGGAACTTACGGCCATCTTTACGAAGCCGTGGAAAATTTGCGTTCCAACGGCAAAAAAGTGGCTTTCACTCACTTCCGGTTCATCAATCCGCTTCCGAAAAACGCCGAAGAAATTCTGCGCAAATACAAGAAAGTGATTGTTATCGAGCAAAATACAGGACAGTTTGCAGGCTACCTCCGCGCAAAAATCGGCGGACTGAATCCATATCAGTTCAACCGCGTGAAAGGACAGCCCTTCATCGTTGCCCGTCTGGTAGAAGAAATCCAGAAAATTATTGAGTTATAAGTTATTAAATTATTTTAGAAAATGGGACAAATAACATATCAGCCAAAAGATTATAAGAGTTCGCAATTAGTGCGCTGGTGCCCGGGTTGCGGCGATTACGGCGTATTGAACAGCCTGCACAAAGCGATGGCCGAACTCGGCATTGCTCCTCATAATATTGCGGTAATTTCCGGAATCGGCTGCTCGTCGCGCCTTCCGTATTATATGAATACTTACGGATTTCATACCATTCACGGACGCGGAGCGGCTATCGCTACCGGCGTGAAAGTGGCCAATCCCAACCTTTCGGTTTGGCTTTCAACCGGCGACGGCGACTGCCTCGCTATCGGCGGAAACCACTTTATACACGCAGTCCGCCGTAATGTGGACATCAATATACTGTTGATGAACAACAAGATTTACGGTCTGACAAAAGGACAGTATTCGCCTACTTCCGACCGCGGTTTCGTATCGAAATCATCGCCTTTCGGAACGGTGGAAGACCCTTTCCGTCCGGCCGAATTGACCATTGGCGCCCGCGGACGCTTCTTCGCCAGAATTATCGACACCGATATTAAAAATTCGCCCGATATTATGGCCGCAGCAGCCCGCCACAAAGGAACTTCGGTAGTAGAGGTAATCCTCAACTGCGTGATTTTCAACGACGGAATCAACGAGAAAATCACTGCCAAGGACGTGCGTTCCGACAAGACTATTTTCCTGCATCACGGCGAAAAAATGGTGTTTGGAAAAGACAACAACCGCGGAATCGTTCAGGACGGATTCAACCTGAAAGCGGTAACTATCGGCGAAGACGGCTACACGCTCGACGACGTTCTTACTCACGACGCTACGGCAAAAGACCCGACGCTTCATCTGAAACTTGCCCTGATGGACGGCGAGGAATTGCCTGTGGCTCTGGGAATTATCCGCGACGTGGAGGCTCCGGCCTACGACGCCGAAGTAGAAGCCCAAATCAAACAGGTTCAGGCCAAAAAGCCTGCCCGCACGCTGAAAGAATTTCTGATGTCGGGCGACGTTTGGGAAGTAAAATAAACGTTTCTTAAAAATGCAGAAAGGGGCAAACCTTGCGGTTTGCCCCTTTTTGTTGTTAATTATTTGATAATTAATCTTCTATCTTGCAAACAAGGTTTCGGTCGCCAAAAGCGTTATCGACGCGGGCGACATTTACCCAGAACTTGTTTTCGGCAACCCATGGAAGCGGGAATGCTGCCCGGCTGCGCGAATAGGAATGTTTCCATTCGTCGGCGCAAATCTCGTATTGCGGGTGCGGTGAATTGAGCAGCACATTGTCTTCGCGGTCGGCGCGGCCTTCGGCTACATCGTCGATTTCGACGCGGATTGAGGCCATTGTTTCTGCAAAACGGTTCAATTCTGACAGGCTTTCGCTTTCGGTAGGCTCTACCATCAGCGTTCCGTGAACGGGAAACGAGAGCGTGGGCGCGTGGAATCCGTAATCCATAAGCCGCTTGGCGACGTCGGTTTCGGTAACTCCGGCATAATCTTTCATCCAGCGGCAGTCGAGGATAAGTTCGTGCCCTACCCTGCCCCCGGCTCCGCGATAGACAATTCCATAGGACTTGTCGAATTTGGCAGCCAGATAGTTGGCATTCAGGATGGCCGCTTCGGTAGCGTGTTTCAGACCGTCGGCGCCCATCATTCGGATATAGGCGTAAGTGATTGGCAAAATTCCGGCGCTTCCGAATGGCGACGAGGCCACAGTATTTGCGCAGGAGCCGTCTTTTTCGGGATGAGCGGGCAGAAAGGGAACCAGATGTTGCGCACAGCAAACAGGGCCTTCGCCTGGGCCGCCGCCTCCGTGCGGGATTGCAAATGTTTTATGCAGATTCAGATGGCAAATATCGGCTCCTATTGTGCCGGGGTTTGTCAGTCCTACTTGGGCGTTCATATTTGCGCCGTCCATATAAACCTGACCGCCGTTGGCGTGGATTATTTCGCACATTTCCACGATATTTGTTTCAAAAATGCCGTGGGTAGAAGGATAGGTAATCATAAAGGTCGCCAGATTTTCGCGATTTTCTTCCGCTTTCTGCTTCAAATCGGCAATATCGGTATTTCCCGACTCGTCGGTTTTAATGGTAACTGTCTGGAAACCGGCCTGAATAGCGCTTGCGGGGTTGGTTCCGTGAGCCGAAGCAGGAATCAGGACGATGTTGCGGTGTCCCTGCCCGATTGATTGCAGGTAAGCGCGGATGGTCATCAGTCCGGCATATTCGCCGGCCGCACCGGAATTGGGCTGGAAAGTAACTCCGGCAAATCCGGTAATCGTGGTCAAATATTCGGCCAAATTGTCGATGAGTTCGCGATAACCTTCTGTCTGACAGCCGGGAGCGTAAGGATGGATATTTGCAAAACCGGCCATATTCAGCGGAAGCAGTTCCTGTGCGGCATTGAGTTTCATTGTGCAAGAGCCGAGCGAAATCATCGAATGAGCCAGCGAAATGTCCTTTCGTTCAAGGCGTTTGATGTACCTCATCAGTTCCGTTTCGGTATGATAGGAATTGAAAACTTTCTGTTTCAGAAACTCGCTTTTGCGGATAAAATCGGGATTAAACGAGATTTTTTCGGGAATTTCGCGGTTCAGCGCATAATCGGAATTAAGGGCCGAAGCGAAGATGTAGAGCAGAGTTCCTATGTCGTCGGCCAATGTTGTTTCGTCGATGCTTACGCCAACCGCGCCGTCGTCGAAATAGCGCAGGTTCACGCGGCAATCGAGAGCCGTTTGGCGAAGCGTTTCCATTGAAGCGTTTTCCGGCAGGCGGATTTTCAGGGTGTCGAAAAAGTTGCTGTTTTCCTGCGTGTATCCTAATTTTTGAAGTTCTTCCGAGAGGAAAGCGGCTTTTGAATGAACTCCCAGCGCGATGTCTTTCAATCCGTCGGGGCCGTGATAAACGGCGTAGAATGAGGACATTGTAGCCAACAATGCCTGTGCGGTGCAGATATTTGAAGTTGCCTTTTCGCGTTTGATATGCTGTTCGCGGGTTTGGAGCGCCATCCGCAGGGCAGGTTTTCCGTAAGCGTCTTTTGAAATCCCGATTATACGGCCGGGTAAGTTGCGCTTATATTCTTCTTTTGCAGCAAGATATGCCGCCGAAGGGCCTCCGTAAAACATAGGTATTCCAAATCGTTGCGAAGTTCCGAAAACCACGTCTGCGCCCCATTCTCCCGGAGGCGTCAGCAGGCAAAGGCTCAACAAATCGGCTGCCGCAGCCACTTTCACGCCTGCGGCGGCGCATTTCGCGGCAAATTCGCGGTAATCTTCTATCGAGCCGTCGGAATTGGGATATTGAACTATTGCGGCGAAAACTCCGCTTTCTATGGGCTGTGCGGTAAATTTCCGATAGTCGCCTACCACAAGTTTTATCCCCTGCGGAGCGGTTCGCGTTTTCAGCACCGCCAGCGTGGAATCGAATATTTTTTCGTCCACAAACAGGATATTTGCTTCATTTTTGACCTGTTCGCGGCCGCGCGACTGGAACAGCATATTTGCCGTTTCGGCTGCTGCGGTAGCCTCGTCGAGGAGCGAGCAGTTGGCCAACGGAAGGGCTGTCAGGTCGCTAATCATAGTCTGAAAATTGAGCAGCGCTTCGAGGCGTCCCTGCGAAATCTCGGCCTGATAGGGCGTGTAGGAAGTGTACCAGACGGGATTTTCAAACACGTTTCGGATAATGGCTGCGGGTGCGGCGGTATCGTACCATCCCATACCGATATACGAAGTAAAAACCTCGTTTTTTGAGGCGAGTTCGGCGATATGCTCGTCAAATTCGCGCTCGGTCATTGCTTCCGGCAAATTCAGGGGTTCTTTGAGGCGAATATTGCCCGGAATGGTTTCTTCGATAAGTTGTTCGATACTCGAAACGCCTGTTACAGAAAGCATTTCCTTTATTTCTTCACTGTTAATGCCGATATGTCGGCTGGCAAAATTTTTGGACATAAAATACTTACATTTTGAAAGCGCAAAGGTACGTTTTTCTTTTGTAATAACAAAAAAAGCCGCCCCGAAACATATATTTTTGCTTCGGGACGGCTCGAAAAAACCTATGAAAAAATTAGATTTTGTCAGTTATTTACGCCTGTGCGCTGGTCCCACCACATCTGTTTGCCCCAGAGGTCGTCGATGACTTCGTCGTTGAAGGGCTTATTGTTGGCCGTATTCAGGTTGCGCTCGGTATCAGGATACGGGGAACGCAGTGGCCCCCAGTGATGCCCTTGCAGAGCGATTGCGCGTCCGGGAGCGACATACAGGAAATCGGGCTGTCCGGTGCGGCGGTAAAGCGACCAGCCTTCCATACCCTGTTTGAACATTGCCGCCCAGAGTTCGTAATACAGTTTTTTGCGCTGCTGGTCAACTGTTCCCGTCGGGAATGCGCCTGCGCCTGCCAAATAAGCGCTTATTTCGGAGGCTGTTATGTCGTTTTCTTCCATCGAAGCGGTAACGCCTTTTTCATAAGCGGCTTTGGCGGTAATTCCCACGTTCCAGCCGCGGGTTGCAGCCTCGGCGTAATAGAACCAGTTTTCGGCCGCGCGGTACCATGGCGAGAATCCGCCGAGGTCTTGCTCGTATTTGTACGACCAGTGCGACATTCCACTCGGCGAAGTATTGGCGGCGGCGCCGATGATGTAGCCGTGATAGTCGCCGTCGCTGGTTGCCGGTTCAAAATATTTCGAGAGGCGGGGGTCTTTATTGGCTTTGAAATTGTCAATCATCACGTCGGGAGCGCAAAATTCCACTCCGGGACGGGTGCGGTAAGCGTCGGCAAGCGGCTCGAAGCGCGATGCGTCGTTGGCGTCCCACCAAAAGAAAGTATTATCGGCATTGTCTTCGATAATCGGATATTTCGAGGGATTGCCGGCAATTTCTTCTATTGTCTGTTTTGCGAGCGATGCGTCAACCTCCGAGAGGCGGGTTGCAAGGCGCAGGCGGAGCGAGTTGGCGTAGCGTTGCCAGAGTTCCACGTCGCCGCCGTAAAGCAGGTCGCCGGTCGAGATGTCGTCGTCGCCGATTCCGTTACTGCCCCAGTCGTCGGCAACTTCTTTCAGCAGGGCGAGCAGGGCGGGATAAATATCTTCCTGCCGGTCGTATTGCGGATTTACAGCGCCGGCGCCGAGATTAATGGCGTCGGAATATGGAACGTCGCGCCAGCGGTCGGTGGCGAGGCTCATCACATGCACTTCGAGGACTTTGGCCACGTTCAGCATATTGCGGCTTCCCAGTTCGTCGGCTTTCGATTGCAGGTCGCGCAGGGT
>JAISUN010000016.1 GCA_031272085.1 Dysgonamonadaceae bacterium | reverse complement strand
GAAGAGTAAAAGCATTGCCCAAAGGGAAAATCAGGTTCAAGCGGTCATCTTTTTGCAATTCTGTTAATCGGCGAGTTCCTTCGCCAACGGCTTGAACCGCTATCCATAACTCATTGTTTTCCACAAAATTAACCGAAATGGGACGGCGCAGGAAAGTGGTGGTAGAATTGTCAATTTTTACCTGAATAAACTGTCCGGGCAAGATTTCCGGCAGAGTAGCCGTTTGGTCGGACGGGACGAGTTTCAAGAGGCTGCAATTTCCATTCAGCCTGCTATTTTCCTTTATTATAAAGTCGGCGATATATTTTTTCATTCGGAGTTTCTAATATTTTGCAAAGATAGTAAAAAAATTCAATTTTTTTACTTGCAAAACTCCTCAAAGGTGTTGTCGTCGTAAAAAACCGTTATTTTAACAATTTTTTTGGACACGATTTTTTCGCGGATAACTTCTTGAATTACCGTGTTTTGGCCTGCAATTTCAGCCGTTTTTACCCCATTTTCCTGCGGATATTTCAAGGTTTCCGAAGGAAGGGGCGCATTTACACCCGAAATTTCAGGGAAAAGCGTGCCTTCCGTCGGGATAGCCGTATTCAACATCGGTTCTTTGCCGGTCATCAACCATTCGAGGCTTACATCGGGAAATTTTTTGGTAATTTTCTCAATAATACTCTGACTGACATTGTTGCGCCCGCTGAAAATAAATGAAAGCGTTGCGCCCGTTACGCCAATCGCATTTGCAAAGGCCGCTTTTGTGTTAAAACCTTTGATTTCAATGATTTTTTCAATCCTTTTTGCTTTCTCGTCCGCCATAATTTAACAAATTTAAGCGTTAATTTAATGTAAAATTCAGGCTACAAATGTAAATATTAATTTTTACATTTGCAAATTAATTTGCGTAAATATTTTAATTAACATTAAATTAATTAATCTTTATATAATTTAATAAATGTAAATTTACTTATGTAAAATATAACTTTTTCCACTTATAATCTACTTTATATAATTTCATTAAATATTTGGATAATAATATAATAATTATGTTAATTATGCTTTAATAGCGGGCTTTACCTTGTTTTTAACATTAAAATCACAAAAATATTTAAATATTTACTTTAATAAATTATTATAAATACCTTATTTTTAATTGATTATATCCAATATTTACGGATGAATATTTATTCAAAACACATTGATTTTACAGTTGTAAATCAAGTAATATTGTTAATTAAATAATGGAATAATTTTAATTTTATGTTAAGAACAATTTGGTTTTGTAAAAATATAAATTTACAAAATTTAATAATATTTACGTTTAATATAAGTAAATGTAATTAATAATTAACAAAATAATTTAACTAAAAATATAAATTTGTGCATTTCAAAAAAAATGATTACATTTGTGCTTTCGCAGTCAATCGGTCTGTCGCTTTTTCATTTATGAAATGGAGGAAAGTCCGGACAACACAGAGCGCCCTGCTATTTAACGGATAGATGTTTGCGAAAGCATAGTTAAGTAGAAGAAAATAACCGCCTGCCGCAGTGCAGGTAAGGGTGAGAAGGTAAGGTAAGAACTTACCGGTTCTTGTAGTGATGCAGGATACCGTACAACTCGGGGGTTGCAAGGTCATATATACCGGCGCAGTAGGATTGCTCGTCCGATGTCGGGGGGTAGACCGCTGGAATTTGTCGGCAACGGCAAATCGAGATAAATGACAGACATTCCGCAAGGAATACAGAATCCGGCTTACAGATTGACTGCGTTTTTTTGTTTAGATTTTAAAAAATAGAGCGTAAAATTACGGCAAAATTTTTATCTTTGCAGCCAAAAATCTATAAAACCGGCAAAATGAATAAGATAAATATTTGCTCATCCGAAGGCTCGCCCATCAATCCGCGGACTTGGTCAGGCACGCCGTTTCACCTGTATTCCGAATTTAAGGAAATGGGCTGCTTGGACAGCGCGTTCGAGACAAAAATCGGAAAATGGCAAAACACATTACTAATCTGCATCAGCAAACTTGTTTACGGCTCGACCTACGATGTAAGGCGCGGATACTTAATCCGTTACGCAAACGCTGCATTAGCGAAGCGCAAAACGGCCAAAAGCGCATGCAAATCGACGCTGCACACCGGCGCATTGGATTTGCCGTTTCTCCTAAAACCCTCCGGCCAAAGGCATTACATTTACAGCGACAGTACTTGGAATCTTTGGTCAAATGCCTCGACTTCGATAGATAATTACCCGAAAAAACTTGTGAAAGACGCTGAGCGCCTTGAATTTAAGGCTTACCAACAGGCCGAGCATATTTTTTCGATAAGCGAATACGTAAAAGACAATCTCATAAGCAAATACGGCATAAATCCCGATAAAATTACCGTCGTCGGAACCGGACTTGGAGTTATAAAGCCGTTTTTCGGCGAAAAAAACTACAAAAACGGCAAGATTTTGTTCGCCGCCAAAGGCCGCTTCGAGGATAAAGGCGGCCCGATGGTTTTGGAAGCCTTTGAGAAGGCGTTACGGCAAAATCCTGATTTAGAATTGATTATAGTAGGGCAAAACGAATATGCCGAGAAAAAATTGCCGAATGTCAAGGCTTACGGCTTTATCCCGATTGAGGAATTGCAGAGTATTTTCGACGAGTGTTCGCTGTTCCTGATGCCCGCTCTGAATGAGCCTTGGGGCTTGGTTTACCTCGAAGCGCTGGCCTGCAAAATGCCGATTGTGGGGCTGAATCGCAACAGTTTTCCGGAAATTTCGGGCTATGGGAAATACGGTTTCGGGCTTGACGAGCCGGATTCGGACAAGTTGAGCCAAGTGATTTTGTCCGCATTTTCGGACGACAAAGCCCTCGCCGAGATTGGTCTTCGAGGACAGGAATACTGCCTCGAAAACTTCTCGTGGCGCAAGACTGCCGCCCGGATTATCGACAAAATCAACGAGATTGAGCAATAATCCGCACTTTACCCATCAATCCCGAAGGCTGCAAGGGCGAATCTTTGTACGGCCCTTGATGAATATCAAGACGCCGTTCGGAAACAGGTAAATTCAGGTCGCCAATTATACGGTTTCCCCAAGTATTAACGACTTCAATTTCAAGTAGATTCTCGTTTTCTTTTACAAATTGCGTAATATCAAGCCGATACGGCGGCGCCCAAACGCCTCCGGCATATTGGCCGTTGATTTTCACTTTGGCCATTACGCCAATGCCGTCAAATTCAAGTTGAAGTTTTTTATATTTATCCGCTCCTTCGAGTTTAAAAATATTATCATAAACCGCTGTACCTGAATAATATTTGATTCCCTGAACAGCGCTTTTCGACCAGTCCTGCAAGGTATCGAAAACGACGGCTTTCGATGGGCCGCGATGAATCGGGTCTGACTGAAAATGTACTGTCCATGGAGCATTAATTTCCTTAACTGTTTGATAATCAGGAAAATTTTCTTTTATCGAAGGCAAAAAATCTTTTGCCCATTTTTGATTTGGATTCATGCCTTTTTTACGAAAAACGATAAAGACGCTTTCCGAAGGTTCAAGCGACAGCGGAACAGTAGTACTGTGGCGGAAATTGGCATAAACAGGCAAATCGCGGATTTCGCCGCTTACAGGATTCCAGAGTTCGGGTTGAAGGCCGGAAACGCGGAATTGCGCCTGAAAATCAGATTTCTTATCGCTCTGATTTGTAAGGAAATATATGTCGGCATCGGCAGTTTTCCTGTGGGTAAAAAGAACCGGAGTAATGGAATATGAATAAAAATCGGGATAAAGCCGCAATTTGTGAAACACAGAATCCATCGCAACTTTGTAATAAATTTTCTTGCTCAACCGCACCGCAAGTTCCTTGACTTTTTTGTCCGCATCGGGATAATCCTGCAAACTCGGCGAAAATTCGGGCGGCGTTCCTATCACAATCAAGCCATTTTCAGCAAGTTGCACAATTTTTTCCAAAATTTGAGGACGCATTGTCGATTGCGGCGGCAAAACTAAAACTCTGTATTGATTTCCGCTCGGCAAGGTCAGTTTTCCATTCTTGACTTTGGCGTAATTCATTAATACTTCGGCATTTATAAAATCATAACGGTAGCCTTCCAAAGGTTTCGGCTCTGTTATTCCGTCCATTTTCGGAGCATCTTCGCCTATATAATAGGCAATATCAGCCACATTCCGGCCTTGACGAAGCATATAACTGCAACGGCGAAGGTAAGTTGTGAACAAATCGAGTTGCGAAAACCATGTATTTTTGCGGTTAAATTCCACATTATACCAGGCATCGACGCCGGGGAAAACGCTGTCGGCCTGCTGTTGAATATTTACGTGCAGCATAAAGCCGTTAACTCCCTGTGCCATAGCCCAATCGCCTTTTTGTTTGATTTCGGCGGGATAAACCGTATAGTGCGGGCCGGAGCCTGTAAACGATTCAGCCCAAACGACTTGCTTGCCGTAAGTGTGGGCGCAGGAAGCGGCGCAGCGTATTTCAACCTCGCCAAGATAATTTCCCAGCCAGAACTCGCCTCCAACCTCGTCCGACTGACCGCCGTAATTCAAAAATTCGCCTGCAAAACCCCATGTCCCGTAGTTTTCGAGCCAGGTTACGAGGCCGTTTTCGTTTGATTTTCGGCGGATTGTGCCGATATATTCGTGAGCCATACGGTCGGCAAGCATCCGGCGTATATCCCAAAGAAAGCGGTTCGAGAGCGCGGGGCTGCCGACAGGATAGCCATAATACGATGGCAACCAGACAGTTGGGTCGTAACCGTAAGTCTGTTTAAAAATTTCGATAAAATTGTCGGTAAAATTTTGCCCGCCTTTTTCGTAACTGTCAAGCACCACGACGCGGAAAGTCCGGCGGTCTTCCGGCGGAATGCGTTCAAGAATTTTTCCGATATACGAATCGAAGTGATATTCAGCAAGTTGTCCGCTCATTTTATCCACTTCAAGCCCCATTGCGCCCACCGGCGAAGGGGAATTTTGCAGGCCGGTCGGCAACATTCCGGTACGAAGGACAACCCACTCGCCGGGCGGAACGTCCCAAGTTAAAGTTCCGTCGCTTGCGAGTTTATCGCTAATATCTATAACATCCTTTGTATTAACAGAATACGTTGTATCGGCAGTTTGAAAACTCCACATATAAGCGTCCCATGGCGGGGCGAAACTGTTGAACATTTTTGCCATAGTTTTTTCGGGATAACGTTCAACCACAGGCATTTGCATAAGCGAAAAGCCGGTCAGGAAACCTTTTTCTTCCGCATTGCGAAAAACGAGGCGAAATTCTCGTGAAACTGTTTCAGGAAATGCGGCAACAACCGGCGAATTTGGAATAAAACCGCGCACCAAACCGTCAACGCTGTGGTCGAGCGTAAAAGTGTCAATGGTTATAAACTGTTCATTTTTAAGCGCTTGCAATTCAACATCTGTTTTTATTTTGCCCGAAACAAAGATTTTCAGGCTTTGGGCAGGCTGCTCCGATGGGAGTTTCAAGGTAATGCTTGATTCCTTATTTTCAGGCAGTTGATACCGGATTTCCGAATTTTTTACGCTCACTTGTATATTTTTCGACACAATTACTTCTGCATTTTTTGTTTTAAAAAGATTTTGCAAAACCGCGCCGTCGATAGGGAAAGCCAGAACTTTAACATCCTGAAAATCTTCGGGTTTCGACTGGTATGATTCGTTGCTCCAATCCAGTCCTTCTATACTCGGAATATCTTTTTGAGTAATCGGAATTTTTTCGGAAAAGTGCGCCGGGCCTGTGATTCGCTTTTCCACAGCGGCCAAATAACGCATCGCCTGATTGGATTTTATCCATGGGCCGCCCGACTGACTCCACCCCGGACAGTTGAACATTCCTATCTCAATATCGAGTTCTGAAGCGGTTTTCAGCGTGGCGTGAATCAAATTCCACCATTCGTCGGACATAAATTCAAGATTTTCGCCGCCGCCGGTCATCCCGATGAAAGCGCGGGTAATGCCGGCCTGTTTCATTGCCTGCAAATCGGCTATAACTCCCTCTTTTGTAATGGTTTTGTCAATCCAGTACCAGTAGCAGCCCACCCTGATTGAATCAGGCGGATTCTCAAAACCGGTTTCAAGCATATTCTGTTTGTCCGTATGGCAAGCAACCAACGAAAGAATGATTAAAGCAAAAATTTGATACAAATACTTCATATTACGCTGTTATTATGACTGTTTTTATTCTGAAAATTGCCGTATTATATCCTGATTAGCCTTTCTGACAGCCACTTCGTCAATCTTGATTACTTTTCTGTCGTATGTTACTAATCCGTTCACTTCGTGTTCCACATCGGATACCTGTGTGTAAACAGAGCCGGAAAATTTATCCAAGGATTTTAATATATTGAGCAGCCTTATATATTTGTCCGTTACTTCTTTCGGGCTTTTAAGCAAAGATTCGTAGCCGAAATTATCGTCAGGCGACCACAAATGATTATTTACGGCGTACCCTATACCCCCGTATTCCCCTAATACATTGACTCTTGCGGCGTCATACAGAAACATTTTCGGTTCAGGGTAATTATGCAAATCAAGCACATCCCCTGTATGGTAAAAATTTCCTCCGGAAGCGGGATTCAATATCCGCGAAGGGTCATACGATTTAGTCCATTCGGCTATATCAGCAGTATCAAACTGCCCCCAGCCCTCGTTAAACGGAATCCACATCACGATACTGGGATACGAATACAGATTATCGATGATTTCTTTCCATTCTTTTCGATAATTGTCGCGAGCTTTTTCATTTTTTTTCGGCACTTCATCATCCAAATAGTCGCGCATATAGTTTATGCCGTTGTAGCCCCAGTTGTTATCGCCGCTCGGCATATCCTGCCACACCAGAATCCCCAATCTGTCGCAATGCGTGTACCAGCGTGCGGGTTCCACTTTGACGTGTTTACGTATCATATTGAATCCCAGATTTTTAAGCATTAATATATCGGAAACCAAGGCTTCATCGGTAGCGGCTGTGTATAAGCCGTCGGGATACCAACCCTGGTCCAATACTCCTAAATTAAAAAGATTTTTGTTATTCAGTTGCAAACGCAAAACTCCCTTGTTATCGCGGGCTATCGAAATTTTGCGCATTCCGCAATAACTTTTCACCTTATCGGTCTGCACGCCTTTGCTGAATAGCGAAATTTCGATATCATAGAGGAAAGGCGAATCCGGCGACCATAATTGTGCATCGGGAACAGGTATTTCAATGGCATTATCGCTCAGCGCCGCTTTTTTTACGGACACTAATTTGCCTTCTTTCAGTATTTTAATCTCCGCATAATCCCCCTGCGAGGCATTGCAGGCCTTCACGTTTACCAAAACTATGCTTTTGTCTATATCAGGAAGAATCTTCAAAGAAGAAATGTGTTTTTCCGCCACCGGCTCCAGCCATACGGTTTGCCATATCCCCGATACGGCCGTATAAACAATATTGGCGGGGGCGCTAACCTGTTTTCCGTGAGGCTGAAAATATTTATCGGTAGGGTCCCACACTTTTACGGTCAGTTCCTGTTTTTCACCCGGCACAAGAAATGGGGTAATATCGAAACTAAACGGGGCATAACCTCCCGTATGGCTTCCTATAAGTACATCATTTACAAACACTTCCGTTTTCCAATCTACCGCGCCGAAATGCAACAATATCCGTTTATTTTTCCATTGTTTCGGAATAGTAAATGTACGGTTGTACCACATTTGTTGCTTATCGCTCACAGCCTGTTGCACGCCGGAAAGGCTTGATTCTACGGCAAAAGGCACCAATATTCGGCCTTCGTAAGTTGCAGGTTTTGCATCTTGCAGCGAAGTTACGGCAAAATTCCACAGCCCGTTGAGGTTCATCCATTCAGGACGTTCCAATATAGGACGCGGATATTCCGGCAAAACATTTTGGGGATTTACCTTTTCAGCCCATTGGGTTTTAATTTTGTCCCCTGCGGGCTTCCACTGTGCATTCACGCTTGTTGCAACCGCAATGAAAACATAAATAAACAAATTTTTCTTCATATTACTGACTTAATTTTGCACTGTTAAACATCTGTTAATTAATACAGGCCCCATCAATCCCGAAGGTTCGAGCGGCGAATCCTTGTCGTAATAAAACCAGGGAATAAAAGTTTTGCGGCGCGGTTCGGGACGTTGTTTGTCGTTCAAAACCCAGTCGGGCAGCGCAATCATTGCCGGCAAGCCGTTCCAGTCGCGGATAGCCCATTCAAAATCGCGGGGATATTGTTCGTCGCCAATCATCGCATTTTGCCAAGTGTTTGTTACACTGATTTTTATGACATTATTTCCCTTTTTCAAATACTTTGAAATATCGGCTTTGAAAGGCGCAACCCACAGCGTCGCAACCTTTTGGCCGTTGATTTCCACTTCGGCAAGGCCGCGAACATCGCCCAAATACAAAAATAATTGAGAATTGAAAATTGAGAATTGAGAATTAAACGCTGTTTCGTAAACGGCTGTGCCTGAGAAATATTTGATTTTCGGGTCGGCATTTTTGCTCCAATCGGTCAATGTTTTAAAGGTTGTATTGAATGGTTTTTCGCCGGTTTTTGGGATGAATGTTACTTTCCAATTGCCTGTAATTTCTACGGATTTTTCGGTTTGCAGGGCTTGGATTTTTTCCGCTCCGGCAGTCGGTTTTGAGGGGAAAATGACAAAAACAGATTCGTCTTTTTCCAAATGAATTTTCACGAAAGTTGAATTTCCGGCGTTTCGGAAATCCGCCTGCGATATTTTTCCAAGATAGGCGTTCCAAATTTCGGGCGTTCTGCCATTGACTGTCGGAAATTCAAAATCTTTATCGACAGCGGTTTTGCCGGCATTGCGGATAAAAAATATTTCGGCGTCGGGAGTTGAGCGGTGCAACACATTTTCTGTCCTGTCGACGAAAGTTCCCTGCTGCAAAATCATCTGGCAGCGCGAAAAATAGTTGAAAACCGCCTTGGAAGCCTCGTGCCAAGTCTGACTGCGCCCGAAATGCGTACCATAATGCGCAAAAGCC
Organism: Dysgonamonadaceae bacterium; assembly: GCA_031272085.1. Classification (GTDB taxonomy): domain Bacteria; phylum Bacteroidota; class Bacteroidia; order Bacteroidales; family Azobacteroidaceae; genus Azobacteroides. The sequence goes on along the minus strand of JAISUN010000016.1, from coordinate 39,953 downwards.
CAGCCCGGCCGATATTTATCAGGCAGCGGATTGAGCGCCCACGAGTGCAGCACAAACATATTGACGCCGTAAGAAAAAGCCATATCAGCAGGGCGTTTTAGCATAGCGGGCGTTTCGTTGAACCACGAGGTCGATTCCATTCCCGTAAAGGCCTCGGCTGCCACTACGCGCTTGTTGTAACGCGCCGCGGCCGGCGCAAAATCGCCTTCGCCGGAGGGTTCGCGGCTGTGCAGCCAAAATTCCGTAGTCGGAATATCGGGAATACTTTCTGCCTCTTTCATATCGAAAGGCGCGTCGATAATGCTGCCGTAAGGCTCCCAAACGAGTTTAAAACCGGCTTTACGCACCATTTCGGCTCCCAAACGCCAGCAATCCTGAAACAAACGGTTCGCAACATCCTTGTAATCAGCAAGAAATGCCTGCGATTCCGGATGAAAGTTTTTTGCGTCGATTTTCAGTCCTTTTGTTCCATCGTCTAAAATGCTGTCGCCGCGCTGGTAAGCCATAACGATTTGAGGGACAGGGTCGTAACCCTTTATCTCGATAAATTTTTCGCGGAAATCGGGCGTCCAACTTTGCCCCCAGGCCTCGTAACTGTCTATCCAGATATAATTAAACGTGTTGCCTATGTATTGCTTAAAACGCTCTGTGAGCGGGTTCAGCATATTATTCCAATGTTTTACGGTCGCTTCGACGCTCATTTTATCGGTCTCAAACGAGGTTTTTTGCACCTCTTCGGGGGTTGGATGCGTGTTTTGCATCGTGCTGAAATATCCGAAACGGTAAATCGTCCATTCGCCCTGCGGAGCCTCCCATGATAAGAGGCCGTTTGAAAAATATTTTGTTACATCTGTTGTTTTGTCGGAATTGGTCGCAAAAACAGCGACATCCTTGTAAAAATCGCCTTTCGGCAGAGGCAATTCGAGGTTTATTTTTTTTCCGCCGGAAACTTTTATTGTACTGAACGTTGCCGCTTTCATTCCGTCGGTATCGGGATTTATCCAGGGGCCGCCGGTGGTTGACCAGCCGGGGCAGTTGTGCAGGCCGATTTCCATTTTGAGGCGTTGGGCTTCGGCAAACGCAAATTCGAGCGCGTCCCAGTAGGCATCGCTGCGGTAGGTATTTTGCGGATAAGGCGTTTTTTGGTGGTCGAGCCAGAGCGGAGCGTTAAAGATAAATGCGCTGTTCAGGCCGACGGCTTTCATCGCTTCGAGGTCTTTTGTAATGCCCTCGCGGTTGTACATCGTGCCGAGCCAGTGCCAGAAAACGCCCGGTTTGTAAGCGTCGGCAGGCTGCCCGATAAACTGCGCTGCAAGCGATTCCAAGGTTTCGGCACGCGAGCCGATTTGCTGCTGCGCCTGCAAGAATGCGGCAACAAAAAACATGCAGTTTATTATTAATAAAAATTTGATTTTCATATAATTAGATTAGATTATTTTATCTCTTCCTTTATCAACCTTACCGGCCCAAAAAGTCCGGCCGGTTGCAAAGGCGAATTTTTGCGGTAATAATACCAGACATTGAAGGTTTTGCGCCCTTTTTCGGGACGGGGCCGGTTCTTCAAAAACCAGTCGGGAAAAGCCTTCATCGCCCTACCCTCTTCGCCGCGGTCAGTTCCCCACTCAAAATCGGCGGGATACTGCTCGTCGCCGATAAGACGGTTTGCCCAGTTGTTCGTTATGTATATAACGAGTTTATTGTTTCCCTCTTTAATCCAGCGAGTTACGTCAATTTTATACGGCGGCGCCCAGAGGACGCCCACTTTTTCGCCGTTGATTTCGAGTTCTGCAATGTCTTGTAAATCGCCAAAATCCAAAAATAATTTTGAATTTTGAATTTTGAATTTTGAATTAAGTGTGGTTTCGTATCTGGCGGTGCCGGAAAAATATTTGATTTTCGGGTCGGAACTCTTGCTCCAATCGGTCAGTTGCGTAAATTTGCGGCTGAAAGGCTTGTCTAATTTCGGCTCAAAACTTACGTTCCAAGGGCCGGTAATATTTTGAACTGTCTGATTTACAACATGATATGCAGGCAAAACCGGATAATCGCCTTTCTTGAACGGAAAAACGACGAACATTGAGCAATCTTTTTCGAGATTGAGGTCAATGTATGTTGAATCGCCTTTCTGACGCCAATTTGTAGGCTCGCTGATTTTTCCAATGTAAGCGTCCCAAAGTTCGGGAACGCGCTCTTTCACCGGAAAAGCGTAAGTTTTCTGCACGCCGTTTTCAGGATTTATCACGAAAAAAATGTCGGCTTCGGGCGTCCGGCGATGGGTAAGATAGGCGTTTTCGCGAATGTAAGTCCCCTGTTGAAGCAACATTTGACAGCGGGCAAGGTAGGTGAAAAACGCTTTCCCCGGCTCGAACCAAGTCTGAAAACGGCTGAAATGCGTACCCCACCAGCCCATTCCCATTCCGGGCTGGTAGCGCTCGTCGAAGGGCTGATGTACCCAGTGATGAAGAAAAAAGAGGTTTTTCCCGCTGGCAAATCCGCCGTCGGCAACGTGTTTCAGGAAAGCCGGGTCTTCGGTATAGCGGCTAACGGAAGGCGCACCGGTAAAGGCTTCCGCTCCGATAATCCGCTTGTCGTATTCGACGGCAGCCCGCATAATCTGCGAATTGACGTAAACAGTATCTTGCGACGACCAAAATTCGTCCACCGGAATATCGGCAAGGACTGTTCCCTGATAGGTGCTGAACGGTCCCCAATACGGCTCCCAATACAGTTTCAGGCCGTACTCGTGAAGCATTTCGCGGGCGACGGCAAAGCCGTTGTCCATAAAAAGGCGGTTCACAACCTCGTCGTAATCTTGCAGAAAAGTCTTAAATTCAGGCAGTTTGCTCTCGAAATTGGCGTTTGTCCAAGCATTGAATTTGTGTTCGAGTTCTTTTTTATTTTCAAACTGGTAAAATGCAATCCATGGCAGCGGGTCGTAACCTTTCAGGCGGATAAAATCTTCGCGGAAAGCCGGCGTCCAATTCTGGTAGCCCGATTCGTAACTGTCCACCCAAATATAGACGAAAGTATCGCCAAAATACTCGCCGATGTGCTGTTTAAGCGGTTCGAGCAAGTGTTGCCAATGATAAATATTATCTTCGCGGCTCATTTTATCTACTTCCAGCGCTTTGCCGATAATATCGTCGGGAAGCGGGTGCGGATGCGCCATTGTGGGAGCGTAGCCGTAGCGGTAAATCAGCCATTTTCCGGCGGGAGCCTGCCATGTTAAACGGCCGTCGGCGTCCATCATTCCCGACAGTTCTACGACATCGTTCACCGAAACATTTGCGCGGTCGGGAACGGCCATTACCGAAATATCGCGGTAAAACGAGGCTTTCCAAGGTTTGTAGCCGGGAGTATATAGGCTATCGTAACCTGTAAATTCGGGCATTTCGGGCTTTGGAAGCGCGATTTGGAGCAGCCGTCCGCCTTCGACTTCGGTTTTACTGCTGATTATGGCTTTCATTCCGCGTTCTTCGGGAATCCATGGGCCACCGGTCGTGGCGTAGCCCGGAGTTCCGTGCAGTCCTATTTTCAGTCCGAGGCGGCGGGCTTCTTTCATCGTGTGTTCGATAGCGTCCCACCAAGCCTCGCTACGGAAAGTCTGTTCCGGCCAGGGATTGTTTTCCATCGGGAAATGCGATTCCTGTACCGACGAGGCGATGTTGAAAATCGTCGCTCCGCCTATTCCGGCCTCTTTCATCGCTTCGAGGTCGGCTGTGATGCCTGATTTCGAGAAATTGCTCCCCAGCCAGTGCCACCAGACGTGCGGGCGGTATTCATCGCTCGGATGTTCAAATTTTCCGGCCAAAGATTTCAGAGTTTCGGGAGTGTAACTTTGCGCCGAAGAATTGAAAATTAAGAATTGAAAATTGAAAATTATTAAGAAAATATATAAACGCTTCATTTTTTCCAATTTATTGATTGCAGAAACCATTTTTGATTTTCATCGTCAAGTTTCTGATTATTAAGTATTTCCGGCAAATTTTCGTAATGCCGGTTAAAAGTTTCGACGCTTGCTGCAAGGCGTTCGGGATAATACGAAATTTCGCGGTTAGCCGATTCCATTGTGCCGAGGTCGTCCGACAAAACTATGCCTGCATTGCGGTATTTGAGCGCAACGACAGCCTTTCCGATACGGTGGAATTTGCCTTTCAAACCGTCGTTGAGTTCGGGTATCGAGGAAGGATAGACTATTTTGACTGTTTTTTCGATATTGCAGTCCGTTTCGGGAATCGCAATTACGAGCGCCAATTCGTTGCCATCGTAAGCATAATTTGCCGATTTTCCGTTAATTAGCACAGATTCAGGCGCGGCCGAACCAAGAATTTTCAGGCTGAAAGCGCGGTTTGAAGGCATTTGCGGGTAACTGCCGCGGCGCGTTCCGACAGAAACCGTCAGTTCGGAGCCTGTTAGGGATGTGGAAAGTTGCGTTGCAGCGTAGTTTTCGGCATAATTTTTATCGTTGCCGTTGTCTTCGTAAAACGAGAAACTGCCGTTTCCGCCCGGAAAAACGGTAAGAATTACCGGTTCGTTGTTTAAGCGCAGGTTTTTCACTTCGCCGTAAGTGGGCAAAATAGCGCCGGCCTTGACGTAGAGCGGATATTCGTCAATCGCGAAAGCGCGCTTTACGGTTTGACCGCCTTTCAGCAGCGTTCCGGTGTGCCATTCGTACCAGTCGTTGCCGGCCGGAAGCCAGACGTCGAGCGAGGAATAGCCATTTATCGAAGGCGCGGTTATAGGAGCGACTAAAATCTCGTCGCCGAACATATATTCGTTGCGGAAAGAGTATGCTTCGGGACTTTCGGGATAATCGTAATACAGCGGACGGCAAAGCGACAGGCCTTCGTCGTAGGTTTTACGCGCCATAGCGTAGATGTAAGGCGCAAGTTGGTAGCGTTCCAAAATCGAGTTCCGGAGGGCGTTGAAAATTTCGGGGCTGAAAATCCAGGGTTCTTTGTTCAGGGTTGCGCTTTTCGAGGCGTGAGTGCGCATTATGGGGCTTACTGCTCCGAATTGCATCCAGCGGGCAAAAAGTTCGGGATTTATGGTATCGCCTGCCGCATTTGCGCCGTAATGTCCGCCGAGGTCGTGGCTCCAATAGCCGTAAAGCACGTTGGAAGCGGTAGAATTGAAATAAGGCTGGAAATCGAGCGAATTCCACGAAATCACGGCGTCGCCTGAAAAACCAATCTGATAGCGGTGGTTTCCAAGTCCGCCCCAGCGGTGGTAAAGCATCGGACGGGTATCGCGGTTGCGCTCCATATCGCTGAATGTGGCGTAGTTAATCCACCAAGTATTGCTCAAACCTTTGATGCTGTCGTCGTCGAGGCGTTGCTGCCAGTCGAGCCACCAAAAATCAACTCCCATTTTTTCGAGCGGACGCAGGACAGTATTAAACCATCCGCTCATAAACCGCTTATTTGAGCCAAGATACGGGATAGTATCCTTTGCCGCAGGGTCGGGATTTGCGCCCACCCATTTTGCCATTTCGGGATATTGTTGTTCGAACCACGCTACTCCGTCGGCAGGATGAAGGTTGAGCGTTATCTGTAAATCATTATTTTTCAGGAATTTAAGAAATTCGTCGGGATTTGGGAACAGCCGGCGGTTCCAAGTGTAGCCCGTCCAGCCGCCTTTTCCGGGGTCGGTATAATGCCAGTCCATATCCACAACCAGCACGTCGAGCGGGATATTGTAAGCGTGGAATTTGCCGAGCAAATCGCGAAATTCGTTGTCGGTATAGCACCAGTAGCGCGACCACCAGTATCCGAAAGCGTAACGTGGCGGCAGGGGAACTTTGCCGGCAAAAACGGTAAAATCTTTCAATGCGGCTTTATAATCGCGGCCGTAAGCCATAAAATACCAGTCTTGCACGTCGCTGCCGGAGCGGGTTTCAACCCAGGGCCATTCCGAATTGTCGAACAGGAAATTTTGCGAATCGTCGATAAGCGTCCAGCCGTCGGTCGCCAAAAGGCCGTCTTCGATGGGCATTGTGGGCGATTCGCCGGGGCGCAGATATTCGGGGGAAGCATACTGGTCGCCGTCGTATTCGTCGAGCGTGCGGTAGGTGCCTTTCAGGTTGTTTTTCTGCTTCATTCCGGGTTTCCAGACAAATGGCAAAAGGCCTTTGTTTGAAGTAATTACAAGATTATCTGCTGTAAATCGGCCGCTGTTTTTCTTGTATTTCAACGTCATTTTCGAGGTAGAAATTTCGATTTGCGAACCGGAAGTTTTTACCTTGAAATCAACGGCCGGATATTCGCGATTGACGGCCACAAACGATTTATTATCAACAAATTTGCCGTCGGGCGAATATTCCAAACGGATTACGCCATCGGTAATTACCGTAAAGCGGACATTTTCGCCACTCCACGCAATATTTGAGCGGCCTTGCTGCGAAAATCCGGCAAGGCAGGATGAAATCATCAAAACAAGCATCAGCAGACGCTTTCTAAATAAACTTTCCATTTTTATATATTAAAAAAACTACTAACTATTAACTAAAAACTACTAACTAATAATAAAATCCTTTTTCAATCAGGTTGATAAAGCCGAGCAATGCGCCCCAGTGGTAGAATTTATCGCTGTTACGCACGTCGTCGCCCTGACCTGTGGTCGAGTTGTAGTTCTCAAAGACATAACCATCTGTCAGCCATGATTTTAACAGCAAATCACGGGATTTTTCGGCTAACTGGCCGCGCACTTCATTAACAGCCGGAGCGTCGTAATTGCGTATTCCCATATAAACCAAGAAGTTAAGCGGCGCCCAAATTCTTCCGCGCCAATAAGTATTGTCGGCAAAAGCGGGGTCGTTGCGGGGAGTAGCGGGGATTACCCAGTCGCCCCAAAATTCTTCGGGATTGAGCAGGTGTTTTTGCAGCATCGCCTCGGCCTGCTCGACGGTCGGAACATTAGCCAAAAGCGGATAAAAATTCGTCGGCGAAATACGGTCGCTAAACTCCTTTGTATCAGTCCGTTTATTATAATAAAAACTGCGATTTCCGTCCCAAAGTTTTTTCAGATTTTCGGCATATTCGCCGCCTCTTTTGCGCAGTTCGGCAGCGTCGGATTTTTGGCCGAGTTCGTCGGCAATCTTGGCGAGCAGGTTGCAGTCCATAATGTATAAACTGCTCAATCCCACGTCGTTAAGCATCTGTTGATGTGTTTCTTTATTGAAAGGAATACTGTCGTACATCTGCGAATTGTCGAGGCCTGATTCCAAGGCTCCGCCTTCGGTTTCGTTCACGCCGTCGAACTCCCACCAGCGGTAAGTAATCGGCTCAAAGGGAGCGCTGCCCCAGCAGAGCAGGCCGTCGGTACGGCGGTTGGCGTCCCACCAGCGGTTCCAACGCAAAAGGTCGCCGTAAAGCAGTTCGAGAAACCATTTTTCGCCGTATTTCCGGTAAATATTCCAGACGGCGAGCGTCCCAACAGGCGGTTGCGAGCGGTCGCGCGACTTGTAATCGCTTTCGGTATAAAAATTCGGCACGAAGCCCTGTTCGGTAATCCCGCGGGTGATTTCTACCGCATTGGCATAAGCAAGTTCCTTATTATCAGTGGAAAGCATCATCGAAGCAAAATAGGTATCCCAGCAGAAAAGGACAAAGCCGCCCAGTTCGGGACTGTTGCTCCAACCCACGTTCCAGATACGGGAAACGGGCGTAATGACGCGGCGGATAGTGGGGTCGAAAATATTATCCCAGCCCAGAACGTTTTGCATAGCATTGTATTCGTCGTAGCAATCGCCGTATTTTTCGCGGTTTTTGTTCACAAAACTGTTGTAATGTTTGTCCACAAAAGCGCGGGCTTCTTCGGCTGAAATATTTTCATCCCCTACCCTATTGCAAACTATAATTATCTCATTATCAGCCGATAAAACAAACTCATCGCGCTTGCTTCCAATGATTTTTCCGGAAACTTTGCCGACAATTTTCAGGGTAGAATCCATCATTGTTTTGAAAATGAAGCGGTCATCCTTGGTTTCAGCCCAAGTTGCCCTGTCCCAAAGCGTTAGGGCAGAAACAATTACCTTTCCGCCGCGGGCGGAACCTTGCTGCGGAGTGATGATAATGATGTTTTTCAGGCTGTCGGCGGCGCTTTCCACGCGGAGGACGAGGCCGTTCCATTCGGCGGTAACGTCGGTATAATAGCCGTCGTAGGAATGTGCGCCCGGACGCATTCTGGGAGCGCCTTCGGCGCGGTTGCCGATAAAAAAGCGGCTTTCACGTTTTCCGTCGGCCGAAGCGAGATTGAGGTCGATGGCCGCGCCGCAGGGAAGCAGCACGTGCCGCAGGACGGAACGGGTATCCCAGGTATTCCAGCCCTGCGCTATCGAACGCTGCATGGATTCGTAATTACGTTGAGCCGTAACCTTGTCTATTTCAGCATTTTGTGCGCACGAGGCGATAATGGCGGCCAAAATCGGCAGTAAGGATTTAAAATATTTATTCATAATGGTTTATGTGAAAATTCAAAAATACGCTACGAATTTACAATAATTTCTTGAAACCGGCAAATTTTTGAGCGGGAAAATCAGCGGGAAAATTCAAAAAAATTGAGATTAATAAATTCATTAACCAAACGCCGCCCCAAGCGCCTTACATTCAGGCGATTGAGGCGGCGAAACGGTTAAAGCAAAAATGCTAACACATTAATTGTATCCCGGATTTTGCTCCAATTTCGGGTTTGCCTCCAACATACTTATAGTTATCGGCAAACGGTTGAGGTACTCTTTGCCGGGGCCGTCGGCCGGATGATCCCACCACGATTCGGTAGTGTACATTCCCCAGCGGACGAGGTCGGTGCGACGGCGGCCTTCGCCGATAAATTCAATCAGCCATTCGTCGGCCAAACGGTATTTATCGAGATTGGCTGCCGTAACCGGATTCGGGTCGCCGTCGGTAAAGTAGCGGGCGCGTACCGAATTTATCAGATTTGCAGCCGTAGCCTTGTCGCCGAGATTATATTTACATTCGGCCAGCATATACACAATTTCGGTCAGGCGGATAACTGGAATATCGGCGTCGTAATACATAGTATTGTCGGCTCCATTGGGAATCGGCGTAAATTTCACGATTCTCACGCCGGAATTTTCTTCCGCATAAAGAGCGCCTTCTTTGCGACCGTTGGAATACACTTTTGTCGGGCAAAGTTGCGCAATCTGGTCAACCATATAAACGGTATCGCCTTCGGTATATTCGCGGCTGCCGTCGTAAAGCGCTGCTACGCCGGTTTTTGTATTCAGCATTTTGCCTGCGATGAACATTCCTTCGTACTCGCCGCTGCCAAGATATATGTAATTCTTTTTGCGCAAGTCGGTATCTTCAAACTTGTCATAAGGACAGCCGAGTTTGAAAGGCCCGCCCAGATTTCCGGCTTCATTTTTGTAATGTTTGCCGTTAATATCCTGCGAAGGCGTGAGGCAATATCCGTTCCACGACATAAAGTTTGGATTATCGAGGTATTGCCATGTGCTGTAATGTGCGCCCCATGGCAACGAACCGCCGTCGAGTTCGAGTTTTCCGGTCTGGCTCGGCACAGTCCACATAATTTCGGGACAGGTGGAATTGTTGTAGCCGAAAATATCCTGAAATCTTGTTGCCAAGCGGTAATAGCCGTAGTCGCCGTTAATAATCTTGGTGCAAATATCGGCACATTCCGACCACATTGTTTTCCCAATGTAGGGTTCGGCGTTGAAATACAGGCGAGCAAGCAGAGCCGCGGCCGTTCCCTGCGTGATGTAACCGTCTTCGGGAGCGCCTGCCACTTTGGGAGGAAGCAAAGGAATAGCCTCTTTTAGAAGCGTTTCTACGTAGTCGAATGTTTCCTGTGCGGTTGCGCGTCCTTTCAATTCGTCGATTGCATCCTGTTTTGAAGTGTAGAGAGGCACGCCGCCGAAAGCGTCAAGTCCCATAAGGTAGTAGTATGCCACAAGTACGTTCAACTGGTTGAGCAGCGATTCGCGGATACTTTCGGACATTCCGAGCGCTTCAAAATCGACGTTCTTTTCTATATCGTCAAGCACGTCGAAAACTTCCGCCGTTCCGCGCGTAAAGCCTTGCCAGTAGTAATACCATTCGCCGTTCCAAGCAGGCGAGAATTTGTGGTTGTAGTGGTCGAGGTAATACCCGTCGTCGTACCAGTCGCCATTACGGTTAGGCATTACAAACTCGTCGGTCGAAAGGCCGGAAGTGCTTGTAAACGAGCCCCATATAGGCGAATAGTTGTACATTGTAGTCCAATATTGGAAAGCGTTTGTAAAACGCTGATACACTTTCTCTTCGCTGGAATAAAAAGTGCTGGGTTCTACCGTAGAATAATAGGTAGGCTCTACGCTGCAACTCTGGAAAGTTTTTGCCAAAGCGACAGCGGCAATTAATAATATTATAGTTCTTTTCATAATCAAAAATTATTTAAAAGTTTAATTGAACGCCGAATGCGAAAGTACGGGTTTGAGGATAAACAACGCTTTCGATGCCGCCTCCCCAGCCGGTAATATCGACTTCGGGATTAAGTCCGCTGTAACCGGTGAAGGTATAGAGGTTGTTTCCTGTGAGGTAGAAACGGGCGCTTTCGAGCAAAGGCAATATCTTCTTTGTATTCAAAGTATAAGAAAGTTGCGCATTCTGGATTTTGAGGAATGTTCCGTCTTCGAGGAAATAATCACATTCCAGAGTTTGGCCTTTCATATCTTTGTGCGTGGTGTAGGCGCTCAACAGGTAGTTGCGGTTGCTGCCGGGGATTCCGTTGAGGGTTCCGTATTCGTGTTCCAACTGATTATAAATATCGAATTTAATCCAACTTGTGAGCGTAATGTCCAAAGCCCAGTTTTTCCATGTCAGATTGTGCGTCCAACCGGCCTGAACCTGCGGCTGATAGTTGCCGATAAACTGTTTGTCGGCAAGGTTTTTTCCGTCAACTTCCGGTACAATGACGCTTCCGTCGGCTCCAATTGCCTGAAATTCGCCGTTAGAAGTCAGGCCGGCATATTTGTAGAGATAGAACGAGCCTACAACGGCGCCCTGTTCAATCATGTGCACATTGCCTGCGCGTCCGATGTAGCCTGCATATACTTTCTGGTCGGCATCGGCCATTTTTCCGATTTTTGTGAAATTGTGGCTCAAATTGAGTTTTGTGCTGTACGAGAAATTGCGGTTGGAGTAAATTTCGCCGCCAAGTTCGATTTCCCAGCCTTTATTCGACAGGTCGCCTATATTTTTGTACATTGTGGCAAGCGTATAAGGCGGAACCGGCACGTTTACCGAATAAATCAGGCCCACAGTTTTGCGGCTGTAAAGGTCGAATTTTCCGAAGAAACGCCTGTTGAGCAGTTCAAAGTCCAAGCCCACGTTCCATTCGTGTTTTTCTTCCCATTTCAGGTCGTTATTTACGTTTTGCGCCTGTCCGTAAGTTTGCGCCCACGAGCCGTCCGGCATTACCCAGTATCCGCTGCTGCTGTACATTATGGCTGCATAGTTTGCGTTGAAGCCGGCATTTCCGGTTTCGCCGTAGGAAGCGCGGATTTTAAAGTCATTCACGATTGGCTTGATGTTGTCCCAGAAATATTCGTTGGAAATGCGCCAACCGCCCGATACACTGTAAAAATTACCCCATTTGTTGTCGCCCCAAAATTTCGAGGAACCTTCGCGGCGCAGGGATACTGCTGCTAAATAAGTATCTTTATAAGAATAGTTTGCGCGGACAAAATATGCCATGATGCGTTCGGTTGCGCTTTTGCTCGACGCCATTTTTGCTTGCAGGTTTCCGTCGGAAACGAGCGGGTTGTTCAGGTTTTCGCCGCTGCCTATGTCCCACATTTTCACTCCGTCAACGGGAAAATTCAGGTTTTTAACCGCAAAACCTTCGGCGTTGTTTTCGTTATAGTTGAAACCGGCAACTGCGTTCAAATAATGCGAATCGCCGAACTGGCGGATATAACTGAAATAACCGTCGGTATTGAAATTTTCCCATTTATTGAACTGCATATATCCGGTGCCTTTTCCGCCGCGGTTTTGCCATTCTGTTTGCTTTACGGTAGAAGGAGCATAATATTGCCATTCATATTGGTGGTTTTCGTAACCGAGTGTGTGATGGTAAGTCAGGCCTTCTATCGGTTTGATATGGACAACCCCTTCCGCAGTAGGGCTGAACCATTTTTCCAGACCTTGATTGGTAACCTGCGCTCCGTCGGTAATCGGGTTTTGCGGGTCCATCGGGTTTGAAGTATCCCATTTTGTCGGGTCGTTGGGGTCGCGGGTAGGATTGTAGAACACCGGAACTCCCGGCAACTGGGGAGGCGCGTCCCCTATAATATTCCACGAAGGATTAGCCTGACCGAAGCGGTGAGCCTGACGGTAGGAAACGCGGGGATTGATTTCCAACCAGCCGTCGAGTACGCGGAATTGGCCGTTGATGCGTCCGCCGACATCCTGACGGGTATCGTAGAGCATTACGCCGCGATTGTCTTCATACATTACGGTTGAATAGATTTTTGCATCCTGCGAACCGCCCTGCATTGTCAATACGTGGCGTTGCGAAGTAGGATTATCGGTCAGAGCGGCATCCCACCAATCCACGTCGCCGCCGTAGTTGGTTGCGTCGGCAACATTGCTGATAAATTCTTTTGCGTTCATTACACGAGGCTCGCCGAAAGCCGATTTCGACATAACTTCGCCGGTGTAACTCAACCGCATTTTGCCGTCTTTCGCCTGTTTGGTCGTAATCAGGATTACGCCGCCATTAGCGCGGGTACCATATATTGCGCCTGCCGATGCGTCTTTCAGGAAGTCGATACTCTGGATGTCTTCCTGCGCAACCGAGCGGATGTCGCCGCCGGGCATACCGTCGATAACAACTAAGGGAGCGGCCGAGGTATTTACCGAAGCCATACCGCGCAACTGCAAGGTCAGGCCGGAGTTTGGCGACGCCGTTTCGGAAATCGCAAGGTTATTAACCTTGCCTTTCATCGCGTTAGCGATGGAAGCGCCACCGACTCCGGTGGGCAAGTCGCTCGCTTTGAGCGAAGTGATGGAACTTGTTACCTGTTTCTTGTCCAAGGTTCCATAGCCGATAACGACCACTTCCTGCAATGCCTGGGCGTCTTCAACCAATTCGATGTTGATTACGCTGCGGCCTTCGACAGGAATTTCCTGCTCGCGGTAGCCGAGAAAACTTACAACAAGCGTTCCGGCGGGAGCCACGGTGAGCGTGTATTGCCCATCTACGTTAGTCGTTATCCCATTCGTAGTGCCTTTTTCTACTACGCTCGCGCCGACTATCGGCCCCGAAGCGTCGGAAACTACGCCGGAAACAGTAACTCTACTCTGTGCTTGCACATTCAGCAAAATTGCCGAAGCGCAAAAGATGCACATACTCATTACAATTTTTAATAATAGTTTTTTCATTTAACTTGATTTGATTAATTAATGTAATTATTGCGGATATAAATTATTTTCAATCCAATATTTGCCGGTCAGGACAGGATGTTCCTCCGGAAGAGGACTGCGCTGTCCGTTGCGGTTATAGCCGTGTTCAGCGTCGAATTTCATAAAATTTTCGAGCGAACGCGGATGTTCGGGGTCGGGATTTTCGAGCAGATTGGGGTCGGGAACTCCTGTGTACTTCAAAATCTTGTTCCAGAGCCAGATACGCGAGCCGACATTGAACCATACATAAGCGCTTGTAACCATGCAGTCGTCCTGTTCGGGCGTGGTAAGTCCGTAATACCAGCAGTTGTAATCGCCCCAGTCGTTAAATTCCGTAGGAAAAACGCCGACATTTTCGTAACCTTCGCGGCCGATAAAATCTTTCCAGACGACGCGTTCAGGGTCGGTTTCCCAATCGACGTTCCATTCAAATCCGGCATTCCAAGCGCGGTAAGTCCTTTTTACAAGGGCTTTTACCTTGTTTTTGCCGTTGGTAAACGATTTGGGATAATAACCGCCGCGCCGGGTGATTTTGTCCTTCACCGGCGGACTGTTGCGATCGAGGGTATCGCAACTGAAATCCGTTCCGCAGCCCCAGCAGGGGTAGAAATCGGGAATTTGCCCGAATCCGTGGCCTATAAATTCGTGAGCCATCCAATAAGCGTAAGTCCCTGTACTGTCGGGATTCGACACAAAAGCGTAACCTTCGACGCTTGCCCAGCCGCCCACTTTGCCGTTTGAGGCCGAAATGAAAGTCATTGCCTTGCGGTTCGGGTGATTTTTGAGGGCTTTATTAATCAGGCGGCGCATTTTTTTGAAGTCGGTGCCTTTTTTAGTTGTTGTTCCAAAAGCGTTGAATCCGTGAATCCCGCGGTGGTTCGATTCGGCGCAGTAGGCGTAAATATCGAAATAATCGCGGAAGTCGCGTACGACGTCGATTTCGAGGAACAGGTCGGACAGGGCGCGGGCAAAAGTTTCCCAGAGGCCGCCTTTGCGGAGGTCGCTCAAATCCCAGCCGTCGCCGATAATGACAATCGGGATGGGTTTGCGGCCGGGCGGGAGTTGTCCTGCGCTGTTTAAGGTAATCAGGTCGCCATTTTTCCAATAGTTTTCGCTATCCACTTGATTTACAGTTAGTTTTATTACGGTATCGGATGTTATAACCTTTATGCACGCTGTGCGTTCCGAAAAATCGGAGTTTTCGAGGACTGCGGCGGTAAGAGTGTGAGTTCCTGCTTTGCCTTTCTGAGGGCTGACAGAAATCCAAGCCTTTTCCGTTTCAATCCGCCAATCTTTATCGCTCGTCAAACGGAATTTCTTTTCCGTTTTTTTCGTCCCCGCAGCGAGCCTGTCGGTTGACAAGCGCGTTTCGGCTTTCGACCAAAGGCTTGCTGCAAGAAAGAAAATCAATAATACTAATCTCACCAAACTGTTATTTTACGCCTCCGATAGCAGCGATTTGCGCTGCGGAAAGTTCTTTGTCGTAAACGCGCAGTTCGGCAAAAGAGAGCGCGGTATAATAATCGCCGTACACATCGGCGTGTATCAGCACTGACGCGGTGTCCATTGCCCAGTTGCCGTCGAGGACGAATACTGTATCGTCGTCGTTGAAGGTGGCAATTATCAAGCCGTTAGCATACAACTTTACGGAATGGTTGGCCAGCGATACCGCTATGGCAAGCCGCGTCCAACTGTCCGGCGAAACAGAGTTGCTTTTCGACTCTCCGTAATAATTTACGGGGTCGCCGTAATATTCATCCTGATAAATTACAAATGCAGTTCCATTGGCATAAATCTCGGCTTCGTTGTAGTTGTCGAGGTTGGTATTATAGACCGGCGCATAATAAGCCGCGCCGTTAGCCTTGACGTCGCATATCAGCGTATATTCGTTTACATAGATTCCGCCGCCGTTTGCGCCGATATTGTGGTCCATCCACAGATACGAACCGGGGGGTATCGAGATTCCCTTGTTGGTTCCGCTTACCGAAATGGGAGTTATTGCGCCGAAATCCTCGTGAGGAATCAGCGGAGCGCCGGGCGAACCTGCATAAATATCGGCCGAATTGTCGAAAGTCCATTGGCCTTTCAGCCGCTCGGCAGCCTGTTCAAGCAAATCTGCTATGCTCGGCTGGCGGTTTATGACTACGTATGCGATTGACCGCGTTTCGTCCAAAGAGAGGCCGCCGTTAAGCGAACTAACTTTTATTGGAACGAGATAGGATGAATCGGCGTCTAAAAGCCCCCTGTCCGTAATGCTCAACTTGAAAATATCAGAAGCAAACCTGTTGGAGGGAATGGTCAGCGAAGATTTATCAAGCGAAACAGTTCCCGAAGGCATAGGGTGATAAGATGTTCCCTTTTCCGCATTATAAGTGGCGATGAGCGATGGGTCGATAGCGAGCGAAGCCGTAATCTCGCCGACCGGCTGCTGTGCGCCTCCATAGCGCAATCCAGCCAGCGTAAGCGTCGTATCCACTTCGCCAAACAGGTTTATCGTATTTTCGTCCATAGCCGGGAGCAGATATACGCTCATATTATCCTCCAATTTGACGTCGGTAGGTATCCCGTCGCCGCAGGAAATAAACATCGGCAGGATAAAGGCGGCCGCTATTATACTTTTTATTAATGTTTTTTTCATATCATTTTATATTAATAAAATTAGACAAATATTGTTATTGGGGAACATTTCCCACCGTGCCGAGCAAGGCAACCTGTTCGGCGGTCAAAACCGCGTTCCAGATACGCACTTCGGCAAAATCTATCTCGCCGGTAAGTCCGGTTCCGTCGGCGCCGAGCAGAACTCCCGCAGGGTCGAGGCTCTGGAAACCGTCTATCGCAAATGCCGTCGCATCGCTGAAAGTTTGCACGAACTGCCCATTGTGATATATGCTGAAAGTATTGTTCACAAGGTCAACCGTAACAACCATGCGTTGCCACTGGTTCAATACAATAACGGCCGCAGTATAATTGTAATAATCGACAGGGTCGCCATACCAGTAAGAATCCTGATATATTGTATAAGCCCTTCCGTTTTCAAACAAATCGGCTTCGTTGGCGTTTGTCATATCCGTATTGTAGAACGGTATGTAATAAGTACCTGCAAGGCGGTAGTCAAGCAACATTGAATACTGATTTACGTTTGCTCCGCCGCCGTTGGGCGTAATGCCGTGCCTAACGTGCAGGAAGGAATTATACGGCAAAGTTACCGCTCCATTTGTGGAAGACGGGCCTTCGCAAACGTCCGCTTCCGTATAATTGAAATCAAGGTCGCCGTAAGTAGTTGTTCCGTAGCCTCCTGTAATATCCTGTCCTACGGTTGCCTTAAACAGATTTGCCGTATCGTCGAAAGTCCACCATCCGGTAGTATTTGCGTTGATGAAGGCAATTTCATCCACGCGGCCGTAACGGTTGCGGTTTATCCGGACGTAAGCCGTTTTGCGGCTCTCGTCGATTTGCAGGCTGTTGCTCTGGGACAGGGTAACGGGAACGAGATAGGTTTTGCCGTATTCCATTTGCGAGCCTTTTACGTTCAATGTGAAAGGATTGGAAATAAATCCGCTTCCCGGAATAGTGAGCGAAGCCTCGCCCAAAGAAACGCTGCCGGCGGGAGCGGGCAAAAAGTCCGTTCCGTTTTCCTGATTGTAAGCGCTTACGAGCGAGAGGTCGATAGCAAGCGAAGCCGTAACTTCGCCAACCGGCTGCTGAACGCCGCCGTAGCGCATTCCCGCTATGGAAAATACGGTATCTATTGCGCCGTTTATATCAATTTCGGTTGTCGCCTTGTCGGATTTCCCCGCCGTAATCAGCCACAGATTTTTGTAATTGTCGAAACTCAAATCGTCGGGAATATTGTCGTTGCAGGCAATAAATACCGGCAAAGCCAATACCGCCGCTAAACCTGTCAGAAATATCTTTTTCATATATTTTTACTTTTTTTGTTTAACATTTAATTAAAAAATTCCATTACCAGCCCGGATTTTGCCAGTTAGCGCCGGTTGCGGCGGATAATTTGTTCACTTCCGACTGATTGATGGGGAACATCAGATATTTCGATGCGTCTGTCCCGCGGTTTTGCAGTTTAACGCGCTCATACGAGAAAGTGCCGTCGGCTTTTTTGGTAATTTTCATACCGGTAACGAAGCCGTCGGTCTGGTCGATTACGTTCCAGCGGCGCACGTCGAAGAAACGTTTTTCTTCAAAAGCAAATTCTACGCGGCGTTCGTTGCGGACGCGGTTGATAAGCGTCTGTCCGCTCAAACCCTGCAATGCGGGCATTCCCGCGCGGGCGCGGACTGTGTTCAGGGCAGTCAAGGCTCCTGCTGCATCGCCTGCCTGTGCTGCTGCTTCGGCATAGTTCAAATAAAGTTCCGCAAGGCGGAAAATCTTCATATAACCGTCGCGTTCGGGCAATTCGGCGTTGGAAGTATGGTCGTTGAACTTGCGGATATAATAGCCGGTATGAGTGTAGCGGACGTTGGTAACGTCGGCCGTAAAACCGTTTGCGCTGCCGGCGTAGGTATCTACAATGCTGACGGGTTCATACGCCGCGCTTGCATACATTACATTTACGTGCATATCGTATATTGAAAGCGTGTATCCCGCGATGCCTGCCGGAAGGTTGAGCCGCAGGAAGTCGCCGCCGGTGCCGAAACCCCAACTTTGGTTCTTTACAATATCGGTAACGTCAATCGAAATGGTTTTCCATTCTGTCGTAGCCTCAAAATTTACCGTAGCCGACCGGCTTTCATCCGGCGTTCCCTGTATTCCCACGTAGAAATAGATTTTACCGTCGCCGTCGGCGGACGATGTATAATCAAACGTCAATATGTAAGCCGAAGCGTCCGTCGGGAAAGTGTGCGAACCTGCATTATCGTCGATTCCGCCGATTCCGGTTGTATAAAAATACGGATTTGCGGCTCCGCTCTTGACTTTGTAAGTTGTGCTTCCGTCGGTATTGTCGGTTGCGGTTACGCCGTACAAGCCGTCAGGCTGATTATTTTCAGGCCAGCCGTCGGTTCTGTAATACATTTCGCTCCAATACGTAGGTATAAGCGCACCGCCGCCGGGGATAGAGCGCATTCCGTTGGATGCGCCGTTGTACCAGATAGAGGCGTAGAAACGCGGGTCGCGGTTGGAATACGGATTTGCCGGGTCGTACACGCTATTGTCCCTGTTGTAATTGGGCTGCAAATGCGATTCGTCCAAATAGGGCTGGTTCAGGTTCAGCACCGGCTGTCCGTCGGTTGTTTCGTAAGCGTCAACCAACTCTTGCGAGGGGCCTGCTCCGGACGAAGTTTGTCCGCTTGTCTGGGGCAAACCTTGCGATTGCCAGATTTTCATTCGGTCGTCCGATTCGTAAATCGTTTCTTTATCGTCGCCGGCAGCCGGACTCCAAGTTTTGAAGAAATAGTAAGAATAAGCGTTTGGCGCAGTCACAACGCCGTCGGCCGGAGGCGTGTTGTACAAAGCGTAACCGGCTCCTGTACAGGCGTCGAGCGCAGCCTTGGTTATTTCTTCGGCTTTTTGCCATGTGTATTTGCTGCCGCTTGCGTACCACAGCGGGCTTGCTGCGAAAAGCGCAGCCTGCGATTTTATTGCCCAGGCCGCAGCGCGGGTAAAAGTGGCTTTCTCGTCGTCGCGGTTCACCCGCCAGCGGAAACTTTGCGCAAAATTTTCGGAACTTGCTGTTTCTTCGGGCGTTGCCAAAGCGGCGTCGCATTCGGCAATGATAAAATCGACGCAAGCCTCAAAGGAAGCGCGGCGCAAGGTCGAGCAGTCGTAATCTATCTCGTAAGGTTGCTCGATGATTGGAACTCCGCCGTAGCGTTTTATGAGTTGCAGGTAATAAAATGCCCGCAAAGTGTGCGCTTCGGCTGTCCAGCAGGCTTTTTGCGCCGTATTGATGGTAGCCGTCGTGCCGCCGATATTGGCCAGGAAGGTGTTGCAGCGTCGGATGCCGGCGTACATATCGCTCCAAGCGTCGGTTACGGCGTATTTTGTAGGCGACGTGCGGTTGTTGTACCAGTCGTTTGCAGCGCTCGAAATTCCGCCGCGGGCGTCCTGCGCTTCGTCGGAAAACGAGGCGAGCATCGACCTTCCGGTGCTTTTATCGCTTGGGTCTGAAAGGTCGTAAGAAATTCCGGCTTTCGGAATATACTCGTAACATTTGCTTAAATAGTTTTTGGTTGTGTAATACTGGCTGAATACTTCGTCCATCGTCAATCGCCCGTCTTCTTCGGGAGCGAGGTCGGCGCAGAAGCAGAAATTCAGCCCTATAAACGCAACAGTCAATATTTTGAATACAGTATTTTTCATATCTAATTTTATTTTAGAATTTAACGCTCAACGAAATGTTATATACTCTGAAAGGCTGGAAAACAGTGATTTTCCCGACTTCCGGGTCGATAGATTTCAACTTCATTTTGTCGAAAGTCAGCAGATTTTCGGCGTTAAGCGCAATCCTGCAACTTTCCAAATACAGTTTGTTGGCTACGGATTTCGGCAAATTGTAGGCCAGTTCCGCGTTTTTCAGCCGGAGATATGCGCCGTTTTGCAGGTAATAATCGGTTGCGCCTGCAATCGTTTCGTCGCGCACCGAAGGCGTTGTTACGCTCGGATGATTGGTTGTAGGCGAGAGCGAAAGCGCCGGAGCGGTAATATTTTCGCCGGCGGCATACCGCTCGGCTGTCCACGCATTCAGGTGAATATCGCTGTAAATGCCTTTTCCCAAAGATTCGTCGAAGCCCTCGTTTTGCAGGAAATAAGAACGCTGATTGACGCCCTGCAAGAGGAAGGAAAATTCCCAGTTGCGGTAGTTAAATCCGCCGTTAAACGAAAATTCCTGCTGCGGGAAACGGTTTGTATAGCCCATCGGAACAATGTCCTTGGAATCTATTACGCCGTCGTTGTTCACGTCGATATATTTCAAATCGCCTACCCGTGGCGTTCCAAACGAATAAGTTACGCCCGAAAGATAGGATGAAAGTTCGTCGGCCGAATTGAAAAATCCGTTACCGTTGGAATAATCAACTAAATAGCCCCAGGGCTGGCCGAAAGAATAACCTTCGACGCGGTAAGCATACGGATAACCGCTGCCCAACTCTACTTCGCCGAATTTCACTATCTGATTGACGGCCTGCATAAAGTTCGCTTCTGCAAAGAGGCGGAAATTTTCGTTCAATTGCTTGTCGTATCCGAGCGAAATTTCGAAACCGGTATTTTTCATTGCGCCGTCGTTTGCCAAAGGATAATTTGTCAAAGTCGTTCCGAGAAGTTCGGGTTCCTTATTTGAAAGGCGGATAAGCATATTGTCGGTGCGGTGGTGGAAAAAGTCGCCGCCAATGGTGAAGGCGTTGAACAGGCCAAAATCAACTCCAATATTCAGTTTCTTGATTATTTCGGGCTGAATATCGGGATTTGCACGCACATTTTCGGTACCGTCGGAACGGATATTGTCGGTGTACATAAAGCGCACGTCGCTGTCGTAAGTATCATTGCCCGTCAAACCGTAAGAAGCGCGGAATTTCAGCGCTGTAAGCGTCGAATTGTCTTTCAGGAAATCTT
The DNA here is from genome assembly GCA_031272085.1 of Dysgonamonadaceae bacterium. GTDB lineage: Bacteria > Bacteroidota > Bacteroidia > Bacteroidales > Azobacteroidaceae > Azobacteroides. Next base: position 18,963 of record JAISUN010000016.1, on the reverse strand, counting down.
CCTTGCCGGCAACCCAGGACGCCGAAACAGCGGGCGTAAGTATGTGCCGGTATTTTTCGGCAAATTCCGAAGAGCCTGACATTCCGAGGTCGCCTTTCAGGTAATATTTGTCGCCGTAGCCGTAGAGCAGGCTCAATGAAGAAACCTGTTTTTTGTAAGGCAAAACTTTGTAGTCGTAGCCTCCGGCTTCTTTCGACTGACTCAAATAATAAGTGCTTAACGAAGCGTTGATGCTGCTGGCGCCGAAACGGCGGGCATAATCGATGCTTCCCGATAAAATCGTGTAATAGAAAAATGTCGAGCCTTTTTTGTATATCATCGTCCGGTTAATATCCGAACCGTAAAGGCTGAAATTTGTGTGGTCGGAAAAATCGTCGCCGCGGACAACCTTGGCATACTCCACCGGATTATATGAATCTATTGCAGGATAAAATTCCACCTGGTTGCGGCTGTACAGTTGGTATGCGAATGCCGCGCTTGCCGTAAGGCCTTTTGTAATGAAATCAAGGTTGCCTTTCAATCCGGTTTGGGCTATTACGTTTGTTTCGTAAATGGAAGAGTATCCGGAGCGGTTGAGTATTCCGTAAACCGGCAAATCAAGCCCATCGACGGTCATAACCTGCTGGCTGACGGATTCGTTGCCTTCGATAATGGGCGAAAGCGGGCCGAACATCGTAGGCGGCTGGTAAAAAATCTTGGAATATGGCTGAATCGAGCCGTCCCCTGCAAAATACTGTCCTGTGATTTTCTGGTCTTTCAAGTTTCCGGCCAAGCGCATATATCCCGAAACGTAGCGGTTGAAATCAACGTCCATATTCAGGCGCAGACTGACAATTTTTGTTCCGGGGCGGGCGTCGGAAGCCGAATAAATGCGGTTGGGGTCGCCGTCCGTTATATTAAATACGTTGTCCTGATTGATGAAATTCAGGTTCGAGAAATAGCGGAACTGCTGGTTGCCGCCCGTAACGTTTACTCCTACCCGCTGCCGCATTACCACGTCTTTGATGAACATATCGTACCAGTCGTTGCTGGGATAAAATGGGTCGTCGCCTGCGGCAAATTTGTCAATCGAGGCCTGCGAAAATTGCGAATACGCGCCCAGACCGTCGTTATATCCGGCCTGATTGCGCATTTCGGCATATTGTTGCGAGTTGATGAAAGTCGGCGTGCGCGTCATTTGTTGAAACGAATTGTCGGCATAAACTTCCACCTTGCGCTTGTCGGTAATCCGGCCGCGGCGGGTGTTGATGAGAATCACGCCGGGGCCTCCCTGAATGCCGTAAACGGCTGTTGAAGCGGCGTCTTTCAGCACCGTAACGCTCTCGATTTCCTTCGGTGTGAGAAATTCCACATATTGCGTAGGGGCGATAATTCCGTCGATAACTACCAGCGGCGAACCGTTGATGGAAGAAAGTCCGCGAATCGTCCGGGTAAAATTTCCGTATCCGAAAAATATCAAATCGGGCATATTTTCCGATATTTGCAGTCCCGGCAGCCGTCCGTAGAACGTTTCGGTAAGTATATTTGTCGGCGCTTTGTCTAAAATACTGCCGGTCGTTGAAGACACCGCTCCTGTAATCGAGGGGTCCAAAACGGGTGCAATATCCAGCGAATCCTGCTGTGCAAAAACGCTTCCGCAGAACGCAAATCCTGCGCAGACTGCCGCTATTTTTATATATTTATTTATCTTCATAATTTCTATTATTTATAATAATTGTCAATTATCAATTAATTTTACCATCCGGGATTTTGCCAACTTACGCCGGTAAATTTCGCCATCAGAGCCGCTTCTTTTTGCGGTACGGGGAAGAGCAAATCGCGGTTAGTCCAGCCTGCGCGGGGATTCGGCGAAACGGTGCGGCGTTCGTAGTTATACGTTCCGTCGGCGTTTTTGGTGATGTACATTGCCGTAATCCATTTGCAGACGGCGCTCAAATCGCCGGTAGGAGCCGTCCAGCGGCGGATGTCGTAGAAACGGTCTTCCTGCCACGCAAGTTCTACGCGGCGTTCGTTGTGAATCCGCAAGCGGAGTTCGTCCTTGTTGTTCGTCGTAACGTTGGGCATTCCCACGCGGCTGCGCACTTCGTTCAGGGCGGCAAGCGCTTCCTGAGTATGTCCGGCTTCGTTTGCCGCTTCGGCAAGAGCGAGCAGCGACTGTGCAAAACGGAAATATTTGTAGCGCGAGTTGTTCGACTGTTTCAGAGCGCAGGCTCCCGGCTGAACCCATTTGCACTGCAAATATCCGGTGCCGGTGTAAAGCGTGTTCACAGCGGTTGCGTCGAGATGATGACGTCCCGGATTGCCGTTGGCGTCGCTAACGTAAGTTTGGATTTCGTAATCGACAATGCTGTTTGTTTCTGCTCCTTCGCCCTGGAACTGGATATGCGCCCCGTTGTAAAGCACCGTTTCGTAGAAACGCGGGTCGCGGTTGGCGTAAGGATTAGCCTCGTCGTAGATGCTCTGATTGTTGAAGTTAGGCTGCAAATGCTTTTCGTCGGCGTAAGGATTAGCCAGATTCAAAATCGGCTGTCCGTCGGTAGTTTCAAACGCATCGACAAGTTCCTGCGAGGGGCACGCGCCGACGCTTGTGGTTCCGGGCATTCCCGAACCGACATAGCCGTATGACCACAATGCCACTGCACCTCCGCTTGTTCCGTCGTCGTTGCCGGCATCGTCCACGTCGTTTTCGCGCACCTGATAAATGGTTTCGCAGTCGCGCGGGGCTGACGAATAGTCGGCGTCCATCGTAACCAATTGCCGGAAAGCCGCGCCCGCCCCTGTTCCGAAAATATCGGGCTGGGTGCAGTCGGTATAAAGTTTGTAGCCATTGGCGCGAAGCGCATCAACAGCGCCTTTTGCCTGCTGGTAGGCTTCTTCCCAATGGTCTTGTCCTTCGTTGTAGAGCGGACTTGCGGCATAAAGCATCGCTTCGGCTTTCAAAGCCCATGCCATTGCTTTTGTCATACGTCCGGCGTCGGCTTTTTGCGTTATTCGCCAGGGCAGGTCGGCATTGGCTATTGCGTAATCGCAGTCGGCGACAATCTGTTGCGCTATCTCGTAAGCCGACTGGCGGTGTACGTTATTATCGACATACCATGCTGCATCGGCGTCCGACGGAACCGGCTCTGTGAAAATGGGGGCTTTGCCGTATTTCTGAATCAAATCCCAGTAGAAAAATGCACGCAGGACGCGGGCTTCCGCCTCGAACTGTCCGCGGTTTTTCTCGGCTTTGACGGCCGTTCCGGGGTCTTGTATGTACTGGATAAATTGCGAGCAAAGCCTGATTTGCTGGTAATCTACCGTCCAGTTTTCGTAGCCTTGTCCGTAGAAGGGGAATGTCGATGCGCTCATCGAGCCTGTATAATAAAGGTTGATGCCGACATAGACGGCGTTTCCGGCATTGGAATCCCAAGCGTCGTCGGAGCAGGATACCGGCAGGGGATAAAATCCCGTACCGTTACCGTAGCGGTAGCCCCGCTCGTCGATAACCTGGTCGCGGCCTGTAGCGTCGTTTCCGTAGCACAGGTTCAGCAAGCCTTCCACGTAATCGGGATTGCTCAATACCTCGTCCATCGAGATATTGTCGCCGGCCGGTTTGCGGTCGAGAACGTCCGAACAGGCGCAAAACGCAAGGACTGCCATTGAAGCCAATATATATTTTAAGTTTTTCATATATTTCTTATTTTTAGAATTTTTCATTATCAAAACGTTATGTTTACGCCTACGTTGAAGTTTCGGGTCAAGCCGTAAACCAGCGTTCCCGTCTGTTCGGGGTCAACAGTTTTGATGGGATATTTGTCCCATGTCAAAAGGTTCTGACCGCTAAAATAGATTCTTGCATTGGTAAGCGTCAGCGCTTTTGTCCAGCGCGATGGCAAAGTGTAGCCTATTTCGGCGTTTTTCATACGCAGAAATGCGCGGTTTGCGATAAAATGCGAGTTCGGATTATTGTTGCTGTAATTGAGGTTGGTACGTAAGGCCGGATACAGGATTTCTTCGCCGTTTTCGTAGCGTTCCTGCGTCCACGCTTTCAGGTGCCAGTCGGTATAAAAACCCTGGCCGCTCATTGCGCCTATTTCGTTTACGCCTTCGCCGCTCTCGGCCATCAGGTAGTAACTGCTTTGTCCGATACCGCTGAACAGAAAGGAAACATCGAAGTTTTTATAATTTGCGCTCGCCGAGAATCCGAAAGTTACCCGCGGAATAGTTGGGTAGCCGATTGGAGCCATATCCTTGTCGTTGATATGTCCGTCGCCGTTGAGGTCAACATACATAAAGTCGCCGAGTTGCGGCGTTCCAATGTCGTATTTTGGCAAGGTAGCGAGTTCTTCTGCCGTATTAATATAGCCGTTTCCATTGCTGTAATCAATCAGGTAGCCCCATTGCTGGCCGATGCTGTAACCGGTCTGGCGGTAAGTGTAGGCGTAGTCGCTCGTTTTTTCGACTTCATCCATAAATACTACTACGTTCTTGTTGTATGCAAAGTTTCCTTTTACGTTAAGTCCGAAATCTTTGCTGAATATTTTCTGGTATCCGAGTTCCATTTCAAAGCCCTTGTTATCGACTATGCCGATGTTTGCGGGCGGAATCTGGTCGGGTTTATAAGGGTTGTATGCGATATTGTTCAATCCCAGAATCAGCGGAAGGCTGTTTTGCGTCATCAAGATTTTGTCGCGGTGTTCGGTAAAGTAATCGGCTGTAAATGAGATAGTATTAAACAATCCAAGGTCAATTCCTAAGTTCTTTTTTGTGGCGACTTCCCACTGTATGTTTTCGTTGCCTACGTATCCCTGGACAATGGCCTGTCCGCGTCCAAGGCTTTCAAACATACCGCCTTGGGTATAGATTTTCGATACGTAAAGGAAACGCGATGCGCCAAGTTGGTCGTTACCGGTTTTTCCATAAGAGACGCGGAATTTAAGGTTGGAAATAACGCGCTGGTGTTCCATAAATTTTTCGTTGCTCGCAACCCAGCCCAGTGAATAGGCGGGGAATGTACCGAAGCGGTTTTTGGGAGCAAACTGTTCTGTGCCGTTGTAGCCGATGTTAAATTCGGCCAAATAGCGGTTGTCGTAATTATATGTCGCGCGGCCTACAAATCCTATCAAGTTGTAAGGCACGTCGGTTCCCCAAGGATTATAATCGCTGTCCCTGTTATCGCGCTGGACAAGCGCAAGTCCGGTAAACTGATGTTTGCCGAAAGTGCGGTCGTAATTCAGCGAGCCTTGGGCGTTCAGGTAGTAATAAGTTCCCATTGTTTTATCGAGGCTGAGGGCGATGTCGTTGTTGTCCGACAAAACATAATAGCCGCTCGGCGTATCGGTAGCGGATTTTGCCACTCGCGCTCCGTAAATATTCACTCCGCGGGAAGCCTGAACGTTGGCTACTCCGTAGGAGTCGAATGCTACAAGTCCTTTTGCGCTCAATCCTTTGGTGATGAAATCGAGTTTCCAGTCCAGAGAAAGATTGGTGTTGAGCGTGGTAGATGTATTCCGCTCGTATCCGCGGAAATTGACGCGGTCGTAAGCGTTTCCGTCGTTAAGTCCGGTTTGCGATACTACTTCGCCTGCCGCAACTCCGTAGCCTGCGGCCGTCAGAGGGCCGGGTTCGGTGGGAACCGTACTCCAAGTGCGTTTCATCATATCGGCTACGATAGTGTACATCCCGTCGGCGCCGGTATTTGGCGAATTCATATTTTCGATATACGAAGCGATATTGAAGGCAACCAAAAGGTTTTTTGTTATATTATAATCAATATTTCCGCGAAAATTGAACCTGTCCATCGAAAAAGAGGGGTCGTAACCGAGTTTCGATTTCGGTTCGGTTATCACGTTTCCGCCCTGGTAAGTCCAGCCGGCATTAAGGAAATATTTAAAATCTTCGCCGCCGCCGTTCATATTCATATTGATGCGCGATTGGGGCGCATAATCCTTGAAATAATCGTGAAACACGTCGCGGTCGGGATAGAAAACCCGGTCGCTGCCGTCTTTATATTTTTCTATCATATAAGGAGTGAAGGGCAACTGGTCGGCGGGCGTCGCTCCGTAAGTGTTTATGTATGCCTGATTGCGCAAGTCGGCGTATTCCCACGAGTGCAGTCTGTCGGGCTGCGCGAGGAAAGTCTGTACGCTGTAATTGGCCGAAAGGTTCAGTTCCATTTTGCCGGTTTGTCCGCGGCGGGTAGTAATCAGGATAACGCCGTTAGCGCCGCGCACTCCGAACACGGCCGTAGCGGAAGCGTCTTTCAGAATCGTTACCGACTGCACTTCATTCGGGTCGAGTTTTGCCATATTTTCGCCGCGGCGTTCGATGCCGTCAATCAAAATCAGCGGGCTTTGGCCGTTCAGCGTAGCGGCTCCGCGGATGTACATAGTTACTTCGTCGTTGCCGGGCTGGCCGGAGGTTTGCAAAGTAGTAAGGCCGGGCAAACGTCCCTGCAAGGCGTCGGAAAAGTTAGGCACAGGGCTTAATTTCAGTTCCTGGGTTCCGACCGAGGAAATAGCGGCTGTTACGGATACTTTTTTCTGCTGACCGTAAGCCACAACCACAACTTCGTCAAGCACTTTCGCATCGTCTAACATTATTACGTTCAGTGTCTGCTTTGCGGGCAAAATCTGGGTCGCGTAACCTATATAAACAAAGGTTATGGATTCGCCGGGTTTTGCAGTCAGGGTGAAACGGCCGTCAATGTCGGTTGCGGTGCCGTTTTGCGGCGAGGTATAGACCGAAACGCCAATCAAAGGTTCGCCTTGCTTGTCCGTTACCTGTCCGCGGACGATAATTGTTTGCGGTTGAGGCTGCTGCAAATTTTCCTTACTCTTTGCCGACGGCTTTTCGTCCTTCGCTTTGTAAAGCACTATGTGCCGGTCGGTAATCTTGTAGGAAATCGCATTCTTGTCCAAAATCTTGTCAAGAACCGAATTAATTCTTTCATTATCAACGTCTAAATCAACTTTTTTGCTCGTGTTGATTTCGCTTTCTTCATAAAAGAACGAAAATTCAGTCTGGCTTTCAATGGCTTTGAATACCTCCTCGATAGTTGCATTCTTCAAATGCAGGCTTATTGTTACCTCCTCGGCGTATTCAAGGGCATACGCCTGAAAAGAAAATAACAAACCTGCAATTAATGCAATTTTCACAAATAGTTTTTTCTTTTTCATAAACTATGGATTAATATTATGTTTATACACTAATTTTACCCCCTTATTAGCAATTACTCGCAATAAGGATAACAAATTCCGGTTTCTCATATCGTACATAAATTTAAAGTATAATAGATTTAAGAACAAATTTATATTAATTATGCCTAAAAATTTAAAAATATTTTAGGCCACGAGTTCCTACTTCTTTTCTTTATACAAAGTGAAACTGCGGCACAAATTTAATTTATTTTTTGATAATTTATGAAAATTTTATTAAATTTGCGTAAATATTTTATTTCAACTATGAACAACACATTAAAAATTGGCCTTTTCGGTACAGGCCTCGACACGTATTGGGCGCAATTCGACGGACTGCTGGCTGCGCTCGACGGATACCGGCGCGAAATTGCGGAAAAACTCGAAACCCTGTCAGGCGCAACGATTATTGACGCCGGAATGGTGGACAATCCCGAAAAAGCCCTCGATGCGGCTTCGCTCTTTGCACGCGAGGAAACGGATATTGTTTTCCTCTATGTTTCCACTTACTGCCTGTCGTCCACTATTTTGCCTGTGGCTCAACGGATTAAATGCCCGATAGTGGTTCTGAACCTGCAACCGGTTCCGGCCATCGACTACGACTATATAAACGGCCTCGGCGACCGCGGACGGATGACCGGCTATTGGCTGGCTCACTGTCAGGCCTGCTCGATGCCAGAAATTGCCAACGTATTCAACCGCAGCGGATTACGCTACGAATTTGTTACCGGATACCTGAAAGACCCCGAAGCGTGGCGCGAAATCGGGGAATGGACGGAAGCCGCCCGCGTCCGCAAAGCAATGCGGGACAACCGACTCGGAATACTCGGCCATTACTATTGCGGAATGTTGGACGTTTACACCGATATTACGCAGCAACAGGCCGTTTTCGGCACTCATTTGGAACTGCTCGAAATGTGCGAACTGAAAAAATACCGCGACGAGGTTACAGAGTGGCAAATCGATGAAAAAATCCAAGAATTTAACCACATCTTCGAGGTTTCGCCCGAATGTGAAGATTACGAACTCCGGCGTGCAGCCCAAACTTCGGCCGCCCTCGACCGTCTGGCGGAAGTCCACCGCCTCGGCTCGCTCGCTTATTATTACGAAGGCGCGGACGGCAACGATTACGAAAACATTGTAACTTCGGTTATAGCCGGTAATACTCTGCTTACCGGACGGCACATTCCGGTTGCCGGCGAGTGCGAAGTGAAAAATGCGCAGGCAATGAAAATAATGGACGAGTTCGGTGCAGGAGGCTCATTTTCAGAATTTTACGCAATGGATTTCAACGACGATATTGTGATGCTCGGCCACGACGGGCCTGCTCATTACGCGATAGCCGAAGGAAAAGTAAAACTTGTGCCGCTGCCCGTCTATCACGGCAAACCGGGCAAAGGCCTCTCGATACAGATGACTGTCCGGCAAGGCGATGTTACCCTGCTTTCGGTTTGCGAAGGCAAGGACGGAGTTTTCCTGCTTGCCGCCGAAGGCGAATCCACAGCCGGACCTACGCTTCAAATAGGAAATACCAACAGCCGCTACCGCTTTCCGATGGGCGCCCGCCGCTTTATGAACGAATGGAGCAAAGCCGGGCCTTCGCATCACTGCGCTATCGGTGCGGGACATATCGCCTCGAAAATCGAAAAACTTGCATTTTTACTGGAAATTCCCGTTAAAATAATCCGATGAAACGTATTGCAACTATCCTATTGCTGTTTGCCGTAAATCAGGTTTTTGCGCAAAATCCCATTTCGCCGGCAGGCGTTTATATCGCCGACCCTACCGCCCGCACGGATAAAGACGGCAAAATGTATATCTACGGCTCGCTCGACGAATCGCCCGAATACTACTGCTCGAACCGCTACAACGTGCTGGCTTCCGCCGATTTATGCCGTTGGAGCCTGTTTGAAAATACTTTTTCATACGCCGGCAACTCACTTTACGCCCCCGATATGATTTACCGAAACGGCACGTATTATCTTTATTATTGCCTGTCGAACAGTACCGAAGGCGTGGCTACAAGCAAATCGCCGGCAGGCCCTTTCAAAAACGGCAAGCCGATTGAGGGCGCTTACCAGATTGACCCCACAGTTTTTATCGACGACGACGGACAGGCCTATTATTATTGGGGACAGTTTTCCGCCAAGGGAGCGCGGATGAATCCGGATATGCAAAGCATTGATATTTCGACGATTAAGGACGGACTCGTTACCGAAAAAGAACATCATTTCCACGAAGGCGCTTTCGTTTTCAAGCGGAACGGCATTTATTATCTTGTTTATGCCGACGTCAGCCGCCAAGACCGCCCGACCTGTATCGGCTACGCAACTTCCGATTCGCCGCTCGGCCCGTTCAAATATGGAGGCGTGATTATCGACAATGCGGGCAGCGACCCTTCGGCTTGGAACAATCACGGTTCGGTAGCGGAATTTCAGGGACGCTGGTACGTTTTTTACCACCGCCCGACGCACAACTGCGCAATGATGCGCAAGGCCTGCGTAGAGCCGATTGAGTTCCGCGAAGACGGCAGTATTCCCGAAGTTCCGATGACTTCGCAGGGCGCGGGAAAACCGCTTCCGGCCATTGAAAAAATCGAGGCCGAAAGAGCCTGCTTGCTGTTTGGAAATGTACGCATCCAACTAATTGAAAATCAGAAAAATAATGAGCAACTCGCGTCAATCCGCAGTGGCGACCGCGCGGCTTGGAAATATATCGACTACGGCTGCGGAGTTAAACGGCTGAAAATCCGCGTCCGTTCGCAGGCCGGAGGCCGGATTGAACTTGTCGGCGAAATGCCCTGGCTCGCCTCGAAAGGCGGAATCGACATTCCGGCAAATATGGACTGGACTACGCTTTCCTGCGAAGTCGGCGGATTGAGCGGCGTACAGACGCTTTGGCTGCAATTTTACGGCGAAAAAAGCCGGGATTTGTTCGATATTGACTGGTTGGAGTTTGAAAACGAATAAAAACGCACAAAAATTAAACAAAATATGTACAAAAAAATCCTGATATTGACTTATGCAGCCTTGTGTATTTTCGGTTGCGGCAAAAATAAAAATGCCGATTTATCGGTTCTGGAAGCGGATTTTGTAAATCCGCCCGACTCGGCGCGTCCGGGAGTTTACTGGTATTTTATGGACGGCAATATGAATGCCGAAGGCATTACCAAAGACCTCGAAGCGATGAAACAAGCCGGAATCGGCTACGTGCTGTTTTTGGAAGTAAACGTGGGCGTTCCGCGCGGAAAAGTCAATTATATGAGCGAAGAATGGCAAAACCTCTTTGTCTATGCCGTGCGCGAATGCGAACGCCTCGGAATCGCGATGAATCTCGGAATCGGTCCGGGCTGGAACGGCAGCGGCGGCCCCTGGGTCGAAGGTTCGCAGTCGATGCAACACCTTGTTTATTCGTCGGTTAATGTGAAAGGCGGACTTGGCACGCAAAAAATTTCCATACCTAAACCGGCTCCGAGAAAGCCCTTTTTCGGCGAGTGGAATTTCACGCCCGAATCGCTCGAAAAATGGAAAAACTTTTACGAAGACGTGGCCCTGCTGGCGTTTCCGGCAGGCGCAACCCGCATCGATACTGCATTGGCCAAGTGCCGGATATATCAGACTTTTCCCGAAATTGACGAACGCGCACTCTATTACCGCAATCCTTACAGTTCGGAAAACTTTGTGCCTCAATACTATCCGCTTTCGGGATACGTTGCGGCGCAACCCGGCGATAAGGCTCTGGAAAAATCGCAGATTATTGATTTGACCGGCAAGTTAAATCCCGACGGCACAGTCAGTTGGGATGCTCCCGAAGGCGAGTGGACACTGATGCGCTTCGGTTCGCGCAACAACGGCGCGGCTACCCGTCCGGCTCCGGTTCCGGGAATAGGTTTTGAGGCCGACAAGTTCGATACCACAGCGATAACGGCTCACCTTGAACATTTTACGGAAAAACTTTTCAAAAAAGCCGGTTTTACCCGCGCCGTAGAAACAGGCGGAGGCATAAAAGGCTTACATATAGACAGTTGGGAAATGGGGTCGCAAAACTGGACGCCCCGTTTCCGCGAAGAATTTACAAAAAGGCGCGGTTACGACCCCCTACCCTATTATCCTGTGTATGCGGGAGTTATGGTAGACAACCGCGAAATCAGCGAGCGTTTTCTCTGGGATTTGCGCCAAACTTCGCAGGAATTGATTGTCGAAAATCACGTGGGTTTTGTGCGCCGTTACGCCGAAAAATACGGACTGAAACTCTCAATCGAGCCTTACGACCTCAATCCGGCTTCCGACCTCGAACTGGGCGTTGCGGGCGACGTTCCTATGTGCGAATTTTGGAGCCTGAATCCTTATTCCGAGCGGAATTTCAACTCCGCGTTCAGCGTGATTGAGGGGACTTCGGCCGCTCACGTCATCGGGCAGCCCGTCGTGCCTTCCGAATCGTTTACCGCCGCTTTCGACCGCTGGCGTCATCATCCTAATTCGCTGAAAAACGAGGGCGACTGGGCTTTTGCGGCTGGCGTAAACCGCTTTATGTACCACACTTACGCCAATCAACCGCTCGCCGACAGCCTGCGCCCCGGAATGACCATGGGAATTTACGGAGTTCACTGGGACAGGGGGCAAACTTGGTGGTACCTGTCCGGCGCATATCACCGCTACGTCGCCCGCTGCCAATACCTTTTGCAGCAGGGACGGACTGTTGCCGACATTATGTACCTCGCTCCCGAAGACGCTCCGCTTGTGTTTTTGCCGCCCGCTTCCGCGCTCGAATCTATGCCGGACGACGTTCAAAAATGGCGCAATTTCCGCAATGAATCAATGATTCCCGACCGGCGCGGATACAATTTCGACGGCTGTCCGCCAAGCATTTTTTATCAGGCAAGCGTGAAAAACGGACAGGTGGTTTTGCCCGGCGGCGCGGCTTACAGGCTGATTGCGCTTCCGGCTGTGGAATTTATGACGCCCGAATTGTTGAAAAAAATCCGCCAACTTGTCGAAGACGGCGCAACAGTTGTGGGTTTCCCACCCCTGCAATCGCCAAGTTTAAGCGATTATCCGGCTTGCGACGGCGAAGTGCGGCAGTTGGCAAAAGAAATCTGGGGTTTCAATTCTATTGAAGAACTTGCTGATTATCAGGAAGATGAAATGATTACCCGACAGGTCGGCAAAGGCAAAATCATCTTCGGAAAAGCCCTTGTAACAAAAGCCGACCGCCTGTATCCGCATTACGACATTACAGCAAAGATTTTGGACGGAACAACCTCGCCCGATTTCGCTTCCACAGGGCAAATTCGCTATACCCACCGCACAATGCAGGGAGCGGAAATATATTTTGTTTCAAGCCGGACGGATACGCTTCAACAGGTGAATGCAACTTTCCGTGTGTCAGGGCTTTATCCCGAACTCTGGAATCCGATGACGGGCGAAATGCGGGCATTGCCGCAATTCAATGATAATGGAAAATCTACCGTAATCCCCTTGCGCTTCGAGCCTTACGAAAGTTACTTTATAATTTTCAGGGAAAAAGAAAAAAGTAATTCTCAATTAAATGAGAATTTTCCTGATTACAAACCGCTATTGACGCTCGACAAGCCTTGGACAGTCAATTTCGACCCAAAATGGGGCGGTCCCGCCGAAGCGGTTTTCGACAGCCTGACTGATTGGAGCAAAAATGCGGACAAAGGAATCCGTTACTATTCGGGAACTGCCTTCTACAACACGACTTTCAATCTTTCCGACATTACAGGGAAACATTTTTACCTCAATCTCGGACGGGTAGAAGTTATGGCGCGTATATTCCTGAACGGCAAAGATTTAGGCACAGTCTGGACAAAGCCTTGGCAGGTCGATATAACTTCCGCTGCCCGCGAAGGCGAAAACGAACTGAAAATAGAAGTCGTAAATTTGTGGGCTAACCGTCTGATTGGCGACGAGTTCCTGCCTTACGACGGCATTACCGACGACGGCAAATATCCCGACTGGCTGCTAAAAGGCCAACCGCGCACCAGCGGACGCTACACTTTCACTACCGCAAGGCATTATTACGCCGATTCGCCGCTGCTGCCGTCCGGCTTGCTCGGCCCGGTTACTGTTGGGGAAATTTTTTGGAAATTTTGATTTTTTAAAAATAATTACTACTTTTGCACCAATTATTAAATAAAATTAAAATGAGTTTGTCAACCTTTATACGGACTGTCGGAAACCCTTCGCGTTCATCCATGAAAATGCAACGCCTCAAAAGGCGCATCATCAAACGCTTTATCTGTTCGGGCAACTTTACTATTGCCGAGTTGAGCCGCGAAACCGATTTCAGCATCCCCACGGTAACAAAAATCGTGAACGAACTGCTGGAAGCCGACGTGATTTTCGACCTCGGAAAGGTTGATACCCAGGGCGGCCGCCGTCCAAATACCTACGGAATCAACTCGAAATGCGCCTACTATCTGGGCGTGGAAGTCGGCCGTACAGCGGTTTCAATCGCTCTGCAAGACCTGAAAAACGAATATGTCAATTCGAGGGAAAATATCCATTTCACGCTCGAAAATACCCGCCCCTCGCTCGAAAAACTTTGCAGCCTGATTAACTCTTTCATCGCCGACAGCGGAGTAAATCGCGAAGATGTTATCGGAGCCTGTATCAACCTTTCAGGACGCGTAAATTCAAATGCCGGTTTAAGTTACAACTTCTTTTTCTCTGAAAATGAGGCTCTTAACTCGATAATCAAATCAATGATTGACATTCCGGTTTATCTCGAAAACGACACGCGGGCAATGGCTTACGGCGAATTTAAAGCCGGGGTTGTGGATAAAGAACGCGACGTGATTTTCGTGAATATGAGTTGGGGGCTTGGAATCGGCATTATCATCGACGGACGGCTCTATTACGGCAAATCGGGCTATTCGGGCGAGTTCGGCCACAGTCCGGTTTTCGACAACAATATCCTGTGCCAGTGCGGAAAAAAAGGCTGTTTAGAAACCGAAATTTCGGGCTGGGCGCTGGTTCGCGACTTCAAAGAGGCGATAAAAAACGGCAATACTTCGCTCATCCAGCAAAAACATTCGCTCGACGACATTACGATGGAAGACATTATGGCCGCCGCCGTAGAAGACGAGGACGTTTTGGCCATCGATTTTATGGCGAAAATCGGCGAAAAAATGGGGCGTTACCTCTCGATTCTGATAAATATTTTCAATCCCGAACTTGTCGTAATCGGCGGTTCAATGGCTTCCACAGCCGATTATATGCTCTATCCGCTGCGCTCGTCGATAAAGAAATTTTCGCTTAATTTGGTCAGCCACGACTGCAAAATAAAAATCTCGAAACTCGGGCGCTCGGCCGGGGTTGTAGGAGCCTGCTACGTAGTCAGGGAGCGGCTTCTCGATATGTTAGACTAAATATCGACCACAAATTTTTTCAGTTCCTGATTGAGCATAGATTTCGGAACGCAGGAGCGGATAACGTCTGTTATGCTGTTAATCATTGTTTTACGTATATAATCGTTGCTTGTTACCAAACTGACTTCGCGGACGGCGGTAATGCCCTTAAACTCGCGCAGATTATCCTGTTTTTCCTCGCTCAAACCCATTGCGTGCATTTCGGGAATTACGGTCAAACCTCGGTTGTAATCCACGATATTAACCAGAGTATCGATGCTTCCCGATTCGTATTTTACCGACGTATTTTCCGCATCGGCAGCCTGTTTCAGATGGCAAAGCCGCTCAATCTGGCCGCGCAGGCAATGTTCGCTTTCTAAAAGCCAAACCTCGTCGGCAGAAAGCGTTTCGAGGTCGATTTCCTTTTCTTCATAACGCCGGTCGGAAGGCGAAACGTAGGCAAAAAATTTCTCGTAATAAATGGAATATTCCCTTATTTCGGGATGATTGAGAGGCCCGGCCAGCAGCCCGCCGTCGAGAAAACCTTTCTGAATGTCGCTGATTATGTTTTTGGTCGTATTCTCTTTCATAATCACTTCTATTTGAGCGTCTTGCGTATTCAATTTTTCGAGCAGCAAAGGCACTATATAATGAGCGATAGTCGGAATTATGCCGAGCCGGAAAGTTCCTTTGGCAGTATTTTGTTCATTTTCAACAATTTCCTTGATTTGTTTAAAGTGTTTTAGAGAAATTCTGGCTTGTTCGATGATTTGCAGGCCGATAGGCGTAGGTTCAACCGGATGGCGCGAACGGTCGAAAATTTTTACGTCCAATTCATCTTCCAATTTTTGAATCATCATACTCAAAGTCGGTTGGGTTACAAAACAAAACTCGGCCGCCTTCGCAAAATGCCGGCAATTATCGACGGCGATAATATATTCTAACTGTTGAATGTTCATTAATAGTATTTTTTAGGCAAATTTACGAGATTTTTCTCAAAATTGCATATTATTTATAAAAAAATTGTAATTTTACGGCTCGAAAAACATATATGAATATAAAAGTTGCAAACGATTATTAACATTAAACAACAAAAATCAAATTTTTATGGCAACAAAAGAGTATTTTCCCGGCATAGGGAAGATTAAATTTGAGGGTAAAGACAGCAAAAACCCTCTGTCGTTCCGCTATTACGATGCGGAAAAAACCGTTTACGGCAAGAAGATGAAAGACTGGTTCAAATTCTCGATGGCCTGGTGGCATACGCTCTGCGCCGACGGAGGCGACCCCTTCGGACCCGGCACGAAAACTTTCCCATGGGCTGTGGGCGCAAATGCACTCGAAAAGGCGAAAAACAAATTGGATGCAGGTTTTGAACTGATGCAAAAAATCGGCATCGAATACTACTGCTTCCACGACATCGACCTTGTTTCGGAAGGCGAATCAATCGAAGAATACGAGGCTAACCTGAAAGAAATCGTGGCCTACGCCAAGAAAAAACAGCAGGAAACCGGAATCAAACTCCTGTGGGGTACAGCCAACGTTTTCGGCCACAAACGCTATACCAACGGAGCCGGAACAAATCCCGATTTCGACGTGGTGGCACGCGCTGCCGTCCAACTGAAAAACGCGCTCGACGCAACTATCGAACTCGGCGGACAAAATTACGTTTTCTGGGGCGGCCGCGAAGGTTACTACTCGCTGCTGAACACCGATATGAAACGCGAAAAGGAACATCTGGCCCAACTGCTGAAAGCGGCTCGCGATTACGCCCGCGGAAAAGGTTTCAAAGGCAATTTCCTGATTGAACCCAAACCGATGGAACCGACAAAACATCAGTACGACGTTGATGCCGAAACAGTTATCGGATTCCTCCGCGCTCACGGCCTCGACAAGGATTTCAAACTGAACATCGAAGTAAATCACGCAACTCTGGCCGGCCACACCTTTGAACACGACCTGCAAGCCGCCGCCGACGCGGGAATGTTGGGTTCGATTGACGCCAACCGCGGCGACTATCAAAACGGCTGGGATACCGACCAGTTCCCGATTGACGTTTACGAACTTACGCAGGCGATGCTCGTAATCCTCAAAAGCGGAGGTTTGCAGGGCGGAGGCACCAATTTCGACGCCAAAACCCGCCGCAGCAGTACCGACCTCGAAGATATTTTCATCGCCCATATTTCCGGCATGGATACTTTCGCACGCGCTCTGGAATCGGCTGCCGCAATCCTCGAAAAATCGCCATACCAGAAGATGCTGAAAGAACGCTACGCTTCGTTCGACAGCGGAAAAGGCAAAGAATTTGAGCAGGGCAAACTGTCGCTCGAAGATTTGGTCGCTTACGCCAAGAAAAACGGCGAACCGAAACAAACCAGCGGCAAACAGGAACTGTATGAGGCGATTGTAAATATGTATATCTAATATTTTATGTCAAATAATAGAGATTACAACCTTGCCTATATCGTCAGCATCACGCTGGTAGCGACGCTTGGCGGACTTCTGTTCGGCTACGATACGGCCGTCATTTCGGGCGCGGAAAAGGGAATGGAAGGATTTTTCCTGCAAGCCGCAGATTTCCAGTATAACAAAATCCTGCACGGAATAACCTCTTCAAGCGCCCTGATAGGATGCGTCATCGGAGGCGCAATTTCCGGGATTTTTGCAAGCCGTTTCGGTAGGCGCGATTCTTTGCGCATCGCATCGGTGCTGTTTTTCCTGTCGGCTCTCGGCTCGTGGAATCCCGAATTTCTGTTCTTCAAATACGGCGAACCGACGTTCAGCCTTTGGATTGCGTTCAATCTTTACCGCATCCTCGGCGGAATTGGCGTAGGTCTGGCTTCGGCCATCGTGCCGATGTACATCGCCGAAATTGCACCATCGAACATTCGCGGAACTCTGGTTTCGTGCAACCAGTTCGCTATCATTTTCGGTATGCTGGTAGTGTATTTCGTTAATTACCTGATACTTGGCGGCCACACAAACCCCATTATCGACAAGTCGGCCGAAGGTCTGCTTTCGGTGAATCCCTCGTCCGACCCTTGGACTATTGCCACCGGTTGGCGGTTGATGTTCGGTTCCGAGGCTTATGTGGCTGCGGTGTTCGGATTTCTGTTGTTTTTCGTTCCGCGCACGCCCCGCTATTTGGCGCTCATTGGCCAAAACGAGGCCGCCTTGTCCGTCCTGACCAAGGTTAACGGCGAATCGAAAGCCCGCGAGATAATGGGCGATATTCAGGCTACTTTGACCGAAAAAACCGAAAAATTGTTCTCTTACGGCGCACTTGTGGTCGTAATCGGCATTTTGCTTTCGGTTTTCCAGCAGGCAATCGGCATAAATGCTGTGCTTTACTACGCTCCGCGAATCTTTGAAAGCGCGGGCGCAGAGGGCGGCGGTATGATGCAGACTGTGATTATGGGCGTTGTGAACATCGTGTTCACAGTCGTTGCCATAGTAACGGTTGACAGGTTCGGCCGAAAACCGCTGCTGATAATCGGTTCGATAGGTATGGCCATCGGCGCGTTTGCAGTTGCGCTTTGCGATAATTTCGGAGTAAAAGGCATAGTTCCCGTGCTGTCAATCATTGTTTACGCGGCATTTTTCATGATGTCGTGGGGGCCGATTTGCTGGGTTCTGATAGCCGAGATTTTCCCGAATACGATTCGCGGAAAAGCAGTCGCTATCGCAGTTGCGGCGCAGTGGATATTTAATTACATTGTTTCTTCGACCTTCCCGCCGCTCTACGATTTCAGTCCGATGGTGGCCTACGGTCTGTACGGAATAATGTGCGTTTTAGCCGCAATTTTCGTCTGGAAAATGGTGCCTGAAACCAAGGGCAAAACCCTGGAAGATATGACGCGGCTCTGGCGGAAAGGCTGATAACAGGCGCGTTATACAAAAACCTGCCGAAAAAACGAGGTATTACCTCGTTTTTTCGGCAGGTTTATTTTCTATTCTTAACTATTCTTCAATCTTAAAAGTCCAATATTCCGACGCTACCGGCGGCATTTTTGACAATAAATCTTTTGGAACGCTGATAATCAGTTCGTTATCGCTATATTCCCATTTCAGGGGCTTGTCGTATCCGAGCAGCGAAACATTAGTTCCTGCCTGCACCGGAACCGATTTCAGGCGGATTTCCATTCCCGAAAGGTCGTTGGTAAAGGCATAAACCGTTCGTCCGTCCTTGCTTTGCGTAAACCGGATATCGTCTTCTTGCCAGACCCGCCGCGGACGAGTATTATAAATTCCCTCGCCATTGACGGAAAGCCAGTGGCCTGTTTCTTCGAGTTGTGCAATGGCAGCGGGATGAAAGCGTCCGTCGCCATCGGGGCCTATGCCGACCATAAAACTGCCGCCCTTGGCCACCGCGTCAATCAGATTTTTGATAATCCACTGCGAACCCTTGTAATT
>JAISUN010000118.1 GCA_031272085.1 Dysgonamonadaceae bacterium | reverse complement strand
GCGCAGTTACGAATGCTTGATATTCTCATCGCTTTTGATAATGTCTGTCAGAAACACGATATTCCTTATTGGATTAGCAGCGGTACCTTCTTGGGCGCTGTCAGACATCGCGGTTTTATTCCTTGGGACGACGATATAGATGTGGAGTTCTTGCAAACGGACTATAAACGCCTGATTGCCGCCCTTGAAGCCGATTTGCCTCCCGAATACAAATTGCAGACGCGGAAAACCGATAAAAATTATCTGTTTGATTTTCCGAAAATAAGAGATACAAAGTCAAATTTTACCGAAGACCAGAACGAAATTCATCATTACAAATACAATGGCATATACATTGATTTGTTTCCGTTTGAGCCGTTTTTTTCGTTAAAGATGAAGTCCCGGTTCGACAGAATCAGGATTCGATTTACGAACCGTAAATTTTCCAAGAACTTCGTCGGACGGTGCTGCAATACCGCTATGGGATTGCTGCTCCCATTATATTATGCGAGAATGTATTCAGTCAGGTTTTTGGGCAAATTGTTAAAAGTGAAAAATTACACTTACGGACCCGGAATATTTTTTTATGTAACTGAAAATATTGATGATATTTTCCCTTTGAAAAAAATCGAGTTTGAAGGCCGTCAATTCAGTTGTCCGGGGAATGCCGACGCTTACCTGACTAAAATTTACGGCAATAACTATATGACTCCGCCTCCGCCGGAGGGAAGAGCCATTCATGCCTCAAAAATTGAGTTTTTTTGAATGATTTATTGCATCAACTCTTTATAATCTGATTCGTCAAAAGTGAAATGCACAGTTTTTGGCGGCAGTTCGGACATTAATTTTTGAACTTTTGCGCTGTCATATTCAGATTTTGCAATCATTGCTAAAATTTGTGCAACTTTTTTGATTGCCTCGTCGTCCCAGCCGTAGCGTGCGATTTCCTGCTGTCCCAAACGGATACCGAATCCGCCGTGGAAAAGCGGTTTTTTCTTCGTGTTCAATGTAATGCGCTCTTTTACCGCATTATGGAACATGATGTCCATTTCCTCTTTTGGACATTCAATAAAGATTTGATGCGTCTGTGTATAAATGTTGCCGCGCTTAACTACATTCAGGCCGAGTTTATCTAATTCTGCGCCCAGCAAGTTTCCGATGCGGACGGTATTTGCTTGATAATCTTTCCCAAAGTACTTCATCTCTATCATTGTATAAAGCAATGAAATAACCTGGTGCATCTGTACGTTCCGCAGATATTTCGGATTGATTTCCTTGTCAATCAACTTGAAAATATCTTCGTTATTTGTCAAAATTATTCCGTGAGCCGGCCCGGGCATAGTTTTGTGCGTTCCGCCGAAAAGAACGGCATTTTTCATTGTATCCAGCGGATTTGCCAGCAAACCGGCCGCAATCAACCCCAACAGTTGCGAATAGTCAAACAGGATAACGCAGTCGCTGTCGTCTATTTTTGTGAAATCGTGCGGAAATAAGATGTCTGACGGAGCGATATTCAAAAATTTTATATTCCGCTCTTTTATTTGACGGTTTAATTCGTCGTAGTCAAAATCGTAGTTGTCAAGGTTGTACGGCGCGTCGTAAACATTTGCGCCCAAGCGTTCAAATGTCGGAACCATTGAGGCGTGACCGCCCCACTGTTTGCCAAGGCTCATTATATTGTCGCCCGGCTTCATTAAGGCGCTTGCCAGCATATTGGCAGCGTTCATGCCGGTCAGCGTGCGGACGTCGGTAAATTTTGCGTGGAATAATTCCAGCCCCAACTCGCTTATTGCTTTATAGTAAGGCAATAAAACTTCCGAGCCGATAAAATTGTCGTCCATCGAATAGTCGTAGGCGCTACCCATTATGTAGCGTTCCTGGAATCCGGTTGCCAAGGGCAATTTAGCGAATTCGCTCATAACATTTTCAGCTGCGCAGAGCGGTAATGTCGTTTTTTGGTAAGCGTCGAACTTATTGCCAAGTTCGCGCATCAGTTCTATTTCTTTTATCTTTGCCATAACTCTATTTTTTAGTAGTAATCATATATTTGTAATGCCGTCCGGCCAGATTGAAACTGCAACCGACAGCGGAGTTTCCGCTTCTCACGGGTTCAAAGCCTGACAGTTCGCGTTCGTTTTCTACGTTCAATTCTTCGCAGATACGGCGCATTGTCGGCGATATTTCAGACGCATTGAAATCCTTGTCGAACTTCCATAGCGATTCAAGGGTGTTGAACTCTACTATGTCTGCGGTATCGCAACGTTTTATGTGCATTGGCAGGCCTTTCAAGTCGGCATCCTGAAAATCCACCCAATATTTGTTTGAATATTCGGGATTATCGTAAAACGGTTTTATTGCCTGTATAAGTTTGAGTGAAAAATCCGCAGTAAAAAACGCCTGTCCTCCAAAAGTAATCCATGTGTCTTTTCCGCCATATTTCACGCCGATAATTTTGTCGTTTTCGTCAAGCGTCAAAGAACGCTGATTTGTTTCGCCGTTTGAAAACACGGAAGCATAGTAAGAGTGTTCCGCTGTTCCTTGAAAAATATTTTTTGTGAAGAATAAATCGCTTGATGAAATCATCGTATTGCCGAGATAATCCCGCGCGGCATAAATGCTGGCGAAATTGTTTTTTGTTGCATAGTCGGGGTTGAATACAAGAGTAATGCCGTACTTCTTTTTCAAGAAATCAAATTGCTCGGCATAAGCGCCTGTAACAACAATGATGTCGTTTATGCCTACCTCGTGCAGTTGGCGGATTTGTCGCTCTATAAGGGTTTCGCCGTAAACAGGAAGCAAACCTTTGGGCAAGTCGAAACACAGCGGAACAAACCGGCTGGAAAATCCGGCGGCAAGGATAACGGCATTATCAACGTTTACTTGTATCATTGCTTAAAAATTCATACAACTTACAGATAGGCGCCAAGTTAGAGGCGTAAATGAAAATAAATCTTTTTTCTTTTGCATTAAAATTTGAGCGCAAAGATAAAGAAAGTTTTTTAAAATGGACAAGTTTTGCCTAACTTTATTGATTTTTTTTATATCTTTGCCGCTTGAATTAGAATGGATATAATAATTTAATAACTTTGGAGCAGGAAATGGACTACAATTCAAAGGAAAGTCAAGAGGATTTGTCGCAATATAATCCCGAAGGTTCGGTTTTACGAAAAGCGCAACGCAGAATGCTCGAAATTCTTGTGGAGTTCGACAGGGTATGCCGCAAAAATAATATTCCGTATTGGCTATCTGCGGGGACTTTGCTCGGCGCAAAAAGGCATGGCGGTTTTATACCGTGGGACGATGATATTGACGTACTAATGCTTAAAAAAGATTCTAAACGCCTGGTGCGGGCGTTAGAAAGAGATTTATCGCCTCAATTCAGGCTGCAAAATCGTAAAACCGACAAAAATTACTGCTTCTTTTTTGCAAAAATCAGAGATACTAAATCTCAAATTATTATGAGCGACGACAATGAAAGTAAGTTTGATTATAAATACAAAGGCTTGTACATAGATGTTTTGCCGATTGTTCCTAAAATTTTGCCGGTTAAATTGAAGAAATTAGTAGAGCAGCACATTATATACAGATATGAATTGAGAAAAAATTCAAAGGATAAATTTCATCGCTTCCTAAATTCCACATTAATCCTTTTATATCCGTTTTATTACTTGTGTACGTATATTCCGGCATATCTGGGTAAATTTCTGGGGCTGAAAAATTATGCTTATCCTCCCGGCGTGTTCTTCTCAAATGTTAGGAGGATTGACGAAATTTTTCCGCTTTCTAAAATTACCTTTGAAGGCATAGAATTTAATGCTCCGCATAATGTTGACGCCTACCTTACAAGATTATACGGGGATTATATGAAAATTCCCCCCAAAGGACATCGAGAAACGCATCTTCACGATATTGAAATTGAAGATTAATTAATATTTTATATCATTTTATGATTTTTACAACAATTAATTTTGTCTTCTTCTTCGCCGTCGTTTTCTGCCTTTACTGGTTTGTTTTCAACAGGAATACGATGTTGCAGAACCTGCTCTTGCTCGGAGCAAGTTACTTTTTTTATTCTTTTGCCAACCTGAAAATATTGCCGATATTTGTCATTACTTCGCTGGTATTCTATTGGTTAGGCATTGTTATATCGAAGTCCCGAAATAAGAGGAACAGATTTCTGTACGAATTGGCAGGCATATTATTTGGCCTTGGCGCTTTGCTATACTTCAAATATTCTAATTTTTTCATTTCTTCTTTCAGCGAACTGCTTGAAACAATGGGCTTTAATGCCAACCTGCATACCTTGAAAATCATTGTCCCGCTCGGAATCAGTTTTTACACATTTCGTCTGTTGAGTTATATAATTGACATATACAGAGGCAAATATGAGCCTGCTCGCGATATAGTTGGCTTTTTAACATACGTGGCTTTTTTCCCCTGCATTCTTTCCGGCCCTATTGACAGGCCTGATGCAATGTTGCCGCAACTCGCGAAAAAAAGAGTTTTCGATTATCAGTTGGCCGTATCGGGGATGAGGCAAATCTTATGGGGACTTTTTAAAAAGGCGGTTATTGCCGATTTTTGTAACCCATTGGTTAATAATATTTTCAATAATTACGGCAGTTTGACTGCCAGTTCTCTTGTTATTGGCGCCGTTTTATACGCAATCGAATTATACAGCGACTTTTCGGGCTATACCGATATGGCTGTTGGCATAGGAAAACTTCTTGGATTCAGGATTGCGAAAAATTTCAACTATCCGTATTTTGCTACTTCTTTTGCCGATTATTGGAAGCGCAACCATATTTCTTTGACAACCTGGTTTATGGATTATATTTACTATCCATTGGTTGATAAGTCCGATAAACTCTGGTACTGGAATTTATGTATGATTATCACCTTCATATTGAGCGGATTTTGGCACGGAGTAGGCTGGAACTTTGTGCTTTGGGGTTTATATCAGGGAATTTTCATAGTGATTTCGATGAACATCCAGAAATCAAGAAAACGCTTTGAAAAGAAACATAATTTGAAAAATAATGCTGTATATCAATGGTTTGCAATTTTGCTGACTTTCGCCATTGTAAGTTTCGGATTAATCTTTTTCAGGGCAGATTCGCTGCAAACATCGTTTGGATATATTGCCCGACTGTTTTCTTCCTCTTTGCTTTCGCCGCCGAATTACATGGGTAAATTGGAAACTTTACTTTTGTTGATATTTATTATTCCTATGTTTATTGTCGAATGGAAGGGAAGAAACGATGATTTCGGGATAGAAAAACTGTTTGTCGGGAAGAATGTTATTCTGCGATGGTCGTTTTATTGCGTATTGTTTCTTACGGCTTTGTATTCGCTGTCGCTTTCAGATGGGGCTGCAAAAGAATTTATTTATTTTAAATTTTAATGCAAATGAAAAAGTTTTTTACTAAAATATTTATATTCAGCGGAATTGTGGTAATCGTGCTTATTGCGGGTTTACTGCTTCCGGCTACACCCAAAGTATCCCATTCAATATTGTTTGCGAGTCTTCATAAAGATTCGCTGCTATTATATGAACGTGAACCGCGCTTGATTCTTGTTGGCGGTTCAAATTTGAGTTTTGGAATTAACAGCCAGATGTTGAAAGATTCTTTGCAAATGAATCCTATAAATACATCTGTTATAGGGACTTTGGGCATAGAGTATATGTTGAAAAATACGCAGCAATATATCAAAAAAGGCGATATTATTGTGTTTGTCCCGGAATATCCATACTTTTTCAATCAGGATAATCAGGGGTCGGTCGAACTTTTGAGGACACTTTTTGACGTTGGTATGCCTAAATATAAGTTAATCAGTCCGATACAATATTGCAGGATGCTTCAATATGTTCCGAAATTGGCTTTGAGCCGATTTGATTTGATGGAGTATATCAGGGTTCAGGAAGATGAGATTTACAGCGTCAATTCTTTCAATTATTATGGCGACACCTACACGCATTGGGGAAAAGAGCGCGTTAAATTTGACGCATGGCCGCATATCAATCTCAAAGATTACAATCCGGCGTTTATTGAGAGTATAATAGATTTTTGCAAAACAGCGGAAGCAAAAGGCGCTACTGTATTTATCAGTTTTCCGGCAGAGCAGGATTTGTCATATTATGCAAGCGAAGATGCTGCAAAAATGGTTGCAATGGCTTTTTATGACAGCGGTTTGAAAGTTATAGGAACGCCGGAGCGCTATGTTTTTCCTGATTCTATGATGTTCAACACTCCTTACCATCTTAATAAACAGGGAGTTGACTTGCGCACCGAGCGTTTGATTGAGGACTTGCGCGAAACGCTTGGCAAGAGCAATTAAAAAGTCCTTTCCTCGTGCCGAATCTTGAATCCAATTTTTCCGAGCAAGGCGCGGATTTTGCCTGAAAATAGAAACCAAGCAGTTGCTAATTTATTGATTAACCGGCCAATACGGTACGTGAGCCGATATCTTATCAGATAATGAAAATCGTGTTCTATTTTGGTAAAATACAGATAATCCTCAAAAATTACCGGCGGGAGCAGCGATTTCAGGGCTTCCATCCGCTCGGAAGCGCCTGAAGTTGCGGATTGATTGCTTATGCCGTTCATATCGAAATAGACGATAGTTTGGTCTATATATTTTACTGTAACTCCTTTTATTCCAATAGTATAAAGAAAAAACAGCCAGTCCGAAGCGACTTTCATTTCGGGATTGTAAAGTCCGTAGCGGTCAAAAAGTTCCCGACGGATAAAGGTTGCCTGATGCGAGAGGCTACCGGCAAACAAATCGAGCATTGTCAGCGGTTTGCCCTGCTGCTGGCGGGCGTATGCGCGGCCTTTCCGCAGCGCCGTCTTGCTGTCGTAAAGTTCGATAAAGTTGCCTGTAACAATGTCGTCGCTGTATTCGCGGCTGAAAACTTCTTCGAGAACAGTAGTGGAATACAGGTAGTCGCCGCTGTTTAGAAACTGGCAAAAATCGCCTTTGGCCAACAAAATTCCCTTGTTCATCGCATCGAAAATCCCCTTGTCAGGCTCGCTGATTAATTGAAAATTGAGGTTTGAGAGTTGATAATTATTGACGACTTCTAAACTGCCGTCGGTTGAGGCTCCATCGATAATGATAAACTCAAAATCGGTAAATGTTTGAGATATAACGCTTTCGACGGTTTTTTTCAGGCCTTCGGCATTGTTTAGATTTACAGTGATGATAGATAGTTTCATTTTTTGCCTTATTTTTTCAAAATGTCAGAATATGCCTCAATGTGTTGTTTCGCGACCTTGTCCACAGCCCAATTATTGAAAGCCAAATCGTGATTTTTCTGCGGCAAATCGGTTTTACTTAATCTGAAACCCTCTTCAATAGCCGTTTTTACCGAATCTGTATTATACGAATCGAAAAACGGATTTCCGCTATCGTGCAAGATAGGGCCGACATTTCCAACATCGGGTCCGATTACGATTTTTCCCGCCTGAAAGCCCAGCGGAAGATTGCCGGAATTGATTATAAACCGGCGTTGCAGCATAATCACGTCAGCGGCGCAGAAATAAGTTTCGAGCATATCGTCAGGCACCGGAAGTCCGTTGAAATGAACGCCTTTCATCTTGTAATCCAGCGC
Organism: Dysgonamonadaceae bacterium; assembly: GCA_031272085.1. Lineage (GTDB taxonomy): Bacteria > Bacteroidota > Bacteroidia > Bacteroidales > Azobacteroidaceae > Azobacteroides. Next base: position 12,564 of record JAISUN010000118.1, on the reverse strand, counting down.
TTTACGAAATTGTTTGAAGCCGAGGATAATATTCCTTCTGTATCGGTAAAACCTTGGCGCAAGCAGATATTTGTCAGGATATTTGACTTTTTTCCATGCGTCGGCAACCATATTGCGCTCGTCGTCATCGCGAAAATCGCCGAAACACAGCATTACATTGGCTTTTTGGGGGATGTTGAGCCGTTTTCGGGCTTCTGCTTTGTTAATATCAAAATGATAGTAATTATCGTAAATATGATGCGGAATGATATATTGTTTGATGTTGTTTTTACGGTTTTGCTGCTCTAATCTTTCAAAAGTATATTTTCCGAGATGAATCATCGCATCGCAGTTATTCAGGTGGTATTCATGAGCCAAGTCGAAATAATATTCGGGATTCGGGCGTTTTATTTCGTGGCAGGTTAAGACAATTTTTGCCGTTTGTTTTATTAATTGAACCTGATTTATGACTTTTTTATAGTTTTCTTCGGTAGGCTTCAAAGTCCGGCTTGGCCACGGCCACCATTGGAAATGGACTATATCGTACTGCCGGTAATTGTTCCAAAAATCTTCCAAATTTATGGCAACATCTATTCCGTTGTCAATCAATGCGCTTTTTAGCGTATCGGCATAGTGGTTTATGCTATTTGGCGAACCTGCGATTAATACTTTCATATTTTTTTGTTTTTGTTGAACAATTCTACTTCTTCTTTGAATACTTCGAGCCATTTTCTGCCAAATTTTTGGTCAGGTTCCATATAATTACCTTCCGCCCATTCGTTCCATGACTTAATAAAAACAATTTTTTTCTCAACAGGTTTATTTTTTACTAAATTGAAAATTTCTTTTACGTGAGTACGGAATTTTTCAGGCGTTGCGTCTTTTATTATCAAAGAGTTGTATCCGGCACGAGGCGAATTATCCCATTTCGGGAAAATTTCGGGAAATATATTTTCTTGATTTTCAATATTTTTGCTAATGCTTTGTTGCTGGTATTCCAAGTGGTATTTAATAAAATCTTCATATTTGAAAACTCCTTTTGAAGTATATTTCCAATTAAGGCCATAAAGCATTAGGCGTCGTTTAATGTTGTATATCAAGGTATTAATGTTCTTTTGTTTATATAATAACTCAATCGGAGCTCCGAGTCCGGAACTGTGAGTTGCGTCAAATCCAAGGTTAATTGCTTCTTTATGTTCATCAATTTTTAGTACGATGCCGACAAAATATATGCCTTTCAATCCGTTTTGCATAGCGAGTTCTTGCCATTCTTCAACGAAATTGCGGCAGTTCGGAATATAGGCAGGATGATAAACCACGAAAAGCGGCTTGTCATCTACCGTTATATAGCGTTTATCCTTAAAAGCCGGTAAAATGGAATAAAAATGCTGTTCGTAATCCTTGCCTCCGGGGTAAGTCTGTTCTATCAGCATTTTTTTTGCCGATAATCCGTGCCAGTTTCCTTGCCACGACTCATTAGCCCAGCCAAGGCAAAATGGAAAATCAGGTTTTCCGCTTTCCAAGACTTCCTTAAAAGGCCGTTCTAAAATGCGTTTTCCCGCAAACCAATAGTGCCAATACATAAATCCTTCTATGCCGTATTTGCGTGCTAACGCAGCCTGCTGTTCGCGGACTTCCGGCACGCGCAAATCGTAGAACCCCAGTTCGCCCGGCAAATTAGGCTGAAAATGACCGCTAAACAACGGTTTTGCCTTTGCCACATTTGTCCATTCTGTAAAACCCTTTCCCCACCATTCATCGTTTTCGGGAATAGGGTGGAATTGAGGCAGATACATTGCTATTGGTCGTATATTATTGCTCATAATTTATTTCAGTAATTTTGACATTTTTCTATTAAATCTGCTTAAAAAATACAATAATTTATATTTACAGTTTTCATTTTGTACTTTTTTCAGAAATGGCACAAACTCTTTTTTGTATAAATTGCGCTCAAAGTATTTAAGAATATTTCTTGCATAATTTTTGTGAAATTCAGCGTCTTTATGTGCAAAACTTGTATTGCCGCCCGAAAATTTTGCAATTTTTGTATTGACATACAAAAAGATATATTTTGCATAGCATCTTAAATTAAAGTCCCAGTCTGCGCTTACAGAGTAGGATGTATTAAAATATCCTATGCTGTCGAATACCGATTTATGATAAAAAATTGCCTGATGGCAAATATTTTTTCTCAATATTTTCTCTAATGCAAAAATGCCGTCGTATATATTGTCATTTTTTGCCCAGCCACTATCGCCGGACACTAATACGTTACCATAAACTATCTTTTCGGTTGAGGATTGTATTGTGTTACAAATCAGGCTTAATACCTCATTATCAAACAGTTCGTCGTCGCTGCCGAGAAAGTAGAGCCAGCGACCTGTCGATTTGTCAATTCCTTTGTTCATCGCGTCGTAAATCCCCTTGTCCTTTTCCGAAAAAATCTTAATTCTGCTATCGCTGTAATTTTCAGCGATTTCTAATGTTTTGTCGGATGAAACTCCGTCTATAATCACAACTTCAAAGTCATCAAACTTTTGGTTGATAACGCTTTCCAAACATTTCTTCAACGTTTTTTCGGAATTATATGTTGGTATTATAATTGAGAAAAAAGGCATATCAAACGATTTTTCGCAGCAAAGGTACAAAAACATTTTCAAAACTGCGCCCGATTGCGGGAAAATTGTTTATCTTTGCATCCAACTTTCAAAAATTATTATGTCTGAATTGGATATTATCGAACTGAAAAAGCATATTATCGAGGATTTGAACCTCGAAGATTATACGCCCGAAACGCTCGACGCGGCTGCGCCACTTTTCGGCGACGAGGGCTTGGGGCTTGATTCCATCGACGTTTTGGAACTTATTTTAGTCCTCGAAAAATATTACGGTCTCCGTGTCGCAAGCCCCGAAGAGGGCAAAAAAATATTTCAAACGGTGCAAACAATAGCCGATTACATCGCAGCAAACAGATGAAAATTGTTGTCAGCGGCGCAGGAATCATTTCAAGCATTGGAAAAAATATTCCGGAAACGCTTGATTCTCTGGAAAATAAACGTTCCGGACTTCAGCCTTTGTCGCTTTTCGATTCGCGATACAGGGGCGTTTTGCCGGTCGGGGAAGCGGATTTTCCGGTCAGCAAACGCTTTTCGCGTACTGCTTTGCTTGGAATTTACGCTGCCCGTGCGGCTTTTTGCGACGCCGGACTTGACCGCAGGAAAGATGAAAAACTGCGAATCGGCCTGATTTCCGGCACTTCGGTCGGCGGGATGGATTTGAGCGAAAACTTCTACCACGATTATCTGTACAGCCCTTCGCGAGGGCGGTTACACGAAGTAGTCGGACACGATTGCGGCGACAGTACGGAAAAAATCGCATCAGCGCTCGGAATAAGCGACTACATCGCTACCGTCAGCACTGCCTGCTCGTCGGGCGCAAACGCAATAATTATGGGCGCTCGCCTGATAAAAAACGGCATTCTCGATTGCGTGATTGCAGGCGGGACAGACGCGCTTTGCAAATTTACGCTCAACGGTTTTTCTTCGCTGAAAATTGTTGACGACAAGCCTTGCCGACCTTTCGACGAATCGCGCGAAGGCCTGAATCTTGGCGAGGGAGCCGGATATGTAGTTCTGGAAAAAGAGGGAAACCGTTATCAGTCAGTCTGTTGCAGTCTTGCAGGTTATGCCAATATTTGCGAGGCTTATCATCAAACGGCCTCTTCGCCAGATGGCGGCGGCGCGTTATTAGCGATGCAAAAGGCTATAGAAAATGCCGGAATGAGGCCTGAACATGTCGATTACATCAATTTGCACGGTACCGGCACGCCGAACAACGATTTGGCCGAGGGCAACGCCGTAAAGCGGCTTTTTGGCGAAAAAATTCCGAAATTGAGTTCCACAAAGGCCTTTACCGGCCACACTTTGGGCGCTTGCGGCGGAATTGAAGCCGTTTTTTCGGTTTTGGCAATCGAAAAAGGCTTGGTTTTCCCGAATCTGAATTTCAAAAATCCCATTCCCGAACACGGTTTGCAGCCCGAAACGGACTTCCGGAAAGGCTTAGAAATCAATGTTGTAATGTCCAATTCATTTGGATTTGGCGGAAATATGTCCACTTTAATATTTGAAAAATTATGAATGTATATATAACTGCCTGTAACTCAATAAATCCCGTTTTTCAGCCCGACAATTTTTCGTGGAAAGAGAAAATAGAAACTCCCGACGTGATTCGCTTTACCTGCAAAGAGCCTGATTATAAAGCGTTTATAACAGATTCTGCTACTCGCCGCCGAATGAGCCGCGCCGTGAAAATGGGAGTTGCCGCCGCCCTGCAATGCCTTGCAGATGCGGAAGTTACGCCCGATGCAATAATTACGGCCACAGGCCTCGGCTGCCTCGGCGATACGGAAAAATTTCTGAAAACCCTGATTGAGAACGGCGAAGACCTGCTGAATCCTACTCCGTTTATCCAATCGACTTTTAATACTGTTGGGGCGCAAGTGGCTATCGCACAGAAAAATACCTGTTACAATACAACTTATGTCCATCGTGGCATTGCTTTTGAAAATGCTCTGACAGACGCAATTCTGCAACTCGGCGAAAGCGCTGTAAAGAACGTTCTTACAGGCGCTTACGAAGAATTGACCGACACGTCTTTTGATGTTCAGCGCAGGCTCGGAATGTTTCGGCGCGGCGGCAGGGCAGGGGAGGGGTCGGCTTTTTTTATGCTGTCGTCTGAAACGGAAAGTTTTTGCCGCTTAAAGGCTGTAAATGTTGCTTTTTGTCAGGAAAAATCAGAAATTAGAGAGAAATTACTCGCATTTTTGTGTCAAAATGATATAAATCCTGATGATATTGATATTTTTATTTCCGGCGAAAGCGGAAATACGGACGAACAGCCTTTTTACGATACGGTTGAAAATGCCTTTCCCTCGGCTTCAACAGTGCATTACAAGCATTTGAGCGGCGATTATCAGACGGTTTCTTCGTTTGCCCTTTGGCTGGCTGTGAAAATTATTGAAAATCAGGCTGTTCCTGCTCATTTTCTTAAAACCGGCAAGGCTGAAAAAATGGATAAAATATTGATTTACAATAATTTCCGAAATATTAACCATTCGTTTATTTTATGTGGGCGTCAGTTTTGATATTGGTTTTGCTTTTGATTTTGATTTTTGCGTTTTTGGTTTACGCATCGGCAAATATCGCTTCGGGAGTTTATTTGAAGGCCGAGTGCCGCATTACCCACCAAGGAAATCCCGAAAATGCTGAAAAACTGCTTGCTCTGACTTTCGACGACGGCCCCGATGAGGCTACGACGCCGAAAATCCTTGAAATATTGAAAAAGCGCGGTATTAAAGCAGTTTTTTTCTGTACCGGAAAAAATCTTGAATCAAATCGGGAACTTGCGCAAATGATTGCCGCAGAGGGACATCTGTTGGGAAATCACACTTATAGCCACAGTTTTTGGTTCCCGTTTTATTCTTCAAAACGTATGAAAGCAGAAATTGCTCATTGTCAGCAAATTATCTCTGAAATTGCGCCCGCGCAGAGCCAAAAACTTTTCCGTCCGCCTTTTGGGGTAACAAATCCTAATTTGCGAAAGGCATTGCGAGGTTCCGATTTTCGGGTAATCGGGTGGAACATCCGCTCGCTCGATACCGTAAAAGCCTCTGCTGATGCAATATTTAAGCGAGTCTCAAAAAGACTGCGGCCGGGCGGAATAATACTTTTTCACGACACTTTGCCTCAAACTGCCGACGCCTTAGAGAAATTTATAAATCATTCAAAACAAGCAGGTTACGAGTTTATTCAATTTCCCCCTCAAACACTGTAACCGCCTCGCCGGTCATATAAACGTGGTTGTCGGCTGCCCGCCATTCGAGTTCGAGGTCGCCGCCGAGCAGCGAAACGGTTGATTTTCGTTCCAGCAGGCCGTTCAGAACTCCGGCAACAGCCACGGCGCAGGCTCCGGTTCCGCAGGCGAGCGTTTCGCCGCTTCCCCGCTCCCAGACGCGCATTCGGGCATGCGTGGGCGACAGGATTTCCACAAATTCGGTATTTATCCGTTCCGGAAAAAACGGATGATTTTCAAACGAGGGGCCGATTTTTTCAAGGTTCAGCCGGTCGATATTTTGGGTGAAAATCACAGCGTGAGGGTTGCCCATAGAAACGCAGGTTGTCAGGTATTTGCCTGAATCATAATCAATTTCGCCGCCAATGAGCCGGTTTCCCGGCCAGAGTACCGGGATTTTTGCCGTTTCTAAAATCGGCTCGCCCATATCGACAGTTACCCGCGCAACTTTCCCGTTTTCGGGGAAGAGTTTCAGGACGCGGATCCCGGCTTTGGTTTCGAGCGTGATTAAAGTCTTGTCTGTCAATCCTTTGTCGAAGACAAACTTGCCTACGCAGCGCGAGCCGTTGCCACACATTTGGGCTTCGGAGCCGTCGGCGTTAAACATCCTCATTCTGAAATCGGCCTTTTCGGAAGGCATTATCAGAATCAGGCCGTCGGAGCCGATTCCCTTGTGGCGGTCGCTGATTCGGATGGACAACTGTTCGGGATTTTCGACCTTTTCGCGGAAGCAGTCCACATAAACGTAGTCGTTTCCGATGCCGTGCATTTTCGTGAATTTCATACTTTTTTTGCGTTAATTTGGGGCAAAAGTAATAAAATTTGGCGATAAAATCAGAAAACTACTTCTTTCCAGCCTTTTTTCAGGCAAATTTCTTTGACGTCGTCGGCAAAACGGGCTTTTACTCCGCTTTCGCGGATGCGGGAATAAATCTGCCGCATATCGTCGGCAAAATATTCCCAAAACACGCCCCGGCGTTGGTAATTACCAAGGTCGCGGTAGATTTCCGTTGCCGTATTGAGCGTTGAAAACCACATATCGCTCGCGTAAAGCGCTTCCATATCGAGGCTGTCGGTCAGGTAGCGGCGGAAAGGCTCGCAAGCGGCCGTATCCTGCGCATATTCGTGCAGCGGAGCGGTGCGCTCGTTCAGGAAATTGCGAATTTCGAGGTAGCGGGCGGCGTAGAGCGGCGAAGTGGAAACGGTATTATCCAAGCGGTTTTTAGCCTCGTCGAGGGCGGAAAATTCGTTTTTGACAAGAGCATATTGCGGCTCGTTTTCCTTGTAAATATTCAGTCCGAAACGCCAGAACGAGATTTTTTCGCTGATTTCGGTATATTGCCTGAACCACGAGTTAATGCTGTCGTTTTCGGGCGAATCGAAGATTTTAAGCGGTTCGTTCAACGAAGATTCGCCTGTAATCTTGATTTTTTCTTTGTCGGAGCGGATAAAAGCGAGGTTCAGCCGTTCGCCGGAGGTCAAAAAGCAGAGGCCTTGTCCGTCGGGAATTTGCAAAACGGCGCGTCCATGCTTGTCGAGCGCCGAGGCTGCAACCGTATCCTGCTTTGCCCCCCGAAAAGCGGTAATATATACCGTATCGCCGGCAAAAGCCGGGAGCCGTACTTCGACATTATTGCCTGAAACTATGCTGCTTACGAGCATCATCAGCGCAGTAAAGATTAGAAAGTTTGTTTTGTTTTTTGCCATAATAAGTTTGTTTTAAAACAGTTTTGTATGCCTTTTCGGTGCAAATTTATATTAAATTTTTGTTATAACAAAGACTTTGACAATATTTCATTTTAAAAATAACCGCCCCCGGACCCGAAAAAGGTCTGAGGGCGGCGATTCAAAGCCTGACAATCAGGCGGATAGCGACGTTATTTTACTCCGTTCATCACTACCTCTATCATATTGCCGGATTTTACTAATGCTTGGGCTTTTTTCTTGATATCGGCGGGAGTAATGGAGTTCAATATCTTATCGTAATCGGTGTGGAAGTCGCTGCCGTTGCGGTAATACTGCAAGATTGCGCTTCGCCAGTAGGAATTTTGCTGCAAGTTTTCCTGATGGCTTTTCAGCAGATTTTCCTTCGATTTGCTGAAATCGGCTTCGCGGGGGCCGTTTTCGGCAAGATTGCGGAACTCCTGATGTACAATGCCGTTCAGGTATTCCACTTTGGCGGGGTCGGTCTCGAAAACGGCCTGGTAAACGGCGCGTCCCTTGGGATAGAACGAGAAATCGCAGGCTACGCTCACGCCGTAAGTTCCGCCTTCATCTTCGCGCACTTTTTCGGTATAGACGATGCTCATTATGTTTTGGATAACGTCCATTTCGATGCTGTTTTTCAGCGAGTAATCGACGGTTGTCCAATAAACGTTTACGGCGGTCGATTTCGGATTTTCAACCTTTTTGTCGAAAATATTTTTGTTTTCGCCGGAACGGTAATTTTCGTTTACCTGAACAAAAGTTTCTTTCTTGCCGGTCGAAGGCAGTGCGCCTAAATATTTAGCGAACAAAGGTTTAGCCGCTTCGAGGTCGATGTTTCCTACAAAAATGAAAGTGAAACTGCCGGCATTTGAGAAGCGTTCCTGATGCCATTTTTCGATAGTCTGATAGTTTGCCTTGTCCAAATCGCCGGCTTTCAGGCGGAAATGGCGGTTTTGGTCAACATAAACTTCCTTAATCAGGCTGTCTTGAAGCGTGATTTGCGGATTGGCTTCCATATTTTCCAACTGCGATTTCAGACGCGCAATGGTCGATTGATAGGCCTCTTCGTCCATCCGGGGCGGGGTGAAATTTAGGTAAATCAGTTGGAGCAAGGTTTCAAAATCCTTGACGCTCGACGAGCCGGAAAATCCCTGCGCAGTCAGGTTTACACTTGGCGACAACTGCACTTTTTTGCCGGCCAAAGCCTTTGAGAGGTCGGTTTTGCTGAATTTTCCAAGTCCGCCCGTTCCGGCAATGGAATTGTAAAGTTGTGCGTTTATCATATCCGATTCGGGGAAGAGCGAGGAGCCGCCCGGACTTGTGGCGCCAATCAGTATTTCGTCGTCTTTCAGGACAGTCGGCTTCACGACAATTTTCACGCCGTTGGAAAGCGTCAGGATTGTCGCGTCGAATGTTGCCTCGTGTTTTTCCGACACTATTTTTCCGCCCGCGGGGATGTCGGAAACCAGAGGCTCGTTGCTAACCGTTTCTGCCAGAGGCGTGATTTCTTCCGCCCGCGCTTCGTTGAACCACGCCAGCAACTGTTCTTTTTTGGGAACAACGACGCCTTCTTTTTCGGGAGCCATAGCAAAAATCACGATATTCGAGTCGCTAATCAGTTCTTTGATGTATTGATTTACCATTTCGAGCGGAATTTGGCCGCTAATTCCCTGAATTATATTGTATTCCATTTCGATTCCGGGAATGTATCCGCCTTCGGTAAAATGGGAAACATATTCGTTTACGTATTTGGCGTTCAGGGTTTTATCGCGTTCGTTGAAAGCGCTTTCGTAGGAAGTTAGGATATTGCTTTTTGCGCGTTCGTATTCGGATGCCGTAAAGCCGTATTTATCAACACGTTCCAGTTCGCGGGCAATGGCTTTCAGCGCGGTTTGGAAATCGTTGTCCTTGACCCTTGCGCTGGTACTCCAACTTTCTTCGGTGCAGGCGGCGATAAAATCGCTGTTGTAACTGCTTGCGTTTGCAAAAGGCGGATTTGCTTTCTGAACTATGTCGGAAAAGCGTTCCCTGAAAATCCGGGACGCAACTTGGTTGAAATAGTTGATAATGAAAGCCTGAATAGTGCCTTTCGCCTCGCGTGGCAGGGGTTTGTGCTTGAAATCTATTTCAACAACGCTGTTAGTTGATTCTTTATCTGTAACTATACCTACGAGCGGTTCCTTATTGTCGGCAATATCGTAATAGATTCGTTCAGCGGGATTTACCGGAGCCGGGATGTCGGCAAAAATCTCTTTCAGCCGGCTTTCTACGCGGTCAACGTCAATGTCGCCTACTATTATAACTCCCTGTAAATCGGGGCGATACCATTTATGATAATAGTCGCGCAACTCCTGATGTTTGAAGTTCATCACCACCTGTTCGGTTCCGATAGGCATCCGTTCAGCATATTTGTTGCCGGGCATAACCTGGGGCAGCAGTTTTTCTATTTGCCGCAGCGAAGCCTCGTTGCGAGAGCGCATTTCTTCGCGGATAACGCCGCGTTCCTTGTCGATTTCTTCATCGTCGAGCAGCAAATCGTGCGACCAGTCGTGCAGGATTAGCAGGCAACTGTCGATAATCCCGTCGCGGACGGCAGGCACGTCGGAAATATTGTAAACCGTCTGGTCGAAAGATGTGTAGGCGTTCAGGTTTTCGCCGAATTTTACGCCAATCGTTTCGAGATACTTAATCAGGTCTTTTCCGGGGTAATGTTTTGTGCCGTTGAAGCACATGTGTTCGAGAAAATGCGCTAATCCGCGCTGGTTTTCTTCTTCCTGCATCGAGCCGACGCGCTGGGCGATGTAAAAATCCGCCCTTTCTTTCGGCAACTCGTTGTGCCGCAGGTAATAAGTTAATCCGTTGTCCAATTTTCCCATCCTGACTTTCGGGTCAATGGGAAGCGGCTGCATCTGCATATCCTGCGCGAAAGTAAAATTCGCAATCAGGATAAATCCTAATAAAAATATTATCTTTTTCATATTTGTTTATTTTTTTTCATTTTCAATTCTCAATTCAGAAAATCACTTCCTGCATTACGGCCTGACGGAAATCGTATTTTCCCCAGGCTTTGGCAAACTGTCGGGTTTTTAAGGCCTGTTCGCCGAGGAAAAGTTTCAGGAAAACGTTTTCTATATCTTCCGTCGATTTTTCCATAAGGCTCACAAAAAATTCCTTTTTAGCCGGATATTTTTTCAGCGAATAGTCGGTCAGTCCTGCGAGAGAAGCGGCTTCTTCCACTGCGGCGTCGATTCCGCCGATGCGGTCAACGAGGCCGATTTCCAGAGCCTGATTCCCTGTCCAAACGCGTCCCTGTCCGATGGAATCTATTTCTGCAACAGTTTTTCCGCGGCCTTCGGCGCAGCGGGTTTTAAATGTTTCGTAAGTGCGTTCGACCGCAACCTGAACTTTTGCGCTAACCTCGCTGTCGAGCGGGCGGGCAGGCAATGTTCCAAGTCCGACGAGCGGAATTTCCAGCACTGCGCCTTCAAAATCGGAATGTTTGTTGGTCGAAACTCCGTCGTAGGTTGCGCCCATTCGTTTGGCGAGGTCGGCAGCGTTGGGAATAATTCCGAAAACGCCGATTGAGCCGGTCAGGGTGCCGGGTTCGGCCACAATCTTATTTGCTCCGCAGGAAATGTAGTAACCGCCGGATGCAGCGTAAGTTCCCATAGAAACTACTACCGGTTTGTCTTTTTTCAGTTCCTCGATTGCCCGCCAGATTTGTTCCGAAGCGTATGCGCTGCCGCCGGGCGAATTGACGCGGAAAACAACCGCTTTGACGGCAGAATCGGCTTTCAGTTTCGCGATTTCCCTCACGTATTCGTCCGATGTTATTCCGCCGTAGCCGAACATTCCCATTCCGGAGTCTTCAACCGTGATGTCGCCTTCGGCATAAAGAACGGCAATCTTGTTTTTGCTGATTTTCTTGTCCGAACCGGCGACCGTTTCCATATCCGAAGGGTGAGTAAAACGGAGTTTGTCGGAGGCTTTCAGTCCGGCTTTTCCTTTCAGGAAGGCTTCCATTTCGTCGTAATATTTCAGGCCGTCGATAAGCCGGTAATCTACAATAGTTTGCGGCGACGAGAAAGCCAGCAGTTCGTCGGCGTAAGCGTTGATTTGTTCGACCGGTATTCCGCGGCTTTCCGAAACGGCCTTCGTCAGATTACCCCAGAGGTCGCCGAGATAGGACGTAACCTGCTGGCGGTTGGCGTCGCTCATTTTGTCGAGCATATAGGGTTCCACAGCCGATTTGAAGGTTCCTACCTTGAAAATCTGGGTTTCGATGCCCCAGTTTTTCAGCACGCTTTTGTTGAACTGGATTACCGATGCCAGGCCACGCAAATCGAAGATTCCTTCGGGGTTCAGGAAGATGCTGTCGGCGGCGGAGCAGGCGTAATAAGTGCGCTGCGAAAAGTCGTCGCCGTAGGCATAGATGAATTTTCCGCTTGTCTTGAAGTCGAGCAGCGCTTTGCGGATGGTTTCCATTGTTGCGTAACCGGTTGCCAACGAGCCGCTGCGAAGATAAATTCCCTTGATTTTGTCGTTGGTTTTTGCCTTTTCGATAGCCGAAAGGATGCCGTCGAGGTCGGACGTCTCTTCGCTGTTGCTAAAAAACGAGAAGGGATTGGATTCCGTGATTCTGTCGGGGATTTCGCCGTCGAGGTCAATCCGCAGAATCGAGTTGTCGAGCAGGGCGGTTGATTTGGAACTGCTCATCGAAGCCGCCATTCCGCCGATTATCACGAGCGACAGAATGAAAATAAGCGCAAATGCGATGAATACTCCTATTATCGAAGCAAACACCATTTTAAAAAAGTTTTTCATTTTAATTTAATTTATTGATTATTAATAATTTGTTCATTTTTATTCCCCTGTGGGGAAATCTTCGTACTCCAATATATCCCCCGGCTGGCAATCTAATTCCTTACACAGCGTTTCGAGCGTGCTGAAGCGGATAGCCTTAGCCTTCCCCGTTTTCAGGATTGACAGATTGGCGGGGGTTATCTCGACTTTTTCCGAAAGTTCGTT
>JAISUN010000074.1 GCA_031272085.1 Dysgonamonadaceae bacterium | reverse complement strand
GCCCGCATCAAAGACTGCGCCTGCTGCGGGGCATATATGGACGCCGCCCATACCACGTGGAAAACGTTTACGTGCCACAACACCGGCGCAGACGAAAATCTCGACCCCTTCACGCCTGCTGCCGGAATACACGGCGCGAAATTTCAATGGGGAGTTGGCGAGACAGGAACTGGATATGGCATATCGCAAGCCGATGACCAGACATCAACCAGTCTACCTGCTGGTGTTACGTGGAAGTGTCGCTCATCACTTTCATCACTTCCAAGTGGAATAAAAACAAACCCCTGCCCTGATGGTTTCAGACTTCCGACATATACGGAATGGAAGAATGTTTACCAAAACAACACGATAACTTATGTCGGCACTTGGGATGGGGATTACACCAATTACAGTTCCGGCGCGCAAATCGGTACCGGGCTATTTCTGCCGGCTGCCGGACTACGTAGTAATTGTGGCGGCAGCTCTGGTTTTCTTACAAACCGCGCTTATAAGGGCTATTATTGGAGTAGCACCCCTATTGGAAATGATTATTATTCTTATTTGGAAGTTGAGAGCAGTAGAGTTTCCACCAGCGATTATAGCGGTACATTAGGGATGTCTGTTCGTTGTATAGAGCAATAAAACAAACAAAGAGCACTAAATATTTTTGCGAGGTCGCCCTGCGTTGAGAAATGTGGGGTGGCTTTTTTTTTGTGTGTTAAACTTTCCAAGTCTTCGAGACTTGGAAAGTTTTGTTGTGGCTGCTTTTATTGATATGAAAATTTTATTGGATTTTGTTTTTTTTAGAAAAAACTTATTATCTTTGTGGCGTAAAAATAAAAAAAATATTATGCCAGCAAGGCTAACCTCCATTCAAGATTAACCCATTAAGTTGAATATTATGTATTTAGGTGTAAAAGCGGTAGAGCCGCAAGCAAACTATATGTTATTGTTGACATTCGAAAACGACGAAAAACGCCTTTTCGATATGAAACCATATCTCGATTTCGGCCCGGTTTTCAAAACATTGAAAGACGAATCGCTTTTTCGCTCTGTACACACGGCATTTAGAAGCGTTGAATGGGCGAATGAAGCCGACCTCGACCCCGAAATGCTCTATCCGAACAGCCTGCCTTTATAGGCAGCAATTAATTACTTGCGAAAATTTGCGTAATCGGCGGTATTTGCGTTTTATTGAAATTTTTTCAAAAATTCATTGCAATTTAGAAAAATATTTCTACCTTTGCCGCGGTCATAATTTAAAATTTTAAAAGTTTGAAAATAAAAACGGCAATCGAACTTACACTTGGCGGTTTACTTCTCTTGTGCAAAACAAGTTGAAGCAGGTTCGGTGTGCAGTTTTTTTAAGCCTTTCCTGCTTGCAGGGGAGGCTTTTTTTAATAGGGAAATAAATTAAAAGATTAATATAAAATGGAAAAATTGTTTGTTTTTGATACTACATTGCGGGACGGCGAGCAGGTTCCCGGATGTCAGTTGAATACGATTGAAAAAATTCAGGTTGCGCAAGCGCTTGAAAATCTGGGAGTTGATGTTATCGAAGCGGGATTTCCCGTTTCCAGTCCGGGCGACTTCAATTCGGTAGTTGAAATTTCAAAAGCCGTTACCTGGCCTACGATTTGCGCCCTTACCCGCGCCGTCGAGAAGGATATAGACGCGGCCGCCGATGCGCTTAAATTCGCCAAACACAAGCGGATACACACCGGAATCGGCACTTCGCCCTATCATATTCAGTACAAATTCAATTCCACGCAGGAAGAAATTTTAGAACGCGCCATAGCCTGCACCAAATATGCGAAACGCTATGTCGAAGACGTGGAATTTTACTGCGAAGACGCCGGCCGCACCGATAACGAATATCTTGCCCGCGTGGTGGAGGCTGTGATTAAAGCGGGCGCAACGGTAGTCAATATCCCCGACACGACCGGTTATTGCCTGCCCGCGGAATACGGCGAAAAAATCCGCTTCCTGATGGAAAACGTGAAGGGCATCGAGAAAGCCGTACTCTCGACCCATTGCCACAACGACCTTGGAATGGCCACTGCAAACACCATTTCCGGCGTTTTGAACGGCGCCCGACAGGTGGAAGTTACTATCAACGGCATTGGCGAGCGTGCCGGAAATACCTCGCTCGAAGAAGTGGCAATGATTCTGAAAAGCCATCGCGAAATCGGCATCGACACAAATATCAACACCCGCAATATTTATCCCATAAGCCGTATGGTTTCGAGCCTTATGAATATGCCGGTGCAGCCCAACAAGGCGATTGTAGGCCGGAATGCCTTTGCCCACTCGTCGGGCATTCATCAGGACGGAGTGCTGAAAAACCGTGAAAGTTACGAGATAATCGACCCGATTGACGTAGGCCTCGACGCCAACACAATCGCGCTCACGGCACGCAGCGGACGAGCAGCCCTCAAGCACCGTCTCCAACTGCTCGGCGTGGAACTCAATCAGGATAAATTGGACAAGGTTTACGAGCAATTCCTCTTGCTGGCCGACAGGAAAAAAACTATTACCGACGACGACGTGCTGCTGCTTGCCGGCAAAGACCGCACCGAATCGCACCGCATAAAACTTGAATACCTGCAAGTTACGTCGGGCGTAGGAGTGCGTCCGGTGGCGAGCATCGGGTTGAATATTGCAGGCGAAAAGTTCGAGGCGGCGGCTTCGGGCAACGGCCCTGTGGATGCGGCAATTAAGGCTCTGAAACAGATTATCCGCCGGAAGATGACGATTCAGGAATTTCTTATTCAGGCCATTAACCGCGGCAGCGACGATACCGGAAAAGTCCACATGCAGGTCGAACACGAAGGCGTGAACTACTACGGTTTTTCGGCCAATACCGACATCATCGCCGCCGCTGTGGAAGCCTATATTGATGCAATTAACAAGTTCGTAAAATGAAAATAAATGCCCACGTCCTGAAAATGTCCTGCGCAGGCTGTGCCGCTAATGTGCAAAACACGCTCCGGCAGCAGAAAGGCGTGATAAATGCCGACGTCAATTTCGCCTCGAAAACCGCCGCAATAGAATACGACGCTTCCCTGACTAATCCGCAAGAACTGCAACGCACTGTGAGCGAGGCCGGTTACGAACTGATTACCGATTCCGAAGACGACGAGGAAGAAAGTCGAGAACGCTTGTCGCAAATCGAAGGCAAACTGTATAAAAGCCTTAAAATAAGGACTTTTACCGCTCTGTCGCTGGCGGCTGTTCTCGTTTTGCTGTCGATGACGGCCTTGCGGAATCAGCCTTGGACGGGTTACGCTTCTTTTGCCTTGGCAACTCTGGTTTTGTTCGGTTGCGGAAGTCCTTTTTTTGCCGACGCTTTTGTTCAGGCCCGGCACGGGCGGATGAATATGAATACGCTCGTATCTGTCAGTACTACAACGGCTTACCTGTTCAGCATATTTACTCTTTTCCGTCCGCAGTTTTGGACTTCGCGAGGTTTGGAAGCCGGACTTTATTTTGAAACTGCCGGGGTTCTGATTGCCTTTATCCTGACCGGTAAACTGTTGGAAGAGAGGGCAAAACGGAAAACATCGGCTTCGGTGGGCAAACTGCTCGGATTGCAGCCAAAAACAGCCGCAGTCTTGCTTCCCGACGGCTCTACCGTAGAAAAGCCCGTTCGCGCAATAGATGTTCAGGAAACGGTTTTGGTGCGGGCAGGCGAGAAAATTCCGCTCGACGGAGTTTTAATCGAAGGCCATTCTTTCGTGGATGAGAGTATGATTTCCGGCGAACCGATAGCGGTCGAAAAGCAGCCCGGACAGCCGGTTTTCGCAGGAACTATCAATCAGCAGGGCAGTTTTTGGTTCAGGGTAACGAAACGCAGCGCCGAAACGCTTTTGTCGCAGATTGCAAGGCTTGTCGAGGATGCTCAAAACTCGAAAGCGCCGATTCAGAGGACTGTTGACCGTATTTCTTCGATTTTTGTGCCGTCGGTAGTCGGAATAGCGGTTTTGGCCGCTGCGCTGTGGCTGGTTTTCGGCGGGCAAAACGCTGTGGTACACGCATTTCTGGCTTTCGTCGCCACGCTGATTATCGCCTGTCCCTGCGCCCTTGGTCTGGCTACTCCTACCGCAATTATGGTCGGGATGGGCAAAGCGGCCTCAAAAGGCGTGCTGATAAAAGATATGGACGCGCTCGAAATGCTGAAAAAAACCGATTGCGTGATTCTTGACAAAACCGGAACATTGACCGAAGGAAAGCCATATATTTCTGATTATAAATGGATTACGGCGGAAACAGAAGATTTGCGGAACGCGCTTTTTACTATCGAAACTGCATCGCAACATCCTTTGGCAAAGGCGATTACTTCGGTTCTTCCCGATGCGGTTTTGCAAAGCAATCTGAAAGTGGAAAATATTCCCGGACGCGGGATTTGCGGAAAAATTGGAAACACCGCTTATTGTGCGGGAAACAGGCAAATGTTCACTTCGGCCGCCAACCTTGCGGAAGTTTCGGAATGGCTTGAAAATCAAGAAAATGGAGGCAGCACAACCGTCCTTTTCGGAACAGAAAATCAGGTAATGGCTGTTTTTGCCGTTTCCGACGCTTTGAAAACCGGAGCAAAACAGGCTGTTGAAAATCTGCAAAAGTCAGGTATTGAGGTTGTTATGGCAACCGGCGACAACGAAGCAGCCGCCCGGAATATTGCGCGTCAATCGGGTATAAATCAAGTAAAAGCCAATTTGCTACCGGAAGATAAATTATTGTTAATCAAGCAGAAACAAGGCGAAGGCAAAACGGTAGCAATGGTCGGCGACGGCGTGAACGACAGCGTTGCCTTGGCCTGCGCCGATGTTGGAATAGCGATGGGACGCGGCAGCGATATTGCCATTGAAACGGCCTCTGTTACGCTAATTTCGGGCGATTTGGGCAAGTTGGGCGATGCGATTTCAATTTCGCGAGGCACGGTCGGCACAATCCGTCAAAACCTGTTCTGGGCGTTTATTTACAATGTCGTCGGCATTCCCGTCGCCGCCGGAGCGCTGTATCCCGTTTGCGGTTTCCTCTTAAACCCGATGATTGCAGGCGCGGCAATGGCATTCAGCAGCGTAAGCGTGGTATTGAACAGTTTGCGTTTCAAAAAATAGCATATTTCTGACTGAATTTTAAAAAAATAAGGCGAAAAAATATAATTTTCTTTCAAAAATTAATAATAATTTTGTTTCGGTGAACGAATTTAATATTATTATATATGAAAGAGAAAATTGAAAAGTTGAAAAACCTGAATATTCAGGCTGAACTGGGCGGCGGCGAAGCCCGGATAGAGAAGCAGCACGCCAGCGGAAAACTCACTGCCCGCGAGCGAATCGAACTGCTGTTGGAAAAAGGAACCTTTGTTGAAGTCGATAAGTTTGTTACCCACAAATGCTACGATTTTGGAATGGAAAAACAGCATCCGCTGGGCGACGGCGTGATTACCGGATACGGACAGATTGGAAAACGCACCGTTTTCGTTTTCGCACAGGATTTTACCGTTTTCGGAGGCGCCCTGTCGGAAACCTACGCCCGCAAAATATGCAAAATAATGGATATGGCTATGCAACTCGGCGCTCCGGTTATAGGCCTGAACGACAGCGGCGGGGCGCGTATTCAGGAAGGCGTGCGCTCCTTAGCCGGTTATGCCGACATTTTCCTGCGAAACTCGATGGCTTCGGGAGTAATCCCGCAAATCAGCGCAATAATGGGGCCTTGCGCAGGCGGAGCAGTCTATTCGCCCGCGCTTACCGACTTTATTATGATGGTAAAAGAGAGCAGTTATATGTTTATTACCGGCCCCGACGTCGTGAAGAGCGTTACACAGGAAGATGTTACAAAAAACGAACTCGGAGGCTCCGAAATACATACCGCCCGCTCCGGCGTGGCGCACTTTTCGGCCGATAACGACGTGGATTGCATCCTGAAAATCCGCGAGTTGATTTCTTTCCTGCCCAACAACAATATGGCCGAACCGCCTTTCGTGCCTACAACCGACAGCCCGAACCGCATCGACGCATCGCTCGACCTGCTGATTCCAACCAATCCCAATCAGCCTTACGATATGAAAGAACTGATTGTTTCAGTGGCCGACGATGGCAATTTCTTCGAGGTTCAGGAAGATTACGCAAAAAATATCGTCGTAGGATTTATCCGCCTGAACGGCAAAACGATAGGCCTTGTCGCAAATCAACCTTCGGCTCTGGCCGGAACGCTCGACATCAACGCTTCGGTAAAGGCGGCGCGTTTTGTTCGCTTCTGCGACGCTTTCAATATCCCGCTGCTTACGTTAGTCGATGTTCCGGGCTTCCTTCCGGGCGTCAATCAGGAGTACGACGGAATTATCCGCCACGGTGCAAAACTGCTCTACGCCTATTGCGAAGCAACCGTCCCCAAAGTTACCGTCATTACCCGCAAGGCTTACGGCGGAGCATACGACGTGATGAGTTCAAAACATATCCGCGGCGATATAAATTTTGCCTATCCTACCGCCGAAATCGCAGTAATGGGCGCCGACGGAGCAGTAAATATCCTGTTCAGGAAAGAAATTACGGAAGCGAAAAATCCCGAAACAAAACGCAAAGAACTCCAAGAGGATTACCGCGAGAAATTCGCCAATCCGTACCGCGCCGCCGAACTTGGCTACATCGACGAAATAATCGAACCTTCGGTTACACGCCAGCGTTTGATTAGAAGTTTTGAACTTTTGGCTAACAAACGGCAGTCAAATCCCCCGAAAAAACACGACAATTTACCGCTTTAATCCCGTAAAATTATGATAAAGAAAGTATTAGTAGCAAACCGCGGCGAAATTGCGATGCGCATTTTCCGCACCTGCCGCGTGATGAACATACCTACGGTCGCCATCTATACTCACGTTGACCGCAGCGCCCTGCACGTCCGTTACGCCGAAGAAGCATACTGCATCTCGAAAGACGAAACGGACACTTCGTACCTGAAACCCGACCTGATTCTCGAAATCGCCCGCAAAACCGGAGCCGCCATCCACCCCGGTTACGGATTCCTGTCCGAAAACGCCGACTTTGCCCGCCGTTGCGAAGAATCGGGAGTGGTATTCATCGGCCCAAGTGCCGATATTATTGCCCGGATGGGCGTCAAGACCGAGGCTCGCAAAATAATGGAAGAAGCCGGAGTGCCGATAGTTCCGGGTACAAAAGACCCCGTTTCGGGAGTGGAAGAAGCACGCCTGCGGGCGGCCGAAATAGGCTATCCCGTGATGCTGAAAGCCTTAGCCGGAGGCGGAGGCAAAGGGATGAGGCTCGTTAGAACCGAAGCCGACCTCGACGCCGCTTTCCGTATGTCGCGCTCCGAAGCCGCAAATTCTTTCGGAAACGACGCCATTTATATTGAAAAATATATCGAAAACCCGCACCACATCGAAGTGCAGGTCTTGGGCGACAAGTATGGCAACGTCATCCATCTTTACGAGCGCGAATGTTCTATTCAGAGGCGCAATCAGAAAGTAATCGAAGAATCGCCTTCGCCTTTCGTCAAGCCCGAAACCCGCCAAAAGATGCTGAAAATAGCCGTCGAAGCCTGTAAAAAAATTGGCTATTACAGCGCAGGAACCCTCGAATTTATGATGGATAAAGAC
This sequence comes from Dysgonamonadaceae bacterium, assembly GCA_031272085.1. Taxonomy (GTDB): domain Bacteria; phylum Bacteroidota; class Bacteroidia; order Bacteroidales; family Azobacteroidaceae; genus Azobacteroides. The sequence goes on along the minus strand of JAISUN010000074.1, from coordinate 1,422 downwards.
CAGAATTTCTATTTCCTCGAAATGAATACCCGTTTGCAGGTGGAACATCCTGTAACAGAGGAATGTACCGGCGTTGACCTTGTTCGCGATATGATACTTGTCGCTTCCGGAAGTCCCCTGCCGTACAAACAGGAAGAAATCGAGTTCCGCGGGGCCGCCATCGAATGTCGAATCTATGCCGAAGACCCCGAAAACAACTTTATGCCTTCGCCCGGCGTGATAAAAGTGCGCGAGGCGCCCGAAGGACGCAACGTCCGCCTCGATAGCGCGGCTTATGCCGGATTTGAAGTTTCCCTGCACTACGACCCGATGATTGCCAAACTTTGCAGTTGGGGGCGCAACCGCGAATCGGCAATTTCCAATATGCGCCGAGCGCTTCGCGAATATAAGATTCTGGGAATTAAAACTACCATTCCTTTTCATTTGCGGGTGTTGCAGAATCCAACCTTCCTGTCGGGAAACTACGATACAACTTTCATCGATACGAAATTCGACCGCGAAGAACTGAAACGCCGCCAGAACAGCGACCCCACCGTTGCGCTCATTGCCGCCGCGCTCCGCCATTTCGAGCAGGAAAAGGAAGCGGCCGCCCGCGCAACTACCGTGCCTCTCGTCGGCGAATCGCTCTGGAAATATTACGGAAAAATTCAAATGGCTGCAAACAACTTTTAAAACATTCTCACAATGAAAGCATTAGCAACATATTACGCAACAATTCAGGATACCCCCGACAGCGAATACAAAGTGGAAATCCTCGAAGACGGACCGGTAAAAAAGGTCGCGGTAAACGGCAATATTTTTGAGGTCGATTACAATGTAGGCGGCGACAGCATCCACTCAATCATAATGAACAACAAGTCGCACGGGGTGCAGATTACCGACCTCGACGATTCGACTTACGAGGTAAAGAACCGCGGCGATTATTTTCAGGTCAGGGTAATAGACGAACTTCAAAAGATGCGTCTTTCTCGCTCGCAATCTGCTGTTGTCGGACGACAAGTCATCACGGCGCAAATGCCGGGCGTGATTCTAAAAGTTTATGTAAAGCCCGGAACGCAGGTCAAAGCAGGCGAGCCGCTCTGCGTGCTTGTCGCAATGAAGATGGAAAACGAGATTCGCAGCCCGATTGACGGCGAAGTCAAGGACGTTTACATCAGCGAAGGCGACAAAACAGCGGTCGGCGACAAGATGCTGGTAGTAGAGTAGGGGGAAACCTGTCGTAAAAATTTTATTCTCCGTCAAATCAGCGATTTAAGGTAATGCGTATAAAAAAACCTCAAAAAATATTTGGAAGATAAAAAAATAACGCGTACCTTTGCACCCGCTTTTGAGAACAAAACCACCCGTCAAAAGGTGCGAAACTTAGAAAGCAAGCGATATTTGAAAGATTTCCATTAGATACGTAGTACAAGCCAAAAAAGA
>JAISUN010000045.1 GCA_031272085.1 Dysgonamonadaceae bacterium | reverse complement strand
GCTGAAAATGAAGGCATTATGAGTCGCATTCATATTTTAAACTCCGTTCCCACAGCCGACCTTCCGGCGATTTTCCGTCAGGCGTCAGTTTTCTGCTATCCCTCATTTTATGAGGGTTTCGGGATACCAATCATCGAGGCTCTGTCGTCGGGCATTCCTGTGATTGCAGCCACAGGCTCCTGCCTCGAAGAAGCGGGCGGAGCGGACAGTATCTACGTTAATCCCACTGATGACAAGGAATTAGCGGCGGCTGTGATGAAAATTCTCGAAAATCCGGAAATGCACGAAAAAATGGCGCAGTCGGGTAAAGAATACGTCAAACGTTTTGAGCCGAAGGCCCTTTCAGCCGAAATTCACAAAATATACGAATCATTATAAAACTGTAAATATTTGATTATGGAAAACTTAAATGCACTTGGCCGAAAGGCCGAATATCGTCAGGATTACGCTCCGGAAGTTCTCGAAACTTTTCAGAACAAACATCCCGAAAACGATTACTGGGTGCGGTTTAACTGCCCCGAATTTACAAGTCTTTGTCCGATAACCGGACAGCCCGATTTCGCAGAAATCCTGATTGACTACATTCCCGACTTGAAAATGGTCGAGAGCAAGAGCCTGAAACTCTATCTGTTCAGTTTCCGCAACCACGGCGCGTTTCACGAAGATTGCGTGAATATAATTATGAAAGATTTGATTCGCTTGATGGAGCCGAAATACATTGAGGTAACCGGGCTTTTCACTCCGCGCGGAGGCATAAGTATCTATCCCTACTGCAATTACGGGAAACCGGGAACAAAATTTGAGAAATTGGCGGAAGAAAGGCTTTTCCGGCACAATCGATAATACTCTGTAGCCCATAGGGGAATCGAACCCCTCTTTCAAGAATGAGAATCTTGCGTCCTAACCGATAGACGAATAGGCCATTTTTACTTTAAAAAACCGGCCGCTTTTTGGAAAAGGGGCCGGCTCGCGTTGCGTTTAACTCGTTTTCCTTTGCTTATTCAGCAGCGGGAGCAGGAGTTTCTACTGCTGCGGAATCAACAGGCGCTTCTTCTACCGGAGCGGTTGTTTCTTCTTCAACGACAGTAGTAGTTGTTTCTTCTGTTGCATTTTCAGCCGGTTTGCTGGTGCAAGCGCTGAATGCTACCATTGCAACGAATGATGCGAACAATACAATTTTTTTCATTTCTTTTACAATTAAAAACGATTAATAAATTTTTGAAGTGCTTCGTAACTCGCGAAACACGGTGCAAAGATATATATTTTATTTTTATGTTGTATCGCTTAATTAAAAAAATTTTGAAAATTTTATGTTTTTTTCCGTAAAACAATAAAAAAATGAGTTTTGAGGGAACAATTTTTGTTAAAAAAGCGTTAGTTTTTGAGGACATAAAAAATATTACATCGGAAAACGGGAAAAAAAATTACGAAAAACGGAACATTTTTTTCCGAAAATATTAATATCGTATTGAAATTATTTGTATCTTTGCAGCCTGCTTTTTGCTCAACACTCTTGCGAATGTAAGATGAAAAAGCAGTAATATTGAGATAATTCATTAATATTAACGTTCATTAATAATTGATTATGAACCTTCTTGTTGAACGAGTAAGTAAGTACGACGAGCCTCAAAAGGCGAAAGCGAAGGGATTATACCCCTATTTCAGGGTAATCGAAGGCGACCAGGATACAGTGGTCACCATCAACGGTAAACGAGTACTGATGTTTGGTTCCAATGCCTATCTTGGATTGACTAACCATCCGAAAGTTAAAGAAGCAGCCATAGCCGCAACCAAAAAATACGGGACAGGTATGGCCGGGAGCCGCTTCCTGAATGGGACAATAGACCTTCACATTGAGTTTGAAAAGAAGTTAGCCGAATTTATGGGAAAAGACGATGCAATCATCTTCTCTACCGGATTTCAGGTTAATTTAGGAGTAGTTTCCTGTATTACAGGACGTGAGGATTACATTCTTTGGGATGAATTAGACCACGCCTCTATTATAGAAGGCCACAGACTCTCTTTTTCACAAAAGTTAAAGTTCCGGCACAACGATATGGAATCGCTTGAACGGCAGTTGCAGAAATGCAATCCGGATAAAGTAAAATTCATAGTTGTGGACGGCGTTTTCAGTATGGAAGGCGATATTGCCAACCTTCCCGAAATGGTGCGATTAGCGAAAAAATACAATGCCAACATTATGGTTGACGAGGCGCACGGCCTGGGCGTTTTAGGACGTCAGGGGCGCGGAGCCTGCGACTACCACCGGGTTTTGCCCGACATTGACCTTGTCATGGGAACTTTCAGCAAATCGCTGGCGTCGATAGGCGGTTTTATAGCCGCATCCGAGCCGATAATCAACTACCTGCGGCATAATTCCCGCTCCTACATTTTCAGCGCGAGCAACACTCCTGCGGCTACGGCTGCGGCGATGGCTGCTTTCGACATTATGGTCAGCGAGCCGGAACGTATGGAGCATCTCTGGAAACTGACAGACTATGCGCTGAACGGATTCAGGGAAATGGGTTGCGAAATCGGCAACACGTCCACGCCAATTATTCCAATCTTTATCAGGGATAACGACAAGACATTCTTCGTTACAAAAGACCTTTTTGAACACGGAATATTTGTCAATCCGGTAGTTTCGCCCGCCGTGGCGCCTAACGACACCCTGATTAGGTTCTCGCTTATGGCGACGCACACCTTCGAGCAATTAGATTATGCGCTCGAACAGATTGAAAAAAGCCTGCGAAAGGTTGACGCCCTGCACGGAGTTCTGGTTTAAACCTGAATATTGAACTCCTTTACAAGGTCGTATAGAAGAGGATTTTTTTCAGCCATATACTGGACTTTATCCTTATCTGTATAAAGAATTTCTTTAACCTTTTTTTCGGAATTTCCATTCCAAGCCTTAACGGGGTTTTCAGAGGTAAGAGTTTGATTTTCAACTTTTACCTCTGATTTTTTTTCTTCGGGAGTTTCCGCCGCCTTATTTTTCAGTCCGTTCAAGCCCAGGCTTACCGGCTGCAAAGATTCGGGAGCGGGTTCGGCATTTGTTTTACTGCCCGTTTCTACCCTACCCTTCGGGGCTTTTGAGGAAGACGCAAGCGCTTCCGCTCCTGTTTTAGTGAGTTGGGGGGTTGTTGCGGCAGGTTGAACGTTTATTTGCTCAATTTTTTTTTTATCCTCGCCTTCGGGTTGAGGATTGTTGCTCTGGCACAGCCTAATCAGCATCAGTTCTATTGCGAAGCGTTTGTTTTTACTGTACTGGTAATTGAGGTCGGTTTCGTTCGTTATTTCCATTGCACGGTAAAGAAAAGGCAAGGTACATTTTTGCGAAAGTTCCTGATAACGGGCTTTTACCGCCTCGCCGCTCTCGAAAAGCGCGATGGTTTGAGGGTCGCGGCAGACAAGCAAATCGCGGAAAAACAGGCCGAGGCCGCTCACAATATGCTGGCCGTCAAAGCCTTTGCTCAAAATCTCGTTCAGCAGCAGAAGACAGTCGGGAACGCGGTTTTCGAGCATCGCGCCAACCATACGGAAATAGTAATCGTAATCGAGGACATTAAGATTCTCAATTACAGTTTTATAGGTAACATTTCCCTGCGAAAAACTGACTACCTGGTCGAAAATCGAGAGGGCGTCCCTCATTCCGCCGTCGGCTTTCTGGGCGATTACGTTCAGGGCTTCTTTTTCGGTTTTTACGTTTTCCTGACCGGCCACGTATTCGAGATATTCCACTATATCGTTGATACTGATACGGTTAAAATCATAAACCTGACAGCGCGAAAGAATAGTCGGCAAAATCTTGTGTTTTTCGGTCGTCGCTAAAATGAAAATCGCATAATGAGGCGGTTCTTCCAGAGTTTTCAGGAAAGCGTTGAAAGCCTGCGACGACAGCATGTGAACCTCGTCGATGATATAAACCTTGTATTTTCCAATCTGTGGCGGGATTCTGACCTGTTCGGTCAGGCTGCGGATGTCGTCCACCGAGTTGTTGGAGGCCGCATCAAGTTCGTGGATATTGAGCGAGCGGTTCTCGTTGAACGAGCGGCAGGATTCGCATTCGTTGCATGCTTCGCCGTCGGCCGTGGGATTGAAGCAGTTGATTGTTTTAGCAAAAATACGGGCGCAGGTGGTTTTTCCCACTCCGCGGGGGCCGCTGAAAAGGTATGCGTGCGCAAGTTTATGGTTCAAAATTGCGTTTTTCAGAGTGGTAGTAAGCGATTTTTGGCCTATTACCGAGTGAAACGTTATTGGTCTGTATTTTCGTGCTGAAACTATGTAATTATCCATACTGTTAAAATTTGGACAAAAATACGGAAAATAATTGGAGTTTGAAAATTTACAAACAAAATTAGCGGCATTTTCACTGGCGAAAAACGCTGCAACAATTAATCAAGGCAACTTAACTACCTTAAAATTGCTAAATTCCGAAATTCTGCCGCCCATAAGGCGAAGCCCGATTCTGCCGGATGAAAGTTGTCGGTTTTCGGGCAATTTCCATCCGGTTTTCAGGGTTTTTCCTCCGCCGGCAATGGTCAGCGAAATTTCTGTACCGATGCGGGTTATCGTGAAATGATACCTCACGTCTTTCAGGAAAAGTCCGGTATTCAGATTTTCGGGTAAAATTTCCGTTCCTTCCAATCCTTTTCCGCTTTCGGGGCGGTAAAGACGGGCGCGGATATAATCTTTTTCGGGGTCGGAATTATCATTTTCGAAAGCGGCAAAACTTATGTGAAATGTGTTTAT
>JAISUN010000004.1 GCA_031272085.1 Dysgonamonadaceae bacterium | reverse complement strand
GGTTTGCCTTCGTATTGCGAAAAATTTGTTTCGGGAACTGGAACATACTCGTCATACGCAGCCTGTTTTGTATGCAAGAAACCCGAATGGAAGGGCGGCTTTATAATGCTTGGAACCGGCACGACAGCGGGTTATTTTGCCGGTTACGACGCCAATTATTATTCAATGCTGACGCCCTATCCGTACAGCGTCAATGCAAGATTGGAAATGAATGCCATGGCATATATCGTGAAGCAGAACCGCATCAACGATATAAACCAGCCCAACCCCAAGCCCGTGCCGATTAATCCGTGATTTATTTATACGCGCGGCGTTAGAGAACGCCATCAAAAAGAGGTTTGCACGACATTTGACTTTTTTTTATCATCCTATTGATTATATTGAAGAAAAATGTCAAAATAGCAATAAACTTATCTGTTAGTTTGAGTGATAAAAATTACAATAGCCTTTTCAATACATGTGAATACAGTCCAAAAAGCAAGTTCGGTTATTAGTCGTGTAAACCTCTTTTTTTTTATAACCTCAAAAAAACATTCAATCTCGAATCCGGCCTCAAAATTGGCATGTTTTTAATGTCAATACATCCTCGATGAACCTTAAAAATTATCTGTTTTTTCTACAAAATCAATTTTTCTGGCAAAAAAAATTGTATGAAAATATTTTTTGCTTATCTTTGCATAGTTTTTATCTAACTAACAATAACATTCTTATGAGTAATTTTAAATTTTTGGCCGTTGCATCGCTATTATTGCTTTGTTGCACGAAAAACTTTGCCCAGCAACGCGATGTTAGAGACAGAGATTCTCTGTTATGGGTTATTTCCGACTCTAAAATATCCGATGAACACAAGATTGAAGCAATGTCCCTGCTGGCCGTTGATTATTGCAGTAATCTCGGCGATTCCGCAAAATCGGCCTTCTACCTCAAAGAAGCGAACAAACTTGTCGAAAAAAATTTTCACAGCGCTTACAAAATCTATCCGCTTGCCGCAGAATTGGAACTCGAAGAGTACGAGGTCAATAAAATTTACGACCTGATTGAAGAAATCGGCGCCGAAATCAACCGCACGTCCTTGGCAACCATCAAGGCTTACGGATATTCCGTTATCGGCAATAAGAAAATCTATCTTCTTGATTATCAGGGAATTGATGACGTTTATAAAGCAATTTCCATTATGCTCGACGAAAAAGACAGTCCTGAAAAATTCAATTTACTTTACAAATGCTACTTAATTCTCTGCAAAAGCCCCATAACCAGAGACGGCGTTAAAAAAAGGGATTATATGTATAAACTTATAAAATGGGCAGAGGAAACGGAAGATTTGGACAAAATTTGCACGGCAAAACAGATTTTAAGCACGGCTTATGCCGCCAATTATACGGATTCTAAATTAAAAACCTTTCGCGATTCTTCGCTGCTGCTGAAAAATCAGATTTACGACATAATCGCCGCTTATCCCGACAAAATCAAGACTGAAACATTTATTGTCAACCGGATAGGCCTTGCCGAAGATTACTTAAATTTCGAGCATAACCTCGAAATGACCGAACAATACGTCAACGAAGCCCTTCCCTATCTTGAAACATCGAATAATTTGAGCGAAAGAATTCAAATGGCCTCCCTTAATTATTTTATCAATATGGCGCAAAAAAATTACGGCGGAGCGGAAAAATCTGTACTTGACTGCATTGATTACATCGAAAATACGTATTTCAAAACCGAAAAAACCAACTTTCGCTACCAGCGGATAATCTGGACCTTATACAGCATTCTGGGAAATCTTTACGTACAGACAGGACAAATGGAAAAAGCCATAACAGCCAAAGATAAGGCATTTTTGATATACCGGCAGTATGAAGCCGAAAAAGCGATGGAATACGAGAAGGTAACAAGCGTGAAGTACGGCCTGATAGAGAAAGAAATGGCCCTAAAATTTGCCAACAGCCGCAACCGGCTTTATTTGATTATCACACTGCTTTCAATAGCGGCTGTGGTTTTCTTGGTAATGTTTATCATATTCCAAACAAAGTATTTGAAAAAGAAAAAAGATGAAGCCGAAGCGCGAACCCAACTGAAAGCGATTGAAGTTGAGCGGCTTAAAAAGGGCGCTATCGCCGGAAACCTGCAAATCGACCGAAAAAACGAAGTGCTGGAACAGATACGAAAAAGCGTCAAGAAAATGCCCAATGAATTGAACAACAAGAAATTACACAAACTACTGAAAGACGAAATCAACAGCGAAAGGAATTTTCAGGATTTCAAAACTCTGCTGCTCGACATAAGTCCCGAATTTTACAACACTTTGAAGGAACGCGCCGCTCCAAATCAACTTACTGCGCTCGATATGAAATATTGCGCCTGCATCAGCCTCGGAATGTCGAACAAAGACATTGCAAACGCTCTGCAAGTGGGCTACGACACGGTAAAGGTCAAGAAATCAAACCTGAAAAAAGCGTTCAATCTCGACCCGGAAATCAAGTTGAACGAATATTTGAAAGGTTTATACAAGGAATAAATACCGAACGGCGGTTATTTCGGCCGAATTTGCGAAACCCAAAACCAGACGAGCAGCGAGGCAGTTATTGCTCCGCCAAGGCTGTACGACAATGCCGGCGAAAATCCGAAGCCTTCCTTTTTGGCGATAAAAATAAAAGATGAACAAACCATTGTCATAAACAGCGCCGGAATAAGGGCAACAAGATAGTTTTTCTTTTCCTTAACAAGGAAAATGCTTATTGCCCAGAGAGTTACCATAGCCAGCGTCTGGTTGGCCCACGCAAAATACCGCCAAATAATATCGAATCCTTCCTTGTCGCTCACGCTGTACAGCAAAACTCCGAAAGCAACGACGAACAGCGGAACAGCAACAATAAGCCGCTTCACTACGGGCTTCTGGTCGAATCCGAGAAAATCGGCTACAATCAGCCTCGCCGAACGAAAAGCGGTATCGCCCGAAGTGATAGGCGCAAAAACTACTCCCAACATCGCCAAAACCGCGCCCGCCGCGCCGAGCCAGTTCTTCGTGATGCTGTCCACCACTACTGCGGCATTGGTTCCGGTTGCGAAAATCCCCTTCCCTTCGTCCGTATCGAAAAAGAAATACGAGGCGGCGGCAGCCCAAATCAGGGCGATGACGCCTTCGAGAATCATTGCTCCGTAAAAAATCGGGCGTCCTTGCCGCTCGTTAGTCATAGTCCGCGCCATCAGAGGCGATTGTGTGGCGTGAAATCCCGAAATCGCTCCGCAGGCAATGCTGATGAACATCATCGGAAAAATTGGATTCGCAGCCGCAGCCGGATGTTTATTGCCCAGCCCTTCCCAAATTTCTGGCAGCGGAGGCCGGACAAGCAGCAGGGAAAACAAAATCCCGACAGCCATAAAAATCAGGCAGGCTCCGAAAAACGGATAAACGCGCCCAATCAACTTGTCGATAGGCAAAAGCGTAGCCACAACATAATATGCCAAAATTACTACAATCCAAAAAACCGAATTAAAATAGTCAGGCGTAATTCCGGCCAGCAAATCAGCAGGCCCGACGACAAAAACCACGCCTACCAAAATCAGTAAAACCACCATAAAAGCCCTCATCGCCTGTTTTATGCCGTTTCCGAGATATTTTCCGTGAATTTCGGGCAAACTTGCGCCGTTCATCCTCAACGACAACATTCCGGCGAGGTAATCGTGAACTCCGCCCGCAAAAATCGAGCCGAAAACTATCCACAAAAACGACGAAGTTCCGAACTTGGCGCCCATTATTGCCCCGAAAATAGGCCCAAGCCCTGCAATATTGAGAAATTGAATCATAAAAATACGCCAGGGTTTCATCGGCACAAAATCAACGCCGTCGGGATGGGCTACGGCCGGAGTAGTCCTTTCAGGTTGAGCGCCGAACAGCTTTTCTACAAATTTTCCGTAAAAAACATATCCGGCAACAAGAATTGCTATCGACAGTAAAAAGGTAAGCATTGTTTAAGAGTTTTTGATAAAACTTTTCGAGTTTGAAGCGCAAAATTAATAATTATTTTAAATTAATGTTTATCTTTGCACAAAAAAAATATTAAAATTTTATGAAAAGGGTATTAAATTTAATCATTTTGGCCGCAATTATGGCCGGATGCGGTAAAACCGCACAAAAAAGCGAAGAGATTCCGCAAAACGCGCAGAAAGATTCTGTGGAAGTGAACGTCAAAGACAAATCTTTCGACGAACTTTTTACCGAAATTGCGCCGACAGACCTGACAGACAACGTCTTTAAACTTGTAGGACAGGACTTTACCGTCATCACTGCCGGAGTAGAGGCCGATTACAACTCGATGACCGCAAGTTGGGGCGGCGTCGGGATTATGTTCAACGAGCCTGTAACGTGGTGCTTCCTGCGGGCAAGCCGCTATACTCTGGTTTACATCCAGAAGGAAAAGAAATACACAATGTCTTATTTTCCTGAACGTTACAAGGAAGACGTGCTGTTTTTCGGCAGCGCTTCGGGACGCGACAGCGACAAGATGAAACGACATAAACTGACGGCCGTAACCACGCCCGAAGGCAGCGTTTCGTACAAGGAAGCCCGCCTGATTATCGAGTGTTCGCTGACCGAAGTAACCACCGTCAGCCCCGAAGATTTTTATACCGAAGAGGGGAAAACCTTTGTAACAGACGCATTTAAAGAAGTAAAAGGCTGGCACAAACTTGTTTTCGGAAAAATTACAAAAGTTTGGGTTAAGAAATAGTTAAAAAATCTTTGTTACCTGCCAAATGAAAAAACTTTCGCTGACTGCGCTCGCAATCGCAATTTGCTGCGCCCTGTTTTCTGCGCCGAAAATCACGACCGGACAGATTAACTGGCAAAAATTTCTTGAACCTCACGCTTTCGTATGGGATTCTATCAGAACGGATTACTACGCCGGAGCAATAATGGGAAACGGATTGCTCGGCGCAAATCTGTATAAAAACGATGAAAATTCCTACCGCTTCGACGTAGGACGGGTGGACGTTACAGAAAACCGGGGCCGCATCGCAAGCGGATATTCGCGCAGCCACCTCCTTTTCGACGAAGCCCGCCTGCCGATTGGATATTTCACGCTGCATCCCGCAGGAAAAGTTAAGTCCGACTCTATGAGGCTGTCTATATACGAGGCTGTTGCAACAGGAGTTATCGTTACCGACAAGGGAAAGATAAACTTCAAAACTTATGTTCACGCTCAAAAAAATATTATCCTGCTCGAAACGGATTCGGAAGGCGCAGAAACGGAATTTCGCTGGTCGTGGACGCCGCTTCGGGCTGTCAGTCCCCGCCTGCTCGTCCGCGGAACCGACGAAATAGAAAATTCGGACTATCTGAAATATCCTAATCCCGCTGTCAAAGAGGTAATCGACGGCGATTACCAAATGTCCGTCCAGCCGCTTTATTGCGGACTTACCTACGCCGTAGCATGGAAAGAAGTCCGTTCCGGCTCGAAAAGAAGGATTGCCATTACTATTTCGCAGGAAGATTCTGAAACAGAAGCAATTGCAGCGGCAAAACAAAATGTCGGCGAATGCTTTTCAATAAATGACAAAGCGCTTGAAAAATCCCATAAAAAGTGGTGGAAGGAGTATTATACGGCAAGTTTTGCGACATTTACAGACAAAAATCTCGAAAGTTTTTATTGGCGGCAAGTTTATAAATTGGCCTGCGCAACACGCCCCGACAAGATGATTATCGACCTGCAAGGGCCTTGGGCTGTCCAGCGCACTCCCTGGCCTGCAATCTGGTTTAATCTTAACACGCAACTAACTTATTCTTGGGAAGTTACGGCAAACCGACAGGCGTTTACACGCCCGCTTTGGAAAGCGCTTAACGAAAATATCGAGAATCTGCACAAGAACGTTGTTATTCCCGACGCTTCCGATGCGATAGGCCTCGGTCGTTCAGGCTCTTACGGAATGTTCAGCGTGCTGAATCCCCGGAATGCCGACAAAAATCAGTACGAAGTCGGCAACCTCACGTGGATTCTGTTTTATTATTGGCAATATTGTACTTATACTGCTGATAATAAGGAACTTGTAGATAGATTTTATCCGCTCCTGAAAGCGGCGGTAAACTATTATTTCCACATCCGAACTGTCGGCAGCGACGGCAAATATCACCTTCCGCCGACCGCTTCACCCGAATATACATCTGCGAGTTCAGGGGGGGACGTAAACTATGATTTGGCGCTTCTGCGCTGGGGTTTGGCTACTTTACTCGAAATCGACAGCCGTTTTGCGCTCAAAGATGCGAAACGCGCCGACTGGCAGGATTTTCTCGGCAAACTCGCTGATTATCCGACAGATGAACACGGTTTCCGAATAAGCGCAACACTCGGTTTCGACTATTCGCACCGCCATTATTCTCATCTGTTGATGATTTATCCGCTTTATCTCGTTAATTGGGAACAGCCTGAAAATCAAAATATTATAGCCGAAAGCATCAGGCGCTGGATGAGTTTGCCGGGCGCTTTGCAGGGATATTCGTTTACCGGCTCCTCGTCGATGTACGCCTCAACCGGCGATGGCGAGCGGGCTGTAAAGCAGTTGCAAACGCTGCTCGCAAAATATATTCAGTTCAATACGCTTTACAAAGAATCGGGGCCTGTTTTTGAAACGCCGATGGCCGCAGCAGCCTCATTACAAGACCTTTACATTCAGTCGTGGGGCGGAAAAATCCGCGTTTTTCCGGCAGTTCCGGATTCGTGGAAAGAAGCCGAATTTATCAATTTCCGCACCGAAGGCGCATTTTTGGTCAGCGCAAAACGGAAAGACGGCAAAACCTCTGTCATTCAAGTTGAAAGCGAAGCGGGAGGCCTTTGCCGAATTCAAACCGGAATGGACGCTAATAATCTTAAAATAAGCAATTTGAAAGGGAAAAACACAACTTTTTCGGTCATAGAAAACGGAGTGATTGAATTTGAAACGGAAAAAGGCGGTATTTATTTGATTATCGCAAAATAAGCACAAATTTCCGGCTTCAATTTTCAACTTTCAATTATTATCAGTAACTTTGCAGCCAAAAATCAAACAATTATGCTCACGCTAAAAGTTATAACGAAAAATACGGAAGAAGTTATCGCCCGTCTTGCAAAAAAGCATTTCGACGGCAAAGAGATTGTAAATCAGGTAATTGACGCCGACAAAATACGAAAATCGTCGCAAGCCCAGTTGGACAAAAATCTTTCGGAACTGAAACGCCTGTCCGCATCCATCGGCCAACTAATGAAAGAAGGCTCTGCGGAAGCGGCTGCCGCAGCCCGAAATCAGGTTGCGGAACTGAAAGAAGCGAACCAAAAATTGGACGCCGCGATGAAAGACGCTGAAACCCGCCTTGCAGAAATGCTTTGCCTTATCCCAAACCTGCCTCACGACAGCGTTCCGGAAGGAAAACACGCCGAAGACAACATTGTTGAACGAACCGGTGGCACAGTCCCTACCCTGCCAGCAGATGCGCTCCCGCACTGGGATTTGGCGAAAAAATACGATTTGATAGATTTTGAACTCGGAGTGAAAATTACCGGAGCCGGTTTTCCGGTTTACAAAGGAAAAGGCGCACGTTTGCAGCGCGCTCTCATCAATTTCTTCCTCGATAACGCCCGCGAAGCGGGTTATACCGAAATTCAGCCGCCTTATGTCGTGAACGCCGATTCGGGCTACGGTACCGGACAGTTGCCCGACAAGGAAGGCCAGATGTACCACGCCGAAATCGACAACCTCTACTTGATTCCGACCGCCGAAGTGCCGGTTACGAACATCTACCGCGACACGATTCTCGACGCGAAAGACCTGCCGTTGAAAAATACCGCTTATTCGGCCTGTTTCCGTCGTGAAGCGGGTTCTTACGGCAAAGACGTCCGCGGCCTGAACCGCTTGCATCAGTTCGACAAAGTGGAAATTGTCCGAATCGACAAGCCCGAACATTCGTATCAATCTCTTACAGAGATGGTTGATTATGTTCAGACTTTGGTTGAAAAACTCGAACTTCCATGGCGGATTCTTCGGCTTTGCGGAGGCGATATGAGTTTTACTTCGGCTCTGACCTTTGATTTTGAAGTGTTTTCCGCCGCCCAGCAACGCTGGTTGGAAGTCAGTTCGGTTTCCAATTTCGAGAGTTATCAGGCCAACCGCCTCAAATGCCGATACCGCGACGAGGACAAGAATATCCAACTTTGCCACACGCTCAACGGCAGCGCATTAGCATTGCCGCGCATAGTCGCCGCCCTGCTCGAAAACAACCAAACTCCGGACGGAATCTTGATTCCGAAAGCGCTGGTTCCTTATACAGGATTTGATAAAATTGACTGAATCCTCATTGAAATCAAATAAAAAATCCTCGCTGCCGAACGGCAGCGAGGATTTTTTATTTGCCGGATTACAAGCAATTTTTATCTGTAATATTCCAGCCTTTTTGCGTCAAAACCGGTGATAAATTCTTCGATTTTCTTCACTTCGCTTTCGGCTATTGCGGCATAAACCTCGGCTGATGCGCGGAAATCGGCATTGCGGGCGGCGTCGAGCAAAAGCAGGTAACTCAACGTGATATGTCCGGTGCAATCCATCAGGCGGCGCGACTGAAAATCAATATATTCCTGGTCTTTCGTAGCCGCAACCGACTGAACCAAGCGCTCGCAAACCTCAACCAATGGAGCAAGGCGGGCTTTCAGAGGTTCGAGTTCAGCGCCGACTTCAACTGCCTGATACTCTTTCATTTGCGTCAGGTAAGTTCCGGTCAGCACGTGGCGGATTGCAGCCACAACTTGGAGTTGCGTCGTTCCCTCGTAAATATTTGTGATTCGGGCGTCGCGGTAAAGGCGTTCGCAAGCGTAATCCTTCATAAATCCGGAGCCGCCGTGAATCTGAATGCAATCGTAAGCGTTCTGATTGGCATATTCGGTTGTAAATGCCTTTCCAAGAGGAGTATATGCGTCGGCTAAACGTTTGTATTTTTTCAGTTCTTCTTTTTCTTCGGCAGTCAGGGCGCGTTCTTTCTGAATATCTTCCAAAACCTTGTACATATCCACAAAGCGCGATGTTTCGTAAAGCACAGCCCGCGATGCGTCTAATTTTGCCTTGATATTTGCAACCATCTCATAGACAGCAGGAAATTCAATAATCGCCTTTCCGAACTGTTTGCGGTCTTTTGCATACGACAAAGCCTCGCGGTAAGCCGCTTCCGAAATGCCGACGCCCTGCGCCATAATGCCCAGTCGGGCGCCGTTCATCAGCGACATCACGTATTTTATCAGTCCCAAACGGCGGTCGCCGCAGAGTTGAGCAGGCGCGTTTTTGAAGGTCAGTTCGCAGGTCGGCGAACCTTTTATTCCCATTTTGTTTTCGATGCGGCGCACGTTCACGCCTCCGTCGCGTTTGTCATAGATAAACATCGACAGTCCGCGTCCGTCTTTCGTGCCTTCTTCCGAGCGGGCAAGCACGAGATGAATATCGCTGTCGCCGTTGGTAATGAAACGTTTGACGCCGTTCAGTCGCCAGCAGCCGTTCGCCTCGTCGGGAGTTGCTTTCAGCATAACCGACTGCAAATCGGAGCCGGCGTCGGGTTCCGTCAAGTCCATCGACATTGTTTCGCCTGCACACATTCGGGGAATGAATTTTGCCCGCTGTTCTTCGCTGCCGAATTCGTAAATTGTTTCGGCGCAGTCCTGCAATGCCCAAATCGTACAAAATCCTGCATCGGCGCGGGCTACCATATCGGAAGCCATAATAAATGCCGTCATCGGGAAATTAAGTCCTCCGAAACGGCGGGGCATCGAAAGTCCCATTAATCCGGCTTGTGTAGCGGCTTTCATGTTTTCCTGCGTGCCGGGAGCGTATGAAACGCGGTTGTTTGCAAGCGTCGGACCGGTGTGGTCAACTTCTTCGGCATTGGGAGCGATAACGTCGCCAATCACTTCGCCCGCAATTTCGAGCGTCTGTTCGTAACTGTCCATCGCATCTTCGTAATCGAAAGGCGCATAATCGTATTTTTCCGCGTCGGTAAACGAGCGTTCGCGAAGTTCCACAATCCGGCGCATCAGCGGGTGATGCAGGTGATGCTTCAATGCTGTATTATCTGAATAAAAATTTGCCATAGTTGTAATTATTTGCTGTTTTTCCTGTAATACTTTATCATTTTGGGAATTACAGTTTCCACTTCACCGGTTATCACGTAGTCGGCTATTGAATTAATCGGCGCGGCGGGGTCGCTGTTTATCGAGATTATCAGCGAGGAATCCTGCATTCCGGCCACGTGCTGAATCTGTCCCGAAATGCCGCAGGCAATGTAAAGTTTAGGTCGAACCGTAACTCCCGTCTGCCCGATTTGCCGCTCGTGTTCGGCAAAACCAGCATCCACAGCGGCACGCGAAGCGCCTACTTCGGCTCCGATAACGGAGGCAAGTTGATGACAGAGTTCAAATCCCTCTTTGGAACCCATTCCGTAGCCGCCGGCCACGATGATTGGCGAGGATTTGATGTTGATTTTCGACTGTTCGATGTGCCGTTCGATAATGCTGACCGCAAAATCTTCGTCGGAAACATAGTCCGAAACCTTATGTTTTACTGTTTCGCCCTTATAATCAACCCGGTAAATCTCTTTTTTCATCACGCCTTCGCGGACGGTAGCCATTTGCGGGCGGTTGTCGGGATTGACGATTGTAGCCACAATATTTCCGCCAAATGCCGGCCGAATCTGATAAAGCAGGTCTTTATACGTTTTGCCTTCCTTCTTTTCTTCGTGGTCGCCGATTTCGAGGGCGGTACAGTCGGCAGTAAGGCCGCTAAACAGGGCTGACGAAACCCGCGGGCCGAGGTCGCGCCCGATGCTTGTTGCGCCCATAAGGGCTATTTGAGGCTTTTCGTCCCTGAAAAGTTTCACAAGTATCTGTGTGTGAGGCAGCGAAGTGTAAGGTTCCAGACGGCTGTCGTCGAAAACATGAAGTACGTCGGCGCCGTAAGGGAAAACCTGTTGGCCGACAGCGTCTAAATTTGCTCCTGCCGCAACTGCTTCTAAACGGCACGAAAGGCGGTTGGCAAGCGAGCGTCCCTTGGTCAGGAGTTCGAGGCTTACGTCCTCAACCTTGCCGTTTTCTATTTCGAGATAAACAAAAATATTATTCATAATCTTTTATTTTTATACCCCTAAATCCCTTAAAGGGGATGGGGGGATTATCCAATCGTGTGATTATTAATAAGTTCCACAATCAAGCCCTCGATTTGAGCATCGCTGTCGTCGAAAGTCTTGCTTTCTTTTGCCTGAAAAACTATGTTTTCGATTTTCTTAACCTTGGTCGGCGAGCCTGAAAGTCCGCACTGCTGCGGGTCGGCGTCCACGTATGCGGCGCTCCATTCGGCTATTTCTACGCCGCGGTTTCCAAAAACGGGAGTTTGCGATTCAGCGGCCGCTTGCTTTTCCGAAGCCGTTTTGGCATATTTGTACCTTTGCAGCAGTTTGGCGTTGCGCGGACGGCAGGAAGGCGCCGAACCGTTGACGGTAACGAGGATTGGCAATTTGCCTTCTACAACCTCTATTCCGTGTTCCAAACGGCGTTTTACGCAGATTTTCCCATTTTCGGCCGACCGGATTTCTTCGGCGTAAGTGATTTGCGAAAGTCCGAGTTTTTCGGCCACTTGCGGCCCTACCTGCGCGGTATCGCCGTCAATCGCCTGACGACCTGAAATAATAAGGTCGAATTTTCCGATTTTGCGGATTGCCATACTCAAAGCGTAACTTGTGGCCAGAGTATCGGCTCCGGCAAACACTCTGTCGGTCAGCAGATAGCCGCCGTCGGCTCCGCGGAAAAGTCCTTCGCGGATAATGTCCGCCGCACGCGGAGGCCCCATCGTCAGCAGAGTTACCGTCGAACCTTCGTAGCGGTCTTTCAGTTGCAAAGCCTGTTCGAGCGCATTCAGGTCTTCGGGATTGAAAATGGCAGGAAGCGCGGCGCGGTTTACCGTTCCGTCTTCTTTCATCGCATCTTTCCCGACATTGCGCGTATCGGGAACCTGTTTGGCCAATACAATAATTTTTAAGCCCATATCTTTAATTATATTACGAATTTTTACTAATCAAGAAAAATAATCGGCTGCAAAAGTAATGTTTTATTCAGGAATGACAACTAAAAAAACCAAAAAATTGCACAAATTTAAAGAAAATGAGCAAAAAATTCGAGTTTTTTCTTATTTTTACAGATAATTTTTCCTTCCGGACCTGCACAGGTAAGAGTATTTTTTAATTGTACCGTATGATGACAAAAAAACCTGTAAATCGAAATTTACAGGCTTTAATTTCGCGGTGCGGACGGGACTCGAACCCGCGACCCCATGCGTGACAGGCATGTATTCTAACCAGGCTGAACTACCACACCGTTTGTTAATTCTGCGTCGAGAACGTTTTCTCAAATGCGGTGCAAAGGTAACGCTTTTTTTTAAATAAACAAATAAAAAAACGATTTTCTTGCATTTTTTTAAAAATTTATTAATAATTTTGTATTGCGAAATTAATGAAAAACAAATATAAATTATTCACTTAAAAAGCATTACTATGTTATCGAAAAAAATTGAAGCAATTCTTGTCGAGCAGATAGAAAAAGAGGGTTTTTCCTGCAATCTGTATTTGGCAATGGCTACCTGGGCCGAAGAATCAGGCTATCCGGGAATATCCAACTGGTTTTACGCGCAGGCAAACGAAGAGCATACCCACATGCTGAAACTCGTTCATTACGTTATCGACCGAGGCGGAAAGGCCATTATCCCCGCTTTCAAAAAGCCGCCTGTTGAGTGGAAAAGCATTAAAGACGTGTTTGTTCAGGCGCTCGGCCACGAACAGATGGTCAGCAAAAGCATCAACGACATCGTAGGCGCTTGCCTCGACGAAAAAGATTACGCAACCTATCAGTGGATGCAGTGGTTCGTTACCGAACAGATTGAAGAGGAATCGCAGGTAAAAGCCATCCTCGACAAACTGAACCTGCTGGGCGACGGCTCGCTGTATAATTTCGACAAGGACATTATGTCGTTTCGCTCTAATTCATAAACAGTTACAGCAAGGAAACGACAAATTTCAGCAAGTTCCGGCGATAATATTTGCGTATTTCGCCGGAATTTTGTACTTTTGCAGCCGAAAATAAAAGTTTAAGTGTTCATAATACAAAGGCGGACTGGTAGCTCAGCTGGATAGAGCAACAGCCTTCTAAGCTGTGGGTCGCGGGTTCGAATCCCGCCCGGTTCACTGGGGAAAAGAAATACGAGTTTTGAACCGGATTTCTGGAAAAGTGCAAAATAGTCTGAATTATTTATTAGTTCAGGCTATTTTTTCATTTTATTAAAAACGCTTGTGAATGAATATAATTATATATCGTTGAAATTAAGTCGTTTATACATTTTAAATTTTATTTTTCTTACAATACGAAAAAGAGAAATTTGAACTGTTTTAAATCCGTAAATGCTGAATTTACGGATTTTTTTAAGGCCTGATTGACGACAAAAAGCGTCATAGAATTGACAGGATGCGACAGAAAATCATTACCGATTCGTTACCTTTTATTAAATTTTAAAACTGGTAACGAATTTCGCATTATGTCGCTGATTTGTCGCATTTTAGCACAGCAGAAATATCCCATTTGACAAAATAAAAAAGTAATTTTGTAACTTAAAAAAACGAACATTATGAAAAGTACATTTTCAATCCTCTTTTATAAAAAGAGTGCACTTAAACGCAATGGGAAAACGACAATTATGGGAAGAATTACCCTTAATGGCAAAATTGCTCAGTTCAGTTTGAAATGCGATGTCAATCCTTCTGACTGGAATCCATGCTCGCAGAGAGTCAACGGAAGAACATCCGAGGCTGTCGAAATAAACAGGCTGTTAGACCGTTCCCGTGCATTGCTCTACAATTATTACAGGGAAATATCGGAACGGGAAACGGTGGTAACTGCCGAAAAAGTTAAAAATGCTTTTCTGGGCTTTAAAACGAGCCGGTTTTCGTTGCTTGAACTTTTCAACAAGCACCTCGAAGACATAGAAACAAAGGTCGGAAAAGATTTGAGCCTTATAACCTATAAGCGTTACATCAGGGCGCGTGACAGACTCGAACGCTTTATGCGGGAAAAATACAATATTTCCGATATTGACCTTCGAGAAGTTAATTATTCTTTTTTGTGCGATTTTGAGATTTTTCTTAAAAACAATTACCTGTGCGGACACAACGCTACAATGAAATTCATAAAATATTTACGCACAATTATTTTGATTGCCAAAAACAACGGCTGGATATATACCGACCCTTTTGCAAATTACCGTTTTCATACAGAGAAAACCGACAGGGCTTTTCTTACTCAACCAGAACTCGAAAGCATAATGAAAAAAAAATTCACAATAAAGCGTCTGGAACAGGTTCGCGACGTTTTCATTTTTTCCTGCTTTACAGGTTTGGCCTACATTGACGTTTCTAATTTAAGAGAAACAAATATTAGAGAAGCATTAGACGGCAAATTATGGATTATCGGTAAACGAACAAAAACAAATGTCAGTTTTAATATTCCGCTTCTGGAAATTCCAAAAATTATTCTGGAAAAATACAGAGGTACTTTGCCGGATGGCGTAATGCTTCCCGTTATAAGTAATCAGAAAATAAACGCTTATTTGAAAGAGATAGCCGACATTTGCGGGATAGACAAATTGCTTACATTTCACGTAGCAAGACATACATTTGCCACAACAGTTACCCTGTCGAAAGGCGTTTCAATCGAAAGCGTGAGTAAAATGCTGGGACACACTAATATAAAGACCACGCAAATTTACGCGCGGATTACCAATGAAAAAATAAGTAAAGAGATGAATGTTCTTGCCGACAAATTGGATGAGATGAATACAAAATATGCAGCAAACTTTTAAATCAATATATATGGAAAAAGGAAGTATTGAAATTAAAATCGAAGCAGGCAAAGCGCCTTCGGTTCACGCCACATTGCTAAAAAACAATTTGTGGCTGACAGTCAATGAAATGGCTCGTTTGCTGGGCTGTTTTGTTCAAACCGTAAATGCCAATTTGCGCAGCATTTTTAAGGAAAATCTGCTGTCGAAAAAGGATTGTATGCGGACTAATCGCTACACTGACAACGGGATAGAAAAGCAAACGGAGTATTACAATCTGGAAACTTTAATCTTTTTGAGTTATCGGATTCACTCGTTTGAAGCAAAGGTTTTCCGTGAATTTGTTACTTCGGCATTGCGCGAACAGTTGCAAAAACGGAAAATGCCTGATGCAAAAATCATTTGGGCTTGTTTGCCTAAACAAAACCGTTATTGGTTGAACTGAAACACAGTTTTTTTTAATTTGATTGAAGCCCGATTTTGTCGGGCTTTTTTCATTTCTAACTTCCTCTGGCTTAATTTTTTCGCTGCTTCCCTCTGTATAATCATTCCACAAAATTTTCTGCTTGTTGTCGCCTGTTTATTCGGTCATTTTTTTGATTGAGGGCAAAGGTACTTTCGGGGGCTTAACGGTCAGTAATGGTCGAGCCGCTGGTTTTGAAAAAAATCTTCCTACACCCTGCGGACGTTGCGTTTTTTTTGACAAAAACCTTGACAGACCTGCCCCCTTCCCTATAAAGCCCTCAAAACAAAAAACGACCGATGCGACGGATGACGCAGAAGTAAAAAAAATGTCATTGATTATGGTAAACA